>JAEUJP010000398.1 GCA_016793725.1 Myxococcaceae bacterium | reverse complement strand
ACGGCCGGAGGCGGAGCGACCGCAGGGGGTGGCAGCGCGACGGCGGGTGGCGGTGCTGTGAACGCCGGCGGCGGTGCGACGGCCGGTGGTGGGTCGCCGACGGCAGGGGGCGGCATGGCGACCGCGGGTGGCGCTGGCTGCACCCAGCTCGCGACCTGGCCGAACGCGGCGACATCGGGCCGGTACGTGCCGGGCTCCGACGCGACGGTGGGGTACAGCTTCCGCAGCGCGACGTTCCCCACCGACCTGCTCACGCTCGACTTCTTCCACCCGGCGACGCTGCCGGCCTCCGAGACGTTCACCCCCAGCACGCGCTTCATCGACTGCAACATCTGCCCGTACCTGCGCGAGAGCTGCAGCCCCGGCGCAGGCAACGCAGAGCCCGCGTGCTCGATGAACGGCCGACTCTTCTTCCCGCAGGCCGGGTCGGTGACGGTGACGACTGCCGCGCGCGACGCGGGCTCAGGCGCGTTCAGCGCGACCGCCACGAACCTGAGGCTCGTCGAGTGGGACTACGACGACGACCTGCCGGTCGAAGACGGCGGCTGCTATCAGCTCGGCTCGGTCTCGCTGAACGTCACGTGGTGAACCTCACAGCCGCAGCTCGAGCTGGCACGCCGGGCAGCTGAGCAGCCAGCGCTCGACCTGTGACGCCAGCGCGAAGCCGACGCAGGTGCCGCCGAGCTCGGCGATGTGCGCGACGAAGTCGCCGTCGTCGAGCTGGTAGACGGTGCCGACCGTGCGCGTGGTGCCCGTCTCGGTCACCGTCCACCCGCAGGCGTTCGCGAGCGGCGTGAGCGTCAGGCCGCTCGGAAACGACATCGGGCAGCCGTTGTCGCTGTCGAGCGCCGCCACCGCGTTGCGGTTGCAGTTGGGCGAGGTCGCGCACGAGCGCGCGGCGCCGCACGCGAGGCAGCCGGCATCTTCCGCCGTGCTGCACGTACGGCCGCGCGTGCACTCGAACACGCACTCGGAGTCGATGCAGCTGTAGCCCGCGTCGGTCTGGCCAAAGCTGCACAGCGACATCGCGGGGCCAGGCTGCGTGCACTGTGCCGCAGACCCGCATGCGCCCGCCGAGCCCGAGCCGCCTGCGGTGCCGGTGCCACCGGCCGTCGCGCCGCCTCCTGCGGTGCCCGCCGCCGAGCCGCCGGCGGTGCCGCTGTCGAGGCCTTCGATGACCGGCACGTAACAGCGGCAGGCAGCAGCGGCGAACGAGAGCGTGAACAGCAGCAGGGCGCGCTTCACGTGGGCGACCCTACACGACAACCAGCCGAAGCGTCGGGTCGAGCCGGTGGAGGTCGTCGGGGTCGGAGGTCATGACGCCGTGATTCCGATGTCGCGCACACAGTACGACCGATGCGTCGATGACGTCGTCGGTGGAGGTTCGGCCGCAGAGCGCACCAGCATTTCGCGCCTGCTCGATGTCGAGCGGCACGAGCTCGACGACCCGCGAGCGCAGCAACCGGGCGAGGCGTGCCTGCTGGCGACCGTCTCGCCACACCTGCGCGACCACTCCTGCAGGAATCGCGATTCGGACCCCGTCGGCGAGTGCCAGCTGAAGTACGCGGACAACGCGACCATCGTTGCGCTCGAACGCGATCAACGCTCCGGCATCGAAAGTCAGGCTCAACTTCGTTTGCGCTTTCTCGGGCCGTAGAGATCAGACGTCGCTTGCTTGCGCTCTCGCTGGGTCATGGGAGTGCGCCCCGCCTCACGGTCCATCTCATCGAGCAGCGAATCGAGATCGTCTGCCTGAACCCGGTCTTCGACTGCAGTCGAGATGTAGGCGCTGAGGCTCGACCGGCTCCGCCGGATGGCTCCTCGCGCCTTCTTGAGGGTGTCTTGCGGAATCGTGATTGCGATCTTCGCCATCGTCATACCGCCCATCATACCGGTCTGACGCTCTTCGCGCGAGGTGCCGCGTGCTACGGTCGCGCGCACCATGCGCCTTCTCGTCACCGCCGCAGTGCTCGCCGCCGGCAGCGCCCACGCGTTCTGCGGCTTCTACGTCTCGGGCGCCGACCAGTCGCTCTTCAACAACGCCACCCAGGTGGTGCTGATGCGCGACGGCACGCGCACCGTGCTCTCGATGCAGAACAACTACCAGGGCCCGCCGTCGGACTTCGCGATGGTGATTCCCGTGCCGGTGATTCTGACGAAAGAGAACGTGAAGACGCTGCCGAAGAGCATCTTCGAGAAGGTCGACAAGCTCGCCGCGCCGCGCCTCGTCGAATGCTGGGAGCAGGACCCGTGCTGGAAGCCCGACTACGAGCGCCGCGAGAAGAAGATGGCGGCTCCGATGGCGATGGCCGCGAAGGGGGACGCTGCCGGCGCGCTCGCCGGCTACGGCGTCACCGTCGAGGCCCAGTTCGCGGTGGGCGAGTACGAGATTGTGGTGCTGTCGGCGAACGACGCGCTCGGCCTCGACCGCTGGCTGCGCGACAACAAATACAAGATTCCGAAGGGCGCCGAGCCGCTGTTCAAGCCGTACATTCAGCAGGGGTGGAAGTTCTTCGTCGCGCGCGTCGACTCGAGCAAGGTTCAGTTCGAGAACGGCATGGCGGCCCTGTCGCCGCTGCGGTTTCACTACGACTCCGAGGCGTTCACGCTGCCGATTCGGCTGGGGTTGATCAACGCCAAAGACAAACAAGACCTCATCGTGCACGTCATCGCGCGCAACCAGCGCTACGAGGTCGCGAACTACCCGAACGTCACGATTCCCACGAACATCGACCTGCACGAAGGCTCGCGCAACGAGTTCGGCGCGTTCTACGCGAGCCTGCTCGACCGCACGATTGCGAAGACCCCGAAGGCCGTCGTCACCGAGTACGCGTGGACGTCGTCGAGCTGCGACCCGTGCCCGACGCCTCCGCTGCAGGAGGGCGACCTGATGCTGCTCGGCCTCGATGCGCTCTCGAAGGAGCCGCTGCCTGAAATCGAGCTGAAGAACGGCGACGCCCTGCGCCCCGAAGAGAAGAAGATGCTCGAGGCGCAGATTGCGAGCCTCAAGAACAACATTCTGCGGCGCCGCGGCTTGAACGCCTACGGCATGGTGCTCACGCGCCTGCACGCCCGGTACGACAGAGACTCGCTGGGCGAAGACCTCGTGTTCAGGGCTGCCGGCCCCATCGTCGGTGGCCGCGAGTTCTTGAGCGACGGCCAGAAGCTCGAGCAGGGCGCGGTCGCGTCGGGCACGAACAACTTTCAGGGGCGGTATGCGATTCGGCACGCGTGGAAGGGGCCCATCGCGTGCTCCGACCCGGTGCGCGGGCGCTGGGGCGGCCCACCTTCGGGCACGCCGGCGGTTGCTCCGGCGGCTGCGACCGGCACCGCGTTCGCGCCGCGCAAGGCCGACGCGGTCGAGCGGCTCGCCGAGAGCCCCGTCGCCGAGCTCGACATCAAGGGCAAGAAGTCACACGCCGGCGCCGTGCCGAAGTAGGTCAGGCGCCGAGACGGAGCCCGCTGGCTGCTCCGTCGGCGGACGACATGAGGCAGTCGGCCGTGATGACGTGCCGTGGTTCGTCTGATGCTCGAGCGGGCGCGGCGGCGTGGCCTCCGGCCTGGTGCGCCGGAGCGCTTCGAACCGCCTCTGAACGCCCCGAGCGCTCGCGGCCTGCTTCGCAGCGGTGATTGCGTCGCGTGGGCCCGCCGCCAAAGGGGAAACGGCGGTCGTTCTTCGCGCGGTCGCCGTCGCGCCGCCGCGCACGGACATCTGTACAGTCTTGGCGGTACCGACCATCGTTTGCAGACGACGGACCGGTGTCCGCGCGGACGACTGTCCGTCGTCACAAAAGAGGGTCGGCCCCTCGAAGACTGTACAGATGTCCGTGGCGGCAACGGAGCCGCGTCGCGCTACCTCGCCAGCCGCGCCTCGGCCACCTGCGGCAGCGCGTCGTCTTCGAGCGAGAACAGCCGCGCCACCACCTCGCCCTTCGACACCTCGAGCACCGCCGCGCTGCGCAGCAGCTTGAACCGCTTCTTTCCCGCGCCGCCCGGGTTCACGAACAGCCGGCCGTCGTGAACGACGAGCTCGCCCTTGTGGCTGTGCCCGCTCACCACGACGCGCGGGTCTTCGGCCGAGAGCAGAAACTGCACCTTCACCGTCGGCGCGGCCGGCTTGCCGAGGTCGTGCACGACGAGCACCGGCACCGAACCGCCCACCCGCTCGACGCGCGCCGCCGGCAGCTCGCGCGCCCACGGCCCCGTGTCGTTGTTGCCCGCCACCGCGCGCACCGGCGCGATTTCGGTGAGCCGCGTCAGCACGCCCGGCTCGCCGATGTCGCCGCCGTGCAGAATCAGCGACACGCCCTCGAAGAGCCGAGCGAGCTTCTCGTCGAACAGGCCGTGCGTGTCCGAGACGACGCCGATGCGCTCCATGCGCGGCACTCTAGGCACCCAACACCGCCGACATCGCCGACATCAGCACCAGCGCGCCGAAGAACACGCCGATGCCGATGAGAAATCGCCGCCGGTGCGGAGCCGCCTCGGGCTTGAACGCGGTGCCCGTGAAGAACGCGATGCCGTGCGTCATCAGCCAGAACCGCGACACCCCCTCGCTGCGGTGCTTCACCATCGACACCGCAGAGACGAACGCCAACAGCCACGCGGCGAGCGCGACCAGACCCGGGAACCACACCAGCACGGAGCTCATGTTCTGCGCGCTATGCTGCCACGCCCATGAACTTTCTGGTCGCCCTGGCCGGCACCGTGCCCGCGATTTTTCTCATGTGGTACGTCGAGACGCACGACGCCAAGCGCCCCGAGCCGAAGTCGCTGCTCCGTCGCACGGCGCTCTTCGGCGGTCTCGCCACGATTCCCTGCATCGTGATTCAGGTGGTGCTGTCGGGCGGCGGCAAGGTCGCCCCCACGAACGCCGCCGAGGGTGTGTTCACCGCCTACGTCGTCGCGGCCCTCACCGAAGAGACCGCGAAGGCCATCTGCCTCTGGCTCGCCGTGTGGCGGCACCCGGCGTTCAACGAGCGCTTCGACGGCATCGTCTACGGCGCGCGCGCCGGGCTCGGGTTCGCGCTCGTCGAGAACGTCGGCTACCTGCTCGGCGCCGAGAGCATCGGCAGCATGATCTCGATGTTCATCTTGCGCGCCATGCTCGCCGTGCCCGGCCACGCGATGTGGGGCGCCTTCACCGGCCACTACGCCGCCAAGAAGCGCTTCGACGGCACCGGCCCCGGGCTGCTCGGCGGCCTCGCCATCGCCATCTTTCTGCACGGCACCTACGACGCCGCGCTCTTCGTCGCGCCGTTCGCCGGGCCCGCCGCCCTGCTGCTCTTCCCGATACCGCTCATCGTCATCATCGGCGGGTACCGGCGCCTGCGCTCGCACGCCGCGTGGGCGCTCGCGAAAGACGACGTCACCCACGCACTGCCGAAGCTGCCGTTCGGTGTCGGCTTCGTGCTGCGGTGAACGACTGAGTAGGGCTCAGTGCTTCAGGCGCTCGTACAGGTCGCTCAGCACGCCCGACACGACCTCGGTCTCGTCGCGCCCCGACACCAGGTTCTTGCCGGCCCAGTCGGGCGGCACCTTCGTGTCGCTGCACACGTACTTGATGTCGTTCAGCAGGTTGTCGTGCTCGGAGCAGATTTCGACCGCGCCCACCATCGGCTTACCCATCAGCGTCACCTCGGTCTGGTTGCCCTCGACCGTCGCCACCCGCGCCGCGAACCACGAGCCCAGCTCGATGCCGTACGCCTGCGCCTCGCGCGGCACCCGGCGTGACCCGCGGTAGATGAGCACCTGCGAGCCGTTTTCGCCCGGCGTGCTCGAGTACGGCCTGAAGCCCTTGCGCTCGAACATCTCGTCGAGCCGCTCTTGAACCACCTTCTGCGGCGCGTTCAGCACCACGCTCGTCGCCTTTCGCTTCAAGAAGTCGTTCGAGCTGCCGCGCACCACGATGAGGTTCGAACAACCAGACAACACCACGGCCACGCAGAGCAGTCGGAGCATTGGCCGCAGCGCTTAACACACCCAGCGAAAACCCACGCCCCGTACCGTCTTCAGCTCGAAGCCCGCCGCGCCCTTCTTCACGGCCAGCTTCTTCTTCAGCGACGACACGAAGTTGTCGACCGTGTGCAGGTCGACCACGACGTCGCCCCACACGCGGTCGAGAATTTCGTCGCGGCTCAAGACCTTGCCGCCGCTCTCGAGCAGCATGACGAGCAGGTCGAACTCTTTGCGCGTGAGCTCGACCGCGCCGCTGGGGCCGGTCACCGCGCGCGTCGCGACGTCGACGGTGAACGGGCCGAACGTGTGCGTCGCCGCGCCCGCACTCTCGGCCGGGCCGCGCCGCACCAGCGCCGCGACGCGCGCGTAGAGCTCGCGCAGCCGGTACGGCTTCGCGAGGTAGTCGTCGGCGCCCGCATCGAAGCCGCGCACCAGGTCTTCTTCGAGGCTGCGCGCCGTCAACATCAGCACGCGCGCCGCGAGCCGCTTCTCGCGCACCTTCTTGCAGAACGTGTAGCCGTCGCCGTCGGGCAACATCAGGTCGAGCACCACGACGTCGGCGGGGGCGGCGTCGAGCGCCTGCCAGCCCTCGGCCACCGAGGCTGCGACGCGTACGGCGTAGCCCTGCTCCTTCAGGTTGTCTTCGAGCGTCAGCCGCAGGTTCGCGTCGTCTTCGACGATGAGGACGGAGGCCGGCATGCTTCGAGTCTACGGGCTCGAGAAGTGCTTCCACCAATTTCGTCGCGCCACCGCACGGTCGACGTCGACCGTCGCCTCGACTTCGGCCGGCGCCGCGCCGCTGTCGAACCGGCTCTTCGTGTGGCCCTCTGCCGAAGGGACAGGCAGGTTTTTCGAACGGGCTTCTGCCTGGTCTTCGAGCGGTTCGGCGTCGAAAAATCAGCCTGGCCCTATTCGGTGCGCACCGACGCAATCGACATCTTGCCGCTCGCGAGCCCGCCGCCCAGCTCGAGCGGGCCCGACAGCTCGAGCTTCGTGATTTCAGCGTCGCTCTTTCGTGCTTCGACCGTGCCCGACAGCTTCGCGCTCATCGGCGCCTCTTCGACCTTCTGATCCATCTTCAGCGTCACCGTGAACACCGCGTGCGTGCCCTTGTCTTCGCTCAGCACCACCTTCACCTCGCTGAACTTGATGTCGCTCTCTTCGCCGCTCTCGGCCGCACCGTCGGCGATCTCTTTCGTCAGCGCGTCGGCCAGCCCCGGCGCCGCCTCGCCCACCTTGAACTCGCGCGCCGCCAGCTCGACCCGCACCGCGTCGGGCTTGCCCAGAAAGTCGATGTCGTCGCGAATCAGCGCCAGCTCTTCTTCGCTCACCTTCACGCCCTTCGCGTCGGTCGCCACCACCTCTTCGCCTTGCAGCGACACCACGTACGACTTGCCCAGCAGCGGCGACTCGGTCGGCGGCACCGGCTTGCCCTCTTCGACCTCGACCGTCTTCGCCGCCGTGTACTTCACGTTCGCCTTCACCGGAGCGTCTTCGTCGACCTCGACCACCTCGACGTCGTACGCCCGCGTCTCGTTCGACGACATCTCGGCCCCCAGCGCCGTCATCGACACCAGCGTGTCGTTCTTCACGCTGTACTTCGCCCCCACCTTCGGAGCCGCCAGCGTCAGCTTGACGCTCGTGCCCTTCGACCGTGACTCCTGCTTCTGCTCGCCCTTCGCCGCAGGTTCGGTCTGAGGCGGGTCTGACTTCTTGCAGGCGGCGACGAAGCAGAGGCACAGCACCACGGCGGCGAGGCGGGTCGTCATGGCCCGCGACCTTAGGCGCGAGGGGTCGCGAAGCGCAGCGCAAACACGGTGCCTTCGGGGCTCGAGCGCTCGATGCCGATGCTGCCACCGTGCAGCTGCATCACGCGCCGGCACAGCGCCAGGCCGAGGCCCGTGCCCGCCCGCGGCACCGCCTTCAGCCGCACGAAGTCGTCGAACACGCGCTCGTGCTCGCTCACCGGTATGCCGATGCCGTTGTCGGCGACGCGCATGACCCGGCCGTCGAACGAGAACCGCACCTCGGGCGTCTCGCGCACGTTGTAGCGGCACGCGTTGCGCAACAGGTTCAGCAGGCACAGCTTGAGCAGCTCGGCGTCGGCCTCGAGCACCGCGCCGTCGAAGCCGTCGAACGTGACGCTCGCCTTCGGAGCGTCGTCGCGCAGCACCGGCACCAGCGACGCCAGCGAGACGCGCGAGAGCTGCGGCTTCAGCCGGCCCTTGTCGAGGCGGTTGAACGACAAGATGTTCTCGACGAGCGCGGTGAGGCCGTCGACCTCGCTGACGAGGCGCTGCGGGTAGTCTTTCGCCTGCGGGTTGCCCGTAAGCCGGGTCTCGAGCGTCTCGGCCATCACGCGCATCGACGCGAGCGGCGTCTTCAGCTCGTGGCTGACCGCGGCGACGAAGTCTTCTTTCAGCTCGACGAAGCGCTGCTTGCGGCGCTGGGCGACGCTGACGAGGCCGGCGGCGAGCAGGCCGAGCGCGCCGACGAGCCCGAGCAGGCCGGCCTTGAGGCGAAAGAGCGAGCGGGCGCGCGAGGTGGCGGCCTCCCAGTCGGCGGGGCCGACGAGGCCGAGGGTGCGCATCTGCTCGCGAACTGCGGCGCGCTCGTGCTCGAGGTCGATGCGCACGCCGCGCACGAGGCTGCCCTCTCGTTCGACGTACCAGCCCTGCAGCTGCGTCGGGCCTTCAGGCAGCGCGGCGGGGTCGGGCAGGGCGCCGTCGGCGATGGGCTCTTCGGCGCAGCGGGCCTCGAAGTCGTCGGCGGGTATCTGCGCGCGTCGCGAGAGCAGGGCCACCCGCGCGCAGAGTCGAGCGAGGGTCGCGGGCTCGAGCTGCGTGCGGCCGCGCAAGATTCGGCGCTGCAGCCCGTCTTGCCCCTGAAAGCCCTCTCGCAAGAGCCCCTTCAGCAGCGTGGGGGTGCCCCGCTCGAGCAGCAGCTCGACGACCTGGGTGACGGCCTCGACGTCGTGCTCGACCGGGGTGCGCCAGCGGGCGCGGTGGGCGAGCAGGCCGCGCACGGCGGCCTCGAGGGCGGCGTGGTCTTTCGCGTCGCGCACGGCGGCGACGAAGGGCAGCTCGCTGGCTTCGTCGTCGTCGGCGAGGGCTCCAGAGATGGGCTGCGGTGGAGCGGGGGGAAGAACGCGCACGCCTTCGCTGATGAGCAGCGTGCCCTCGGCGTCGACGAGCGGGTCTTTGGCGGCCGCGTCGATGCGGGGCAGCGCCGAGGCGAGCGCGTCGTGCAGTCGGCGCTGCAGCGAGGCGGCGGCGTACTGCTCGAGGGCGCGGCGCCGGCCGTCGATTTCTTCGATGGCGTCGCGCTCTTCGCGCGCAAACACCTGCGTGAGCGCGGCGATGAACGCCGCGAGCACGAGCACTGCGGGTGCGAGCCGCCAGCTCACCTCAAGACGGGGATGCGGTCGAAGTCCATCTGGGCGAGCGGCACTTCTTTTTCCCAGCGGTCGGGGCGGTGGTCGAGGCGCTTCGCGGTGAGAATGAGGTCGCGCAGCTCCTTCGACTGCTGGCGGTCTTTGAGCGCGGGTGGCAGCAGCTCCCAGGTGGCGAGCAGGTCGTCCCACGAGAGGTTGCGAGCCCAGTAGCTGCCGCGCAGCTTCTCGGCGAACCCCGCCGCCACCAGCGACATGCGCGTCGGGCCGGTGGCGCCGCCGAGCGAGTCGCGCACGACCTCCATCGGGAGCGCCTTCTCGACCAGCGCGCTCTGCCCGCCCTGCGGCTGCTTGTAGCGCGCGCGGAACGTGGCGAAGAACTTCGGGCTGCGGCTCTTCAGCTTCACCTCGTAGATGGCGGTCACGCTGTGGCCCGCGCCGAGCTCGCCCGCGTCGACCTTGTCGTTGGCGAAGTCTTCTTTTTTCAAGCTGCGGTTCTCGAAGCCGAGCAGGCGGTAGCGCTCGACGGCCTCGGGGTTGAACTCGAGCTGCAGCTTCACGTCTTTGGCGATGACCTCGAGCGTGCCGGTGAGCTGCTCGACGAAGATGCGCCGGGCCTCGTCGAGCTTGTCGACGTAGGCGTAGTTGCCGTCGCCCTGGTCGGCGAGGCGCTCCATCAGCACGTCGTTGTACGAGCCCATGCCGAAGCCGACCGTCGTCAGCGTGATGCCCTCGCTCGCCTTGCCCTTCACGCGCGCGTAGATGCCGTCGGCCGACGTGATGCCGTTGTTCGCGACGCCGTCGCTGCAGAGAATGACGCGGTTCGTGCCGCCGCCCTTGAAGTGGCGCAGCGCGACCGAGTACCCGAGGTCGAGGCCGGCCTGCACGTTGGTGCTGCCCTCGCTGCGCAGGCCCTCGAGCGCGGCGTAGATGACGTCTTTCTTCGAGGCCGGCGTTGGCTCGAGCACGGTGTGCGCGGTGTCGCCGTAGACGACGATGGCGACGCTGTCGGTCTCGCGCAGCTGCTCGGTCAACATCGCCATGGCGCGCTTCGCCATCGGCAGCCGATTTTCCTGCTGCATGCTGCCCGAGACGTCGATGACGAACGTGAGCGCGGCGTTCTTGCGCGCCTCGGCCTTCACCTCGCGGCCTTTCAGGCCGACGTGCAGCACGTGGTAGCCCTTGCGGTACGGCGAGGGAAACGCTTCGACCTGAACGGCGAAGGCCTCGCGCTCGGGCGGGCGGTAGCCGTAGTCGAAGGCGTTCACGAACTCTTCGACGCGCACGGCGGCCTCGGGCGGCAGCTGGTTTCGCTCGAGGTAGCCGCGCGCGAGCGTGTAGCTGCCGGTGTCGACGTCGGCGGCGAACGTCGAGACGCGCTCGGCCGAGGTGTCGATGGTCGGGTTGACGCCGTAGTGCTGCAGCAACATGCCCGTCTCGGTCTCGGTGCGGTTCTCGGCGACGGGGCGCTTGTTGCCGTCGACCTCGAGGCCGTTGAAGTCGAACCGCTGCTTCGGGTCGACGGGCTTCTCGACGGTGACGTCGGGGGTGGGCGTGCGCAAGGGCAAGTCGGTCATCGCCTTCGAGGCGGCGCCGCTGTTGGGGAGGCGCTCGGGCACCTTCGCCACATGGCCGTGATGAACCTTCTTGCGCGCGTCGACGTACTCGCCGTCGGGTTTGGTGAGGTCGCCCTCGATGCCTTCGTCTTCGAAGCCGTACTCGGAGGTCTTCTTGTACGTGACGCTCTCGCGCTTGTCGGAGGCGGGGGCGCTCTTTTCCATCATCGCGCACGACTGCAACACCAGGACTGCGACCAGGAGCCTTTTCATGACGGCGAGAGTGCCTCTCGAGGCCTGGCAGTGTTTCACCCTGGGCGCATCTGATCTTCACGAAATCATCATGGAACGTGGTTTGTTGCGGCCGTGTTCGTGCTGGTGACGCTCCTCGCGGCTGCACCGTTCACCGTCGCGGCGCCGGGTGTCGCGTGCACGGGGTTCGAGCAGGGTGTGTGTGACGCCTACGTCGAGCACTTCTCGGCGTCGCTCGCGCGGCCGGGCCGGCTCAGCGTGCGCACGCGGAGCGACGTGATGCAGCTGCTCGGCGTCGAGCGCCAGAAGCAGCTGCTCGGGTGCGGCGACTCGAGCTGCCTCGCCGAGCTGGCCGGCGGGCTCGGGGTCGACGCGGTGCTGACGGGCGCGTTCACGCGCACCGAGAGCAGCACGCTCGCGACGCTGAAGGTCTTGCGCGCGAGCGACGGCAAAGAGCTGGTGGCGGCGACCGCGCGGTTCGCGAGCGCGCGCGAGCTCGAGCCGTGGCTCGATGAGCAGGTCGAGGTGTTCGCCGAGAAGCTGGCGCCAGGGCCGAAGGCGCCGCCGGCGAACGTGCCGCGCATCGCGCTGCTCGCGGGCGGCGGCGTGCTGCTGGCGGCGGGTGCGGGCCTCTTCGCCTGGTCGAAGGTCGATGCGGCGGCGCTGCAGGGCGACGTCGCGGTCGAGCAGATTTCCGGCATTGCCGCGCGGGGCCGGGTGACGCAGCCGCTGGGCCTCACGCTCGGCATCGTCGGGGCCGCGTGCCTCGCGGGCGCGCTGGTGTGGCTCGCGGTCGACCGTGACGCGCCGGCGGCGACGGTGGCGCCGGTGCCGGGCGGCGGCGCGCTGATGAGCGTGAGCGGGGTGCTGCCGTGGTGAAGCGCACCTTGAGCTGTGCGGTGCTCGCGCTCGCTGCGTGCGACCGGTGGGACGAGCTCGAGGCGAACGCGACGTGCCGCGCGAGAGGTACGTGCGACGGCGGTGCGGCAGGAGGTGGCGCCACGGCAGGAGGTGGCGCCACGGCGGGAGGTGGCGCGAACACGGCCGGAGGTGGATCAGCCGGTGGAGTCGCAACTGCGGGCGGCGGCGCAGCCGGCGGCGGAGCGACGTTGCCGCAGGGTGTGGTGGGCGTGTGGAAGCGGAGCGGCGTCGTCACCCGGGCAATTGCGGGCGACGACGACACGGTGTTCTGGGTCGGCACTTCGCTCTCGAGCCAGCTTCGCTACCGACTGCGCTCCGACGGAGGAGTGCTCGACTCGACCTCGAGCTCGATGTCGACCGTCGTCGGCGCCTTTCAGCTGGGGAGCTCCACCATCACCTGCGCCAACACGGGCTCCATGCACCACGTGCAGGTCTTCGTCGGCAGCTCCGTCATGCCGGCGCGAACCATCACCGTGCCGTTCGAGCTCGGCACCTGCAACCTCTTCATCGACGACGACGGCGGCGTGCGCTTCGCCGCGTGGGGTGGCGACGCTCCGTTTCTCGGCGCCGTCGACGGCGACCTCGACGGTGGCTTCAACGACTACCCCCAGGTGGGCGCCTGCGAAGACGGAGGCTACTTCGCCCCGTACCGCATTCGGCAGTCGGCCCACATGGGCGCCGGAATTCTGACGGGGCAGTACCTCGGCACCTGCACGTACAGGGGCCAGAGCTTGACCGTGGCGACCGCGCTTCAGCGCGGGTTTGCGACGCGCACCCAGTTCGGCTTCCCGCCCTACGACTTCTTCTCGAACGGCCGCCCGCCCTCGGCGCGTCACGGTGCCGACCACTACCTCGCCCGCAGGGGCACGCTGGACCAGGTCATCGAGCAGCTGCTGCCCAGCGGCATCGGCTTCGTTCAAGAGACCGCCATCGACATGAGCACGACGCTGAACGAGGTGAACGAGCTGGTGAGCACCGGCGACGGGGGTGTGCTGCTCGCGGTCGG
The DNA here is from genome assembly GCA_016793725.1 of Myxococcaceae bacterium. Taxonomy (GTDB): domain Bacteria; phylum Myxococcota; class Myxococcia; order Myxococcales; family Myxococcaceae; genus Xiheicaenimonas; species Xiheicaenimonas phototrophica. Next base: position 51,434 of record JAEUJP010000398.1, on the reverse strand, counting down.
CGCAGAGCGCCTCGGCAACACCTCCAGCTACCCGCGTGACGTCATGGTGGTGCCCGTGACGACCGAGGGCTCGTTCATCGCGGGCTCCAAGTTTCTCATCGAGAACGCGGGCGATGAGGCCGTGAACAGCGCAGTCTGGCTCGCGCGGTCGCGGCTGCTCGCGGTCGGCGGCAGCTGCTCCGCGCCTTCCGATGGGGGCGCGTACGGCCCGAACCTGCTGTGCGAGGGCGATGGTGGCAGCGCGTTCGTCGTCTTCATCGACCCTGCCCAGCTGCCGCCCTGACCGTTCGCTGCGCGGTCTCGACCATTCGCGAAAGCTGCAGCCCACGGCACTTCGCCAGGCGCCATGTTCTTGCCATGCGCAAGCTGAAAGTCATCGCCGCCCTCGTCGCCGTGCGGCTCGTCGGCTGCTCGGCGTGCGCGACGGCCGACGACTCGAGCTCGCGCTTCGAGCACGTGATGGGCGAGCTGAAGGCGACGACGCCGGGTGATGGCCTCATCGCCGCCGAGTGGTACCTGGTCTCGCTCTCGATGGCGGGCATCGCGGCGAAGAACCTGGGCCGCGCCGACGAGCTGCGCTGGCTCACGCGCCGGGCGCTCGACGCCGACGTGCGGGCGTTCGACACGCGGGCGTGGAAGAGCGACGCGCTGCAGACGCTCGACGGCGGCGACGGCCATGCGGGTTACCTGGGGCACGCAGGGCTTCTGCTCGCCCTCGAGTGCAGCGCCGAGAACGCGGTGCTGCGCCGCCGGGTGCTGGGCGCGCTCGAGCGCCGCTACGGCGAGGCCCCCGACGCGCTGCTCGAGACGTACCCGAACCAGAAGTGGGTGCCCGACAACGCCGTCACGCTCGCGGCGGTCGCCGAGGGCGCGCGCTGCGACGGCCGTGAAGTGCCGGCGCGCGCGTGGCTCGCGCGGTGGCCGCGCGACGCGAAGTCGGGCGTGCTGAAGTTCACGCCGCGCAGCGGCGCGCGTGCGTCGGGCGCGGGGTGGAACTCGTATTACCTGCCGTTCGTCGACGCGGCGGCGGCGCGCGCGCAGTTCGAGGCGGCCGAGCGCGTGTTCCTCTTCGACGCGGTGCCGGGCCTCGCGGCGTGGCGCGAGTACCCGCCGGGCGTGAAGGGCTCGGGCGACGTCGACTCGGGGCCGCTGGTGTTCGGGCTGTCGCCGTCGGGTACGGGCTTCGCGATCGCGGGAGCGACGCTGTACGGCTCGAAGTCGCGCGGCGGCATGCTGCGCACCGCCGAGGCGGCGGGCATCACCGTGCCGTGGCGCGGGCTGCACTACCTGCTGTCACCGCTGGTGGGGCAGGCGGCGGTGCTGGCGGCGAAGACGCTCCACTGAGCGGCTCGCTTGGCGTAGGCTGCGCGCCTCACTCTTCAAGGGGTACCTCGTTGAGACTGCTGGCTCTCGTTTCACTGACGGCCGCGCTGTCGGCCGGTGTCTTGTCGTGCAGCGGTACGGCGACCACGTGTGGCCCCGCGAACTGTGACGGCTGCTGCGAAGCCGGGCGCTGTCAGCTCGGCACCGCGAACGCCTCGTGCGGCAGGGGTGGCGCGGCGTGCGTCGCCTGCAGCGGCACGACCCCGGTCTGCTCGTCGAACACCTGCACGGCAGGCTCCACGGGCGGCGGCTCGGGCACTGCGGGCAGCGGCGGCACTGCGGGTGGCGGCAACAGCACGGCGGGCGGCAACAACACGGCGGGCGGCAACAACACGGCGGGCGGCAACACCGCTGGCGGTAATACGGCCGGCGGCATGGGCACCGCGGGAGGCAGCGCGATGACCTGCGGCGGCAACCCGTGCGTCTCGGGCTGCTGCTCGCTCAACAGCTTCTGCCAGCCGTTCGCGTCGCAGTCGGCGACGAGCTGTGGCACGAACGGCAACGCCTGCGCAGCGTGCCCGGCCGGCAACAGCTGCGTGCAGGGCGTGTGTACGCCGCCGACCAACGCCGGCACGCTCGGTTCGCCGTGCACGTCGGCGGCGCAGTGCAACAACCTGCCAGCGAGCCCCGCGGGGCAGCCGGCGTTCTGCAAGACGCTGCAGGCGCCTCCGCCGGGCTACAGCCCGTACGCGTACCGCGACGGGTATTGCACGCGGCGGTGCCACTCCGACGCGCACTGCGGCACGAACGGCACGTGCATCTTCGGCCTCGGCGCGATCGGCGAGCTCGAGAACATCTGCATGCAGAAGTGCACCAGCAACGCCGACTGCCGCACGCCTGGTTACCAGTGCATCAACTTCGGCTCGTCGGCGAACCCCGACCTCGCGTGTTGGATTCAGACGGCCGACGGCGGCATTCCCGAGCTCGCCGATGCGGGCACGCCGGGTGGCCCCAACTCGACGGTTCACGACCCGTGCACCAACGACACGCAGTGCACGCTCCCCCAGGGCTCGTTCTGCATTCCGCCGACGCTGCAAGACGGCGGCGTCTCGGGCACCCCGGGCGGCGAGTGCTCGGCCGACTGCTCCGTCGGCGGCACCACCTGGTGCGGTGCGGGCAGCACGTGCGTGTTGTACCTCTTCAACGGCGGCGCGCTCGGCCCCACCGTCGGGGGCCTCTGCCTCGGCGCGTGCCAGCCCGGCCCGACCATCACGTGCCGGGCCGGGTTCTTCTGCAACCCGAGTGGCAACTTCTGCGAGCCACGCTGCGACTCGCCGGGCAACTCGTGCACGCCGCCGCAGACGTGCAACACCAACACGGGCGCCTGCCAGTAACGGCTAGGCCGCCACGCTCGACAGCCAGCGCGAGAGGTCGGCGCTGCGCTGCAGGGCTGCGGCCTGCGAGGCGGCGCGTGGTGTCGTCGGGTCCCAGCTCACGTCGGCGATGCGGCGCTCGAACTCGTCGCGCGGCATGCGCTCTTCGCGGCCCCACGGGTTGACGTACTTCACGTACTCGACGCCATCGACCGTCTCGGTGCCGGTGACGAGCACCTTGTGGTACCCGCCGGGCCACGCGAGCGCGACCGGCACGGTCTGACCTTGCGCGACCTCGGCGTCGATGGTGGCCATCGCGTCGGCGCGCTGCTCGTCGGTGGTGGTGCGCTGCTCACTCATCGGGCGGCCCATGATTTGTTCGTACAGGTGGTCGAGCTCGGGCGACCAGGCGCCGGCGCCTGCGTCGGTGGCCGAGTCGTAGTTCTGGTCGCCGTTGCCCATCTCCATCATGGCGGGGCCCATCATGCGCTGCACGGTGCTGCGGCCCGACCCGTCGTCGGCCGCGGTGCCGTCTTCGCGCCGGAGCGTCTCGCCGCCGGCGAGCCGCACTTCACCCGACGGGCTCGCGAGGCCGGCCGCGATGCGCGCGTACTCGGCGGGGTTCTCCATCGCGAGCTGCACGGCGATGCTGGTCGGCGCGCACGTGCCCCTCGGCCCCTGGTTGATGGAGGTCGGGGTGGCGAGCTCCTGCACGAGGTCGGTGACGAGCTGGTCGCGGTCGACGCCGTCGGCGAGCGGCGTGTTCGGGTCTGAGAGGCGCGCGAGATGTGAGAGCAGGTTGCCTTCACCCTTCAGGTCGTTCGCGCCGGGCAGCTTGCCCTCGAGCAACAGCTTCTGCAGGGCGAGCTCGGCGACGGGGTCGTTGGCCTCGCGGCAGCGGGCGCGCACGGCCTCGTAGCTCGCGCGGTCTTCGGGGCTCATCTGGGCGAGCCGCTCTTCTTCGAGGCGGCGGTTCGCTTCGACCTGCTCTTTCGCGGCCTGGTGGCGGGCGCTGCGCGGGTTGGTGTCTTCGGGTGAGTTGACGTTCTGCGGGTCGCGCGTGACGACGGCGCCGTTTTCGCTGCGGCCGGTGACGGGGCCGGCGAGCAGGTCATCGGCCTCTTGCACGGCGCCGCCTGCATCGCGCAGCTCGCCGCGCTGCCTCGGCTGCAGGTCTTTGAGGCTGCGGTGGTCGAGCTGCTTCTCGGGCGCGACGATGGTCTTGAAGGCGTCGAGCTCGTGCATCTTCCGAATCTCTTGCTGGCGTTCGGCCGACAGCGTGGTGGTCAGGGAAGAGGTACGGCTGGGGACGAGGGCGGAGGGGATTCGCATGTGAAGGAGGACCCAGGCCGGGCTTTTCCTTCCAATTCGCCGGAAATAGACCTGCGATTCTGGGAAGCTGTCGGGCATGCCCGGAATTCGCCGAACCGCAGACACGCTCGCCAAAGACGGAGTTCTCAGCCGCGCCGACGCGCAAGCCCTCGTCGACAAGATTGCCAGAGACGGCAAGGTCACGGCGTACGAGAAGGCGCAGCTGAAGGGCATCATCACGCACTACCGCACGGCGTTCGAGCCGGCGGCGCTGCAGGCGGTCGAGGCGCTGCTCGCCAGGCAGCCGACGCAGCCGGCGGGTGGGGCGGTGGCGCTCGACGTGCTCACGTCGCAGCGGCCGGTGTTCCTCGGGCCCGACGGCAACTTCACGGTGCACGCAGACGGCAAGCCGCCCGCGAACGCGACCGAGCGCGGTGAGGCGCTGTTTCGCACCGGCGAGCTGATCGACCACGCGACGAAGAACCTCTTCGAGACGACGCCGCCCGCGCTGCGCGGCAAGGTGTTCGAGCAGCTCGAGGTGTCGCTGCGCTCGCTGCCGGCCGACCCGAACCAGTCGCTGCAGCAGCGCGCGTCGGTGGGCACGGCGATGCTGCACCTGCTCGAGGCCACGAGCGAGCAGCCGCTGCGCGGGCGGCTGCTGGCGGCGTACGGCGCGATGATTGAAAAAGAGCCCGACCGCCGGCTGCAGGCGAGCCTCGTCTTCCATCTCTCGAACTCGCCGCTCGCGCAGTCGGGCGACGCGAAGCAGGTGGCCGACAGGTTCATCACGAAGCTCGCGCCGGCGGCACCGCCCTACGAGAAGTGGTTCGCGAACGGCAACACGACGGTGAACCTCGACTGGCAGGTGGGGCCCGAGTTCATCGACGGCTTCAAGAAGAGCATCGCGCAGAAGGGGTGGAAAGAAGTGGCCGGCGCGGGCTTCGGCGCGACGGTCTACGAGAAGGCGTTCAACGACCCGGCGGCCGGTGAGACGAAGTTCCGCATCACGGTGCGCGGGGCGAACAGCACGGGGCTCTTGTCGAAGCTGAACGACGCGAGCGTGCACATCATGGGGTACGACGGGCACGCGAACTGGGGCAACAACCAGGTGGGCTCGATTCGCAACGCGCCGCAGACGGCCGACGGCGGTGACGGCAAGCTGTTCATCTCGAACCTGTGCGTCGGCAAGAGCCAGATCGACGCGATGGCGAAGAAGTTCCCCAACCTGCAGGTGACGACGACGTACGGCTCGTCGGCGGTCGATACGGACATCGACGGGCTCGCGAAGCTGCTCGCGAAGCGGGCGGGGTGGGCCGACATCAACCCGTTCATGGACCGCGTCGACGGCCAGTGGGAGCGCAACAACTTCGTCACGCCGGCGTCGACGCTCGTGCGCGAGCGCGTGCTCGACCGCGACAACGACGGGCAGGCCGACTACCTCGACAAACACTTCAACTATTCGACGTTCAACGTGGCCGACGACACGGCGCGCGAGTTCCGGCCGGTGCGGCAAGACCGGCCGGCGCACACGCTCGACGGCACGAAAATCAACATCGCGGCGCAGGTGCTCAACACGGTGTCCGAGTTCTCGTCGGTGCACAACCGCGTGAACCCCGACTCGAAGGTGATTGCAGCGGGCTGGTTCGAGCCGAAGGCGGGCGAGGCCGAGGTGGTGAAGTTCGAGCGCGTGAAGGGCCCCGGCGGCAAAGACGAGTACCGCATGTCGGTGAACGCGTCGTACTCGCACATGAGCGAAGAGGCGCTGCGCGCGACGTGTGTGTACGAGCTGAACCGCTTTCTGCAGTCGTCGGGCATTCAGACGCTGCCAGCCGTCGACCGCAAGCTGAACGCCGTCATCGGGTTCGCGCAGTCGCTCGACATCGACGGCGGCTACCGCGACAACGAGGTGTGGAAGAGCTTCTTGGGTCGCTACAACCTGCCGAACGTCGACCGGCAGGCGATTCAGGCGCTGCTCGACGCCGAGCACCACGACTACGCGGGCAGCCAGGCGATGATTGACTCGCTCAAGGCGAAGCTCTCGCCCGACGTGCTCGCGGCGCTGGCGAAGCCCGAGGTCGGCGAGCCGGTGCGCATCATCTGAGCCGCGAAAGACGCGCTCTAGAGCGTCGGCGGCGGGAGCGGGGCTTCGGGCTGCTCGACCGGCCACGCGGGCGGCGGCGGAGGAAGTGGGGCGGGCTGCGGCTCGGGCGGGTCGGGCACGGGCTGCGCGCGCTGGTAGCTCAGCGCCAGGGCCACCATCGGCAGCAGGTTCGGCAGCACGGTGTCGATGGGCACCGTCGCCGTCGCGCTGAGCGCAAAACCTTCGGGCAGGTTGACCTTGATGCCGGCCTGCACGGCGACGCGGAAGGTGACGCCGAGGGCACCGCCCGAGCACGAGGCACCGCCACACCCCGCGGTCACCACCCCGGTCGCCGTGATGGCGGGCATCGTGCTCGCGCTCGCGCCCGCGAACAGCCGGAGCCGTGACGTCTCGTAGTACGGCACCAGCGAGCCGCCCAGCGTCGGCAGCATGTGAAGCGAGGTGAAGGCGATGCGGCCGGCCACCACCTCGGCCATCGGCAGCAGCTCGAGGCCGGGCTCCAGCGAGACGATGACGCCCGCGTTCGGGTGAAAGTGGCCGCGAAACGCGATGCGCGAGCGGGCGCCGAACATGAAGCTGTCTTTGATGTCGATCTGGCGGGGCGTCGACGGCCGCACCCATTCGGAGTACGCGCCGTAGAGCGATGCTCCGACGAGCAGCCACTTGCCCGCGGTGAGAAACAGCATGCCCGCCTCAGGCTGAGCCGCCGAGACCTGCACGCCCGTGTCGGTGTCGGTGCGGAGCTGGTGGGCCGGCGAAATCTGCGAGCCCGCGAACGCCGCCAGCCATTCGTCGGGCGACACCTGCGCCGTCGGGAGCGGCGGCAGCCCCGACATCACGGAGCGCGAGACCGTCGCTCCCGCGCAGCCAGAACACAGCACGGCGACGATGAGCCCCCGCATCACGGGCGTGAGCCTGAGGCAATCGGCGTGCCCCCGCCACCTCCGCGACTTCTCGCAGGTGGAGCGTCGATGCTCCGGCCGGGAGTCAGAGACTCACGGGCGGTAGAGCCAGACCTCGGCCGAGCCCGAGGCCCGGAACATCACCGCGCCCATGCCCCGCGCCACCGAGCACTCGCGGGCCGTGATGAGCCGCATGAACGACAGGTGCCCGCCGCCCCAGAACCAGGCGCGGCAGCGCCGGGCCCCCTCTCACCCCACACTTTCGCTCAGGGGCCGTACTTCCATTGGCTGCGCGGGCAGCTCCCGGTCTCGGGCCGGGTCAGTACGCCCGAGAGGCACTGGCTCGACTGGGCGCACCAGCCGCAGCCGACGAGCATGCGGCAGACTGTCTGGTCTTTGAATCGCCCGCACGTCGCCTGCGGAGTCGCTGCGCTTCGTGTGGACATTCGCGCCGCCACGGTCGTCGGCGAAGCAGGTGGCGCGCCCGAGAGCATCGGCCGACACGCGGCCTTTCGCCGTGCACATTCGGGCATCACCTCGAGCTCTTGTCTGTCGATCCACACCTGGTCACATCTCGCGGTGCACGTCGTGTCGTCGCCACAGCCCGCGATGCAGCTGTTCCACTCTTGCTGAACGGCTCGGTTAGCGGCGTTGCAGTCATGAATCGCGTTCGCGCGACACTGCGCTTCGGTCTGGGCCACAGACTGTGGCTGCGGCGTGACGAACGTTGGCCCAGAGTAGCTTCCGGAGCCGGAAGGGCCCGTGGGCCGTGTGCCGCCGCCGCTCCCGCCAGTGAGCCCGGGAATCCACATCGTCCCGTCGCCTCCGTTGGCGAGACCCTGGCCGAACTCTCCCAGCGCGCCCGCGAACCCCCAGAAGTTCTCGAACATCGCCCAGGCACGAGGGTCGACGCCGGCGGGTACCGCCATGGCCGAGCGTTCAGCGCTCGCGAGCGAGACCGCGGCCGACTCGGTCGACGGCGTATTCGGGCGCGCCGCGAGCGAGACCGCGGCCGCTTCACCCGACGGGGCGCTGGGTCGCGCAGCCGATGAGGTGGCGCCCGCTTCTTGTGAGCCGGCTGGAGCTGCCGCGACCAGACCCTCGTAGAGCGCACGCACGCGCGCTTTCGTCTCCGCGTTCCACTCCGCGTCGAGCGCCAGCGCCTTCTTGAAGTCGTCACGAGCCCCATCGGGCTGGCCCTCGCGCAGGCGATTCGACCCTCGCAGCGTGAACGCCAACGAAGAGCGCGAGCACTTCTGCACCAGCTTGTCGGTCAACGCGCTCGGCGACATGGGCTCGACCTTTAGCTGTGCGTTGGCGACACAACCGGCGAAAGGCGACGCTGGCGCGCTCGCTGCGGCGGCGCCGGTAGGTGCTGGGCACACCGACGACAGCATCAGACAACCGACGATCGAAAGTTCGCGCGCTCTCATGGTGACACCTCACGAGAGAACGTGCGCTCACCGCTCGAGGGTCGCCATCGTGGAGACCACGTACGTCAGACGACGACGGCTTCTCGCGCGAACAGGTGCGGGTGGCCGTCGAGGCTGTACCCGGCGATGCCGTGGTCGCCGTTGGCCTTGTGTGGAATCACGGTGCCGGCGAGGTCTCGCCACTCTTCGACGCGGCGGCCGCTCAGGCCCGCCGGCGTGTTCATCGCCGGCAGCTCGTGCTTGGGCAGCGCGACGCGCACGTTGCGCACCAGCGCGCCGATGGGGTCGTGAATCTGAACCCAGACGCTCGTGGCGCCGTCGAACAGCGACGGCTCGATGAGCGCGCGCTGCGACGCGCCGTTGCCGTCGATGACCGCCTCCTGGTTCTGCGCGCCCGCGCCCGCCGTCGCGACCGTCTTCACGAACACCTTGTAGCCGACCGGGGCTTCGACGCTGATGAAGCGCTCGGCGACCTCGGGCCGCCACGTGTAGCTGCGGCCGTTGTCGGGGTGCGGCCGGCCCGTGCGAAAGCCGATGCGGGTGTCGACCGACACCTTCACGCCGCTCGCCTCGACGATGGGGCGCTTCTGGGTGGCGGGCGGCAGCACGCCGATGACCTTCTCGGCGTAGAGGTCGTCGTGGAACACGGCGAGCACCTTCTCGAGCTCGGCCCGCGTCTGGCCGGTGAACGCGCCGACGTTGGCCGGCGAGAGCGCCCACTGAACGTCTTCGCGGGTGACCGTGCTCGCGTCGGCGTCGGAGTTCTTCACCAGCTGTACGCGCTGTGCGGCGGTGCGCATCTCGGGCGTCGCGAGCGACGAAATCTGCACGTTGGTGACGGCCGCGTGCGTGAGCGTGCGCTCGAGCTTGTAGGCGAGCGTGTCGAGCGGCGCGAGGGTGGCCTGCGTCGCGTCGGGAACCTCGAACAGCTGGTGCACGGTCGAGACGGCGCCGGCCTCGTTGGGGAAGAGGGCGGCCTTGTTGGCCGGCTTGTCGAGGCGGTCGAGCTCGAAGAGGTGCAGGGTGCCGTCTGGCCGCGGAGTGCCCCCGACGGCGGCCGGGTCGAGCAGCTCGTCGCCGCGCTTCGCCATGGTCAGCGTGTCGCCGCCGATGCCGAGCTTCGCGAGGTTCGCGACGTTGCGGTCGGTGACGTAGGTCTTCGTTGCGTCGCGGTGCGGTGAAACGGGAGCGTTGCCTCGAACGGTGACGGTCATGCGGGAGTTTTCGTGCGAGCGCGGCGGCGCTCCCGCGAATCGACCGGAAGTGAGACATATGTCTCAGGGCACGCGCCGTACTTCGACCGGCGGGCCTGCTCCGGTCAGCGCCTGGCGGCGCGGCTAAAGCCGCCCTTCGGGCTGACCTGCCCGCGCACGACGCGACGGCCAGCGCGCGACGGCTGCCGGCTTGTGCGCTCCGAGGGAGCTTTGGGGCGAGCGGATCACTGCGCTCCAAGTTTCGTGCGGTACTTCATTCGCCGCCGCGGCCTTCAGTAAGTACCGCACGAAACTTGGAGCTGCCCGCCCCCTCCGCCCGGTCGGCTGCGAGCCTGCGGCGTGCGGTGCGCCTAGACTCGGCTCGTGGACGCGTCGCTGCGCATTCGCCTCGGGGGCGCTGACGAGACGCTCGAGCGATTCATCGCTGATTCTGCCGCCTTCCCGCGTATCGCATCGAGAGTTCGAACGAGCACCTCGCGACGATCGCGGCCGAAGGTCGAAGCGGTGAGACGCTCGCGCGCCAACAGATGCCTGACCGCGAACCGTGAGCCTCTCGCGACCGCAGACATCCCACGTCTGCAGCGAGCGCCCTTGCCGCTGCGCTCAAGGCGCCGGGCTGACCACACCGTCGAGCACCGCCGCCACCGCGCTCACGATTCGAATGCGCCCCGGCGCGCCGCCACCACCACCGCCCGCCCCGTTCGTCATCGGCCCGCCGAGCGCCGCGCCCTGCAGCGAGCCGCCGCTGCCGCCGACCGCCGAGCCGCAGCCCGCTGACACTCCGCCCCGCGCCGGCGCCGCTCCGAGCGTGCCGTCTTCACCTGCTGCGCCGTCTTCGTGCACGCCGCCGCACGCCGTCGTGCCGCTGCCGCCACCGCCGCCGTTCGCCGCGAGCACGCCGCGCACCTGCACCTCGTTCGCCTGCACGAAGATGGCTCCGCCCGAGCCGCCGCCGCTGCCCGCTGCCGCCGTGTTGCAGATGACGCCGCCGCGCCCACCGCCTCCGCCCGCGTTCACACCGCCGCCATCTCGAATGCGCACTGCCCCGGCCGCGAACAGCTGCACCGCGCCGCCACCCGCTCCGCCCTGCTGCGGCGCGCAGAGGTCGAACCACCCGATGCCGCCCTTCGAGCCGCCGCTCAGCACGCTCAGCTCGGCGTCGCCGTACGTCGCGCCTCCTTCACCGCCGAGCGTCGCCGAGGCGTTGCTGCCTCCTGCTCCGACCGCCGAGTGCCCTGCGCCGCCGCCGCCCGTGGTGAGCGTCGGGTCGTTGCGGCCGTCTTCGCCCGCGCCGCGCGTCTGCGCCGCGCCCGCGCCCGGCTCGTCGCCGCGGCCGCTCGCGTCGAGCACGCCGCTGACCTCGATGTCGGTGCCCGCCACCACCACCAGCGGCCGCGAGCCGATGACTCGCACGACGGCGCCGGCCGACACCGTGAGCCCGCGCACGTGCAGCACCGCGAGCTCGGGCCCGAACGGCTCGTGTGGCCGCACGGCGAACGTCACGCCGCTCGGCAGCGCCAGGCCGCGCACCTCGGGCACGCTCGTGTCGACGACGACGGAGCCGAGCGTGAGGTCTGCGCTGCCGGCGAACTGACCGTCGGGCGGCAGGTGCGGCACGTTCATGGTGCCGCCGAGGCGCGAGAGCGACTCCCAGTCGAGGCAGCCCGTCGTCAGCGCGGTGAGGGCGAGCCAGAGCGAGGCGGCGCGCGGCGGCATCGCGGCGAGTCTATGGCACAGGCATCACTTCGCGACGCGGTAGATCTTGGAGTCGCCGAACCCCAGACCCCCGCGAAGTACACGTACGTCGCGTCGACCGCCGGCACCACCGGCGAGACGAACGCCAAGAGGGCTGCACGCACGGAGCGGCTCCAGTCGAAAGACGAGTCTTTGCTTCTTTGCCGGCTCTAGGCCGCTCTGGGCCGGATCTGACGGAAGAGTGAGGGGAAAGAGGGGGGCGGCCACCCCTCACCCCCACCGCGCAGCAGCGCCGTAACCACCCGCTTTAACGAGCGTTCGGGCCGGGCGCAGGCCTTGCTCAAACCACCGCCATGCTCCGCCTCACCCTCGTCGCGGCCCTCTGCTCGAGCTTCGCCGCCCGCGCACAGGCACCGCAGTGCGCGCCCCCGACGCCGACGAACCCGGCCGTCGACACGAAAGACCGCATCAGCCACACGCGCATGCTGCGCCGCGTGACCCTCGCGCTCACCGGCACCACGCCCACCGCCGAGCAGTACGAGGCGCTCGTCGCCGCGCCCGACGACGCCGCGAAAGAAGCGCTGATCAGCCAGGCCGTCGACACCGCACTGCAGAGCCCGAAGTTCTACGAGCGCATGGTGAAGTTCGGCCACGAGTGGCTCGGCATCGGCGCGTACACCACCGGCGCGCAGGGCGATGCCTACCAGGGCGACATGTCGGGCCACCTCTTCACGTGCGGCGCCAACACCACGCACGCCGGCAAGCTCTACGGCAACTGGCAACAGATGGTGTGCAACGACGCCGCCGCGCCGACGACGATGCACGAGCCGTGGTGGGCGCCCGGCACGATGGTCTCGGTCGTCGGCACCGCGGGCTCGAACGTTCGCCAGGTGCCGACCATGAACGGCATGCGCGACTGTGGCCTCGCCGAGGGCGGCTACTACGACCCCGCGCTCGCCGACGGCTGCGGCTGCGGCACCAACCTCGTCTGGTGCTCGCCGCTCTCGGGCCTCGGCGGCGGCAGCAACCACGACCTCTTCCGCGCCCAGCGCCGCCACCCGTACGAAGAGCCCGCGCGCCTCTTCGCCCACCTCGCGTGGCACGACCGCCCGCTGTCGGACCTCGTGACCGGCAACTACTCGGTCGGCACGAACTGGCTGCGCGCCCTCTACGTGCGCCAGGGCCGGCAGCAGGGCAGCGCCGTCAGCGACATGAACACCACGTGGTGGAAGCCGGCCGCCGACACCTCGCCGCGCGACCCCATGCACCCGACCGCGAACGACCCGCAGGCGTGGCGCGAGTTCGTCGTCGAAGACCTGAACCCGTTCTTCCGCCGCTCGCGCGACTACCAGTTCGACCCGCGCACCACGACGCAGCCGCCCGAAGGTCTGCCCAGCGCCGGCGTGCTCACCATGATCGGCTCGCTCTCTTCGTTTCCCCGCGAGCGCGTGCGCGCGGCGCGCTTCCTCGAGACGTTCGCCTGCGCCAGCTTCTCGCCGCCGCCGGCGTCGGTGCAGTTTCCTCCGTACGTCGACGACCCGGCGAAGGGCGGCACGTGCATGCACTGCCACCAGACGCTCGACCCCGCCGCCATCTTCTTCAAGCGGTGGGACTTCGGCGCCGAGAGCTACTACGTGCCGTGGCCATTCATGGGCGGCGTCGGCCGCTTCCGCACCACCGCCGCGTGGCTGTCGGGCCAGTACCCGCACGGCCCCGAGAGCGCCGGCCCCGGCTACCGGTGGAAGGTCGCGTTTCGGCCCGACACGCTGATGACGCCCGTGACCGCGGCGCAGGTGACCGCGAACCCCGAGGCCGTGCTGCTCGACACCATGCCCCAGTCGTACACGCTGCTCGGCGAGCACGGCGACGGCACGATGGGCCCGCTCGGGTTCGGCAAAATTCTCGTGAAGTCGGGCGAGCTCGACCGCTGCGCCGCGCGCCGCCTCTATGCGCACTTCGTCGGCCGCGACTTGGACCCCGCCGCCGAGAAGCTCTACATCGACAAGCTCGCCGCCGAGCTCGTCGCCGGCGACCGCAAGCTCAGGCCGTTCATCAAGAAGCTCCTGATGCAGCCCGAGCTGCGGAGGGGCCTCTAGATGAAACGTGCGCTCCTCTTCGTCGCGCTCCTCTCGGCGTGCGACGCCTCCATCTTCTCGCGCGGTCTGCCGATTCCCACCGGCCCGACCGGCGGCGGCACCGGCACCGGCGGCGGCGCCGAGCTGCCCTCCTGTGAGCCCAACGGCAAGAACGACGAAGTTCGCCTCGCGCTGCACGCGGCCTGCGCGGGCTGCCACCTCACCGGCAACCGCCCCTTCTTCGCGTCGCTCGACGCGTTCGAGAACGGGCTCGTCTACGACCCGAAGTACGTGAAGCCGGGCGACCCCGCCGGCAGCCTGCTCGTGCAGATGCTCAAGGGCGTCGCGCCGGGCAGCTACCCGCAGATGCCGGTCGGCACCTCGTACGAGGCGCTGCTGCAGCAGGGCGTGGCGAAGCTGACCATCGCCGAGGTCGAGCAGTGGGTTCGCGACCTCCCACCCGCGGGCGTGCGCAACTCCGAGCCGTCGCCGGCGCTGTTCACGGTGCGGCGCCTCGCCGCCGACGACATGGTCTTGAGCCTGCTCGACCAGCTCGGCCTCGGCGTTCAAGACTTCGTCGACACCTCGCGCCCGACCTGGCGCGAAGAAGAGTACACCGCGCGCGGCGGCACGTTGTTCGTCTGGCCCCGCGACTGGGCGCCCGGCATCTCGCGCCAGTACGTCTCTGACTCGCGCGCCACCGAGCGCTTCGAAGCCCTCGGCGGAGCCGTCACCCTCGACTACCGCAAGCGCGACGCCACGCTCGGGCCGTCGGCGCTGCAGACGCTCGTGCAGATGTCGCAGGCCTGGTGCCGCGCCGCGGTCGAGAAGCAGGGCAACCGCGCCGTGCTGCGCCACGTCACGCTCGCCGACACCAGCGCGACGAAGCAGACCGAAATCAAACAGAACATCTCGGCGCTGTACCTGCGCATGCTGGGCGAGGTCGCCTCTCAGGGCGAGGTCGACGCGGTCTACACGCAGGTCTACCTGCCGTACGAAGCGACCAACACCCGCACCGCGTGGACGGCCGTCTGCGCGAGCTTCGTTCGCCACCCGCTGTGGGTCTCGTTCTGAAAGGGGCCGCCACCATGAACCTCAGCCGCAGACAGCTCCTCTCGTGGTCTCTCGGTGCGTCGCAGGTCGCGCTGCTCGAGCGCGCCGGCCTGCTCGGCGGTCGCGCGCACGCACAGACGGCCACCGACGCGCCCTCACGCCTGTGCGTGCTCTACATCCCGGGCGGGTTCCGCTTTCAGCACTGCTTCTGGCCCGGCACCGACGCCGACGTCGAGAAGAGCGTGCCGCCGCCGGCGAACTTCAACGGCGAGCCCATCTTCTTTCGCGCGAACCAGCTCACCGACCTGGGGCCCGCGAACGGCCCGTACAACCCGGTGCGGCTGTGGCGCTCGTGGGACCCGGCGGCCCCGCAGACGCGCAACAGCACGTTCGCGCCGGCGATGTACGGCTACACCCACTTCGGCCTCGGCTCGCAGCTCTCGGTGTTGCACGGCATCGACCAGGGCACGAACGACCACGCGAGCGGCTTCATCGCCGCCGCCTGCGGAGTCGCCGGCGCCGACTTCCGCGCCCCCGCCGTTCACGCCGTCATCGCGAACCACCTCTACAACCGCTTCAAAGACCAACGCCCGCTGCCGTTCGTCATCGTCGACTCGTCGCGCGGCGCTCCGCAGGCGATGGGCCTGCCGTCGCGCGCGGCGCCTGTGTTCGTGCCGAGCATCGACGCGCTCGCGCCGCAGCTCTCGGCCGACCCGATGGAGAACCGCTGGTGGCAGGGCCTCGACGCGCGCGCCGACCGGCCCGAGAAAGACGTGCGCGGCATGGCGCTCGGCGGGAACCTGAAGACGACCGCCCTCGAGGAGTACACCCTCGGCGTGCCGGGGAAGTACGTCGGCAAGTCGTCGCCGAAGGTCGACACGTTTCTCGAGGGGCTGCACGGCTCGCTGTCGAGCGTGAGCCGCGTGCTCGCGACCGACGTGGTGACGGTGCTCGAGCAGACGAAGGGCATCGACGTGCTGACGGCGAACAAGCCGGCGTACCTGTCGAGCTACGGCCTGGGCGCGTTCGGCTACACGTTCGGGCTCGCGAACTTTCACATGACCCAGCTCGAGCCGCGGCTCGACATGACGCTGCGGCTCTTGAAGTCGAACCTCGCGACGAGCGTTCACTGCGCGCTGGCGCCCGACTACGACACGCACAACGGCACCGGCAACGCGTCGAGCTGCGCGCACGGGCGGAATCTGATGGACATCGTGGCGCGGTTCTTGGGCGAGCTGAAGGCGGCTCCGGCGCCGGGGCTGCCGGGCAAGACGCTGCTCGACGACACGCTGGTGTTGGTGATGAGCGAGTTCGGCCGCACGTGGTCGGCGCAGAGCGGCAGCGGCTACTACCAGGGCGATGACCATCACCCGTTCACGTCGGTGGTCTTCGCGGGCGGCAACGTCGCGGGGAACCGCAGCGTCGGTGGCTTCGAGGTGCCCCGCGGCGTCGGCGTGCCCGTCGACATCATCGAAGAGAACGGTCAGCCGTCTCGCCGCGTGCCGCGCGCGGCCGACGTCGTGACGACCGCCCTGCGCGTGATGGGCATGGGCCTGCACGACTTCTTCATTCCCGGGGGCTACGGCGAGGTGACGGGCATTCGGCGCGGGTGACGTCGAAGACAAACTGACGTCGTTTTCGACACCTGGAGCGGCAGCAGTCCACCTCCCGCCCCACCCGTGCAATCTTCCCCGCGGTTTGCAACCGCCCGACGCCCGGCATGTTTCGAGCAGCCGCGCGGGCGTGGTCCGCTGCTACCTCCACGTTTCACTCCTCGCCCTCGGCCTCGCGGCCTGCGACGGCATCATTGCGGCGCCGCCGCCCGCGCCCGTCGAGGTTCCGCTCCCCAAGCCCTCGGCCTGCACGCCCGGCGAGGTGAAGCCCGGCCCCGCCCCGATTCGCCGCATGACGCGGTTCGAATACGACAACACCATTCGCGACCTGCTCGGCGACGACACCCACCCCGCAGCCGAGTTCGGCGCCGAAGAAGAGGCGCTCGGCTTCAACAACAACGCGCAGGCGCTCAGCACCTCGTCGGCGCTCGTCGACAAACACTTCGCCGCCGCGTCAGGCATCGCCGCGCGGCTCACCTCGAACCTCGGCCGCCTCACCTGGTATTCGTGCGCGCCCGCGACCCAGGGCGACCGCGTCTGCGCCGAGCAGTTCTTGAAGGCGTTCGGCGCGCGCGCGTACCGCCGCCCGCTCACCGCCGAAGAAGAGGCCGAGCTGTTCGCCATCTACGACCGCGGCGCCACCATCGGAGGCCTCGACGGCACCACGCCGCTGACCCCGTTCGTCGCCGGCCTGCGGCTCGCCGTCGAGAGCGTGCTCATCTCGCCCGACTTCCTCTACCGCGTCGAGCTGCCGGCGCCGTCGCCCGACGCCGGTGTGCCCGTGCGGCTCGACTCGCACGCGCTCGCTTCGCGCCTCTCGTATCTCTTGTGGGCCTCGCAGCCCGACGAGGCGCTGAAGCTCGCCGCCGACAAAGGTGAGCTCTCGACGCCCGAGCAGGTGCGCGCCGCTGCCCGCCGCATGCTGCTCGACCCGCGCGCCCGCGCCGTGGTTAGCGAGTTTCACCAGCAGTGGCTCGACTTCGACCGCATCGCCAACGTCGGCAAGGCCGCCTCGGTCTACCCGCGGTGGTCGACCGCTCACGCCGGCTCGATGCACGCCGAGACCCGGGCGTTCGTCGAGCACGTGGTGTTCGACGGCGAGGGCACCTACGACGCGCTGCTGACGGCTCCCTATACGTTCGTCGACGCGCGGCTCGCCGAGCTCTATGGGCTGCCCGCTCCGATGGGCGGCGCGGCGATGAACAAGGTGCCGCTCGACCCGAAGCAGCGCGGCGGCCTGCTCACGCAGGGCTCGCTGCTCACCTTGAACGCGCACTCGAACCAGACGTCGCCGGTGCACCGCGGCAAG
Organism: Myxococcaceae bacterium; assembly: GCA_016793725.1. Taxonomy (GTDB): domain Bacteria; phylum Myxococcota; class Myxococcia; order Myxococcales; family Myxococcaceae; genus Xiheicaenimonas; species Xiheicaenimonas phototrophica. Next base: position 34,032 of record JAEUJP010000398.1, on the reverse strand, counting down.
CTCGTGCGCGAGGCGTTTCTCTGCGAGGTGCTGGCGGCGCCACCGCCCGAGGTGATGATTACGGTGCCCGAGCCGAACCCGAACAGCACGGCACGCGAGCGGTTTCGAGAGCACAGCGACAACGCGGCGTGCTCGGCGTGCCATCGCCTGATGGACCCGCTCGGCTTCGGCTTCGAGAGCTTCGACGGCATCGGCGTGCACCGCGACACCGAGGCGAACCTGCCCATCGACGCGAGCGGCCACATCTACGGCACCGACGTGGCGGGGCCGTTCACCGGCGTGCCCGGCCTCGCGAAGAAGCTGAGCCTCAGCGCGCAGGCGCGGCGCTGCTACGTGAAGCAGTGGTTCCGCTTCGCGCACGGCCGTGGCGAGCAGGCGGCCGACGCGTGCACGCTCGAGCGCCTCGAGAAGTCGTTCACCGAAGACGGCCGCGACGTGAAGAAGCTGCTCGAAGAAATCACCCAGTCCGACGCGTTTCTCTACGCCGGAGGTGCCCCGTGACCGTCAACCTCACCCGGCGCCTGCTCCTGCGCGGAGCCGGCGGCGCCGCCCTCGCCCTGCCGCTGCTCGAGAGCCTGGGCTGCGCGCCCGAGAAGCGCCTCGAAGAGCGTCACGTCGCGACCGTCGAGCAGGGCCTCACGTTCCCCAAGCGCGTCATCTTCTTCTACACGCCGAACGGGAACCTCGACCTGCCCGCGAACATGAGCTTCGCCGGCACCTCGATGGCGCCGCTGCAGCCGTACGCGTCGAAGATGGTGCTGATCAGCGGGCTCGACATGCTCGCCAACGACATCGGGCCGGGCGAGCCGCACCAGCAGGGCATGGCCGTGCTCACGGGCAGAAAGCTCAACACCGGCACGCAGGTCGGCGGCGACGGCTCGCTGTCGGGCTGGGCCATGAGCAAGTCGGTCGACCAGGCGATCGCCGACGTCATCGGCGTCGGCACGCGCTTCAAGACGCTGAACCTCGGCGTGCAGTCGACGCAGTACGGCGGCACCGAGGTGCGCACCGTGCTCTCGTACACCGGCAACGACCAACCCGTCGCCAACGAGACGAGCCCGTTCGCGCTCTACAGCCGCGTGTTCGGTTCGCTGGGCGCCGACCCGTTTGGGCTCGAGCGCGAGCGCCTGCGCAAGCACGCCGCCATCGACTTCGCGAAAGAGCGCTTTCGCAAGCTGAACGCGCGGCTGTCGACCGAAGACCGCGTGAAGCTCGAGCACCACCTCGACTCGATGCGAGACGTCGAGTCGCGCATCGACGCGCCGGGCGGCACGGTCGGCATGTACTGCTCGCAGCCGAACCCGGGCGCGATGTTCAACCTCACCGACCCCGCGACCTTCCCGCAGGTCGGCAGGCTGATGATGGATCAGGCCGCCATGGCGCTCGCGTGCGACCTGACCCGCGTCGTGACGCTGCAGTGGTCGGCCTCGACGAACAATCGGCCGTACCCGTTCTTGAGCTACGACAACGGCACGGGCCTCAAGCCGATTCTCGGCGACGAGCACATCTTGGGGCACCAGCCCGACTCCGACGTGCATGCGTGGGGGCAGCTCGCCGTCATTCGCCGCTGGTACATGGAGCAGCTCAAGTACCTGCTCGACAAGCTCGACGCGGTGCCCGAGGGGCCCGGCACGATGCTCGACAACACCGTGGTGCTCTGGTTCTCTGAGATTACGCGCGGCAACACGCACAGCCACAAGGCCGCCCCGTTCTTCACCGTGGGCGGCGCCGGCGGCGCGATTCGTACGAACCGGTACCTCAGCTTTCAGCCCGGCGTGCCGCACAACAACCTGCTCGTCGCGCTGATGAACGCGATGGGCGTGCAGGCGACCACGTTCGGTGACCCGGCGTTCTGCACCGGGCCGCTGGGCGGGCTGCTGGTCTAGTCAGGTCCAGTCAGTCGCCTCCGTTCGCGCTGAGCGGAAGCCGAAGGCTGGGTCGAAGCGGTCTCGAACCGCAGCTTCAGGAGCCTTTCGGGTTCTGCGTGCGGCGCCGCGCGCTCGCGCGCAGGTCGCCGTTCTCGAGGTGCGTGACGCCGGTGGCCTTCTCGTCGGTGAGCTCGGTGACGAACGCGCCCGCAATGTCGTCGGCCTCGACGGTGCCGAACTTCCCGGGAATCCACCTACCCAGCACCGCCACCGCGCCCGGCGTGTGGCCGATGCCGCCGATGATGCCGGGGCGGAAGATGGCGAGCCGCTCGAAGCCGACGGCCGCGATGTTCTCTTCTTTCAGCCCCATGACGCGCACGTAGCGGAACATGCTGCTCGAGCTCGAGCCCACCGCCGACAGCAGCCCGAAGCGGGTGACGCCGGCGTCACGACAGCCGCGCGCGAACGCGCCGACGACGCCGACCTCGAGGGCCTTCAGGTCCTCTTCGCTCCACTTCATGCTGCCGGTGCCGACGCCGATGCACGAGGCGCCGACGACGGTGTCGCCTTTGCTCGCGGTCTCGCGCACGAGCGCAGCGGTGTCTTGCTGGAGGCTCGGCGCGCTCGTGTCGAGCACGGCCTCGCGGACCTTGGCGTTCGAGGCAGCGCTACCAGCGCGCCGGTTCACCATGACGAGCTCGGTGCACGACGGGTCGGCGATGAAGGCCTGCACGACCGCTCTGCCGACCTGCCCGGTGCCGCCTGCGATGACGACTCGGTAGCCCATGCGGCCTCTCTCTAACCGGGAGCGTGGCGCTCTGTTCGTGAAGAAACGTGCGGCCCGGTGTCGACCTCAGAGTGCGGGGATGATTCGGGCCATGGGCGGCTCGATTCATCCCCCGACCCGTCGGCGACCTCACCTTCGCCGCGTGCGCTTGCCGTGCTTCTCGTCGAGGTACTCACCCAGCGCATCGAGCCGTTCGTCGAAGAACTTCGCGAACTCATCGACCCAGCCGACCACCTCGCGCAGCGGCTTCGGCTCGAGCCGGTACAGGCGGCTGCGGCCCTCGCGGCGCACGCTGACGAGCTCGGCCTCTTCGAGCACGCGCAGGTGCTGCGAGATGGCCGGCAGGCTCATGTCGAACGGCTCGGCCAGAGCGCCGGCCGCGAGCTCGCCCGCTTTCAGCTGAAGCAAGATGTGCCGCCGCGCCGGGTGCGCGATGGCGTGAAACACGTCGCTCTCTTGCACCGGCCTCAATGGCCACCCCAGTCGGGGTACTCGGCGCGCAGCGCTTCGAACCGCTGCAGCCAGTCGGGCAGGGTGGCGCCCTCGAGCTGCGCCTCGAGCCGATCGAGAAACGCGTGCAGCCCGGGCAAGAACCCCACCGCCGTCTGCTTCGTGATGCGCAGGTACGTGACCACGAGCCGCGTCGCCCCGTCGGCCAGCGGTGAGAGCTCGAAGCGGAAGAGCGCGTTTTCACCGCGCGGCATCTCGGGCAGCGGCGCCACGTTCCACTCGAACTCGAACAGCCGCGGCGGCTGCCACGCCGTGATTCTGCCCGTCGAGTGGTACGCCGTCGGGCCGGTGATGAGCTCGATGTGACCGCCGACACGCGCGTCGATGTCTGCGCGCGTGCACATCAGCCACTGCGAGAGACCCTCGCGCGTCGAGATGGCCTCCCACACGTGCTCGATGCGGTGCGGGTAGACCCGGTGGAAGGTCAGCGTCGCGTGCTCGCCGTCGACGACAGACGTGCCCCTACGCGGCGGCATAGGTCACCACCACGTTGCCGCTCACGCGAAACGCCCGCTGCTCGACGAGCTTCAGCTTCTTCGCCCCGCTGAACACCGTGCGGCCCGCGCCGAGCGCGATGGGCACCACCACGAACTGGTACTCGTCGACCAGGCCGGCCTCGCCGAGCTGCGCCGCCACGCTGCCGCTGCCCAGCACCGTGATGTCGCCGCCCGCTCCCGCCTTCAGCGCCTTCACCGCCTCGACCAGCGAGCCCTGCAGCGCGGTCGTGTTCTGCCACGTCGGCTTCAGCGTGCGCGTCGCCACCACCTTCTTCGCCGCGTTCATGCCCTTTGCCACCTCGGGCAGCTGCTGCGCCGCTTGCGGCGTCGGCCAGAACGCGACCATCTGTTCGTACGTCTTGCGGCCGAAGAGCAGGGTGCCTCTGCCACTGCTCGCGTTGCCGGCCACCCACGCGCCGTATTCGGTGTCGGCCGCACCCGCGTGCGCCCAGCTCATGTCGCCGTGCGCGTCGGTGAAGTACCCGTCGATGGAGATGGACTCGAAGACCCGGAGCTTTTGCATGGGTCTCATGATTATTAAGTTAAAACTTAAGTGTCAACCCGAGCCGGGCCCACCCTGCCGCTCACGAACTGCTCGAACAGCTCCGCGAACCGGCGTTCGCCGCGGTGGAGGCCGAGGGTGTGCCCGGCGAGGCGGGCGAGGTGTTCGGCCTGGGCCCGGCTTCTGGGCTACTCGCGCCTCCGGCGCGGAAACGTGAGCGCAGCGAACCGATACTCAGGGCGCCGGCGCGGGCACCTGACGCGGCGACGCGTCCCGCTTCAAAAGCGCCGTCAGCCCCAGCGCCGCCAGAATCAGCACCGCGCCCACCAGCGTCGTCGCCCCGAGCAGCTCGCCGCCGAGCAGCGCGCCGAGCAGCATCGCCACCAGCGGGTTCACGTACGCGTTCGACGTCGCCAGCGCCGGCCGCGCGTGCAGCTGCACGTACGCGTACGCCGGGTACGCCACCAGCGAGCCCACCCCCGTCAGGTACCCGAGCGCCGCCAGCGACCGCCCCGACGGCTGCACGTCGAGCACCGGCTCGCCCGTCGCGAGGCTCGCCACCACCATCATCAACCCCGCCATGCACAGCTGCGCCGCCGGCCCCATTGCCCCCTTCGGCAGGTCGACCCGCTTCATCCACACCGAGCCCGTCGCGAGCCCCGCAGCGCCGACCAGCACCAACGCCGCCTCGGCCGGGTGCGAGCGAAAGTCGCCGCCCAGGTTCAGCGCGACGACGCCGAGCAGACCCAGCCCGATGCCCGCCCACTCGGCCCTCTTCAGCCGCTGGCCGAACGCGAAGCTCATGAACGACGCCCACAGCGGTATCGAGCCGTACAGCACCGCGCACACGTTCGACGGCACGTGCTGCTCGGCGCGCGCGAGCAAGGCGTTGCCGACGACCAGCGTCAGCGCTCCGATGAAGGCGCTCGCGGCCCACTGCTTCGCCGTTGGCGCCTTCGCACCTCGCGCTCGCAGCAGCAGGTACAGCGTCAGGCCCGCCATCAGGTAACGCGACGCCGCCATGAAGAACGGCGGCAGCGTCTCGACCGCCACCTTCATCGCCAGGTACGTGGAGCCCCACACCACGTAGACCGTTGCCAGGGCGAGTGCGAGCCGTCTCATGCCCGGAAAACTAGGGTCGGCGAAAACGCCACGCCATTGGCGACGCACGCATACGCGCTGTGCAATTGTGCACACATGTTCGAGTGGAGCGACGCCAAGGTCTTCCTCGCCGCCTACCGGGGCGGCTCACTGTCTGCGGCAGCGCGCGCGCTCGACGTCGAGCAGACGACGGTCGGGCGGCGCCTCACCGCGCTCGAGAAGTCGCTCGGCGCCCACCTGTTCGACCGCACGTCGACGGGCCTGAAGCCCACCGAAGAGGCCGACGCGATTCAGCCGCGCTTCGAAGCGATGGAGAGCGAAGCCCTCGCGATGGAGCGCGAGGTCACCGGCCGTGAGAGCGAGGTCGCCGGGCCGGTGCGGCTGACGGTGCCCGACATCTACGGGCCCGTGGTGGTGGCTCCGCTGCTCGTCGAGCTGCTGCAGGCCCAGCCGCGCATTCAGCTCGAGCTGATCGCCGACAACCGCAACCTGAACCTGAGCCGGCGAGAGGCCGACCTCGCCGTGCGCATGTCGCCGTCGACGCAGGTCGGGCTCATCGTGCGGCAGATCGGCACGGTCGGCTCGGGGCTCTACGCGTCGAAGAGGTACCTCGAACGCAAGGGCCGGCCGCGCGGCTTCGCGTTCGAGGGGCACGACTTCATCGTCTACGACGACTCGTACCAACCCGAGCCCGAGGTGACCTGGTACCTGCAGCACGCTCGGGCGGGGCGAATACTCATGCGCACGAACACCTCGCGCGCGTTTCTCGGCGCCGCGCGCGCGGGCGGCGGCCTCGCCATCATTCCCGAGTACCTCGCCGCGCCGTACCCCGAGCTCGTACAGGTGCTGCCGCCCGCGAAGGTCGTGCGCCGCACGGTGTGGCTCGTCATGCACCGCGACCTGCGCCGGGCCGCCCGCATTCGAGCGGTCGCCGACTTTCTCGTGAAGAAGCTGGGGAGCGCTCGATGAGCATCTTCGTCGCCATCGAGCTGGGAGCCGAGGCCCGCGCCGCGGCATCACACGCCATTGCGCGGTGGAGCCCCACGGTGAACGCGAAGTGGCAGCAGGCCGAGAAGCTCCACCTGACCGTCGTCTTCCTCGGGAACCCGAAGCCCGACGGCCTCGCCGAGAAGCTCGACGTGCTCGCCTCTCGCGCGCAGCCCTTCACGCTGAAGCTCCACGGCGCGGGCACGTTCGTCACCGAGCGGGCGGCGTCGGTGTTGTGGCTCGGCGTCGGCGGCGAGCTCGAGAAGCTGCACGCGCTCGAGCGAGAGGCGGCGAACCTCTACGGCGACAGCGGGCGCCCGTACGTGCCGCACGTGACGCTCGCGCGCGCGCAGACCTCCGACGCGTTCGCCCCTGCGCTGTCAGCGCTGAACGCCGTCGACGGCCCGGGCTTTCAGGTGACGAAGCTCACGCTCTTCGAGAGCACACACCACCAGTTCCGCTCGATTCACGAGTCCCCGCTCCACTCGCACGCCTGAGCAGCGCGAGCACGAGCAGCAGGCACGCGCCCGGCCCCGAGCTGCACCCACACGACGCCCCCGGCATCGTCGGCACCGTCATCGTGCCCGCATCGGGCTGCGGTCGAACCCCGGCATCGACCGTCGCGCCCGCGTCGACGCCCGCGTCGCTCACCGTGCCCGCATCGGGCCCCGCATCGGGCAACATCGCGAGCAGGCGCGTGCCCGTCGTGAGCCGCTGCCCGCTCAGGCTCGCGAACATCGTCGACGTCACGCCGAAGAAGTCTGGCGCCCTGCCGTTGGCCGCGATGCGCGGGTTGAAGTTGCCGGTCGAGCCGGTCGGCCCCCACAACAGCCCCGGCGCGTTCAGCGGAGCGCCCTCGGCGTCGAGCTCGACCGCCACGTCCTGGTCGGTCGCGTGCGTCACGACCACGAACGTGCCCGACACCGGGCTCCACGCCACGCTGTTCGCGTCGTACGACGCGTACATCGCGCTCGCCGTGCGCCGCGTGCCCAGCGTGCCGTCGGGCGCAATCGTGCGCGCCTCGAGCGACCGCGCCCCCGGCGTCGCCCGGTACCACACCGCCAACCACCGCCGGTTCGCCGCGTCGTACGCCACCTCGGGCACGTAGCCCGCCGTGATGCCCTCATCGAGCGTGAGCGAGGTGCCCACCCGCGCGCCCGTGCCGCCCTTCACCCGCTGCGCCCGCACGAAGCAGTCGTCGTTGCCCACACACCCCGCGTACGCGACCACGAACGTATCGGTCACCGGGTCGTACGCTACCGCCGGGTCGCGGGCGTACGGCGCGGCCGAGTCGACGTCGATGACCGCGCCGAGCTTCGCGCCGGTCGGGCCCACCCGCTGCGCCTGGATTTTCGTCGCGCTGCTCTGCCACGCGACGAGAAACTCGCCCGAGCCCGCCGCGACGGCCGCGCCCATCTCCCAGTTGGTGCCGTCGGGCGAGACGTCGAAGTCTTGCGTCAGCGCGGGCGGCCCGTGGCGAAGCAACCGCCCGCGCACGCGCGTCGCGCTCATGCTGATGCTCGCGTGCCACGTGACGAAGAACGCTCCGCCGCCGAACGCCACCCGCGGGCACTGCGCGAAGAACGCATCGGCGTCGACCGTGAACGCGGCGCCCTCGACTGCGCCGGCCGCCGTGAACCACTGCCCCTGCACGTTGTCGGCGCCGCTCACGCCGAGCCACACGCCTGCGTCGGGGTCGAACGCCACGTCGGGCCACCGCACCGGCATGGTGCCCGCCGCAGGCGGTGGCGACACCGCGGGCCCCGCGCTCGTGAGCTGCGCCTGCGCGCTGGTGGCCAGCAGGAACACGACTAGAGTCGCGAGCGGCGTGGTCGAACGTGTGGGCAAGTACAGGCTCGTCGAGCGCATCGGCGAGGGCGGCATGGGTGAGGTGTACCGCGCCCGCCTCGAGAGCACGACCGGCTTCGCCCGCGACGTCGCGCTGAAGCTGATCCGCCGCGACGTCGCCACCGACCCCCGAATGCGCGAGCTGTTCTTGCGTGAAGGCCGCGCGCTCGCCGCCGTGCGCCACCGCGGCGTGGTGCAGGTGCTCGAGCTCGACTCCGAGGGCGACCGCCTCTTCCTCGCCATGGAGTACCTCGATGGCGTCGACCTGCGCCGCCTGCTCACCGCCCACGGCGGGAGGCTGCCGTGGGCCACGGCCGCGTTCATCGCGAGCGAGGTCGCCCTCGCGCTGGGCGCCGCACACGCGCTCGGCCTCGTGCACCGCGACCTCTCGCCGTCGAACGTCATGGTGTGCCGCGACGGCGCCGTGAAGGTGCTCGACTTCGGCCTCGCGAAGCCCGCGCAGGCCGAGCAGAGCGTCTCGGGGCTGCAAGGCAAGGTGCACTACGCCGCACCCGAGGTCATCGTCGGCACCACCGTCGACCACCGCGCCGACCTCTACTCGCTCGGCGTCGTGCTCTACGAGGCCGTCGCCGGCCGACAGCCGTTCGGCGGCGCCACCGACTTCGACACCATGAACCAGGTGCTGCGCGCCGAGGTGCCGCCGCCAGCGAGCGGCTCGCAAGAGCTCGACGCGCTGATTCTGAAGGCGCTGGCGCGTGACCGTGCCGCGCGGTTTCAAGATGGCGATGTGCTCGCGCGCGCGCTGTCGCAGGTGGTGGGTGACCGCTGCCGCGCGGCCGATCTGCCGGCCCTCTTGCCGGCGCCCGCGAAGCCGGCCGAGCCGGTGTCGATGCCCGCCGAGGTCTCGAAGCCACCGTCGAGGCGTGGCCTCGTGCTCGCCATCGCAGGTGGTGCGCTGCTGCTCGCCGCGGGCGGCGGCGCCCTTCTGGTGACGCGACCTGAGCCCGCGCCCGTCGAGCCGCCCGTCGTGGTGACGCCGCCACCGCCGCCCGCCGCCGCTCCTACGGGCGTGCTCATCGTCACCGTCGACCGCGGCGACGCCCAGATTGAGGTCGATGGCCGCGTGCTCGCGACGAACGCCGCGCGTGCGCAGGTGGAGCTGACCGCCGGCGCTCCACACGAGGTCACCGTGACGGCGCCGGGCGTGAAGGCGTTCAAGCGCTCCGTCACGGTGGGCGAGGGCGGCACCATCGAGGTGGCCGCGACGCTGAAGCCGCCGCCGCCGCCGAGGCGGCCGGTGCGCAGCGACGACGACGACGCGCCGATCAACCCGCTCGCGCGCCCCAAGCGGAAGTAGGCTCACGCGCAACGTGCCGTTGCTCGCTTTGCTGCTCGCTGCCGCTCCCGAGGTCGAGGCGCTCAACGCGCGCGGCCTCGAGGCGTTCGAGCGCAAGCAGTACGAGCAGGGCATCGAGCAGTTCGAGAAGGCCTACGCGCTCTCGCCGCTGCCCGGCTTTCTCTACAACCTGGCGCTCGGCAACCGGCTGCTCGGGCGCTGCGCCGAGTCTGCCGAGCTCTACCGCCGGTACCTCGCCGCCGACCCGAAGGTGAAGAACCGCAAGAAGGTCGAAGCGCGCCTCGACGAGATGGAGCGCTGCGCCGAGGGGCAGAAGCCGAAGCCCGCCCCCGAGCCCGTCGATGAGGCTCCCGCAGTTCTCGAGCCCGTGCCGGCGCCGCCGCCCCCGCCGCCGCCCGTGGTGACCGTCGAGCCCGAGCCGAAGCGCCTGAGCCCACTGCCGTGGATTGTGGCCGCGCTCAGCGTGGCATCAGGAGGCGTGGCGACCGGGCTCCTGGTCTCGGCGAAGGGCGACTTCGACCGCTTCAGCGCGACGTGTGCGCCCGCGTGCCTGCGCGCCGAGTGGCAGCCGAGCAGGTCGAAGGAGCTCGCCGGCTGGGTGCTCGTCGGCACGGCGGCGACCGCGCTGGTCGTCGCGATCGTGCTCTGGGCGCTGGGCTGAGAAGAAGACCGCTCTGCCCTGAGCGGAGGAGCCCGAAGGGCTCTGGAGTCGAAGGGGTGTCGTCTAAAGCTCTCGGCCCCCTTCGACTTCGCTCAGGGCAAGCGGAGTTTCTCCTGGTCACCGCAGCCCGTGCTTGCGCATCAGGCGCTTCAGCTGCGTGCGCTCGACGCCGCTCGCCCGTGACGCCGCCTTGATGTTGCCCTGGTGCTCGGCCAGCAGCTTCACCACGTACGCGCGCTCGAACTCATCGAGCGCCGCCTGCCGCTGCTCCGAGAACGACGCGGTCTCATCGACCGGCGCCGCGCTCGCAGCCGTCGGAGCTGAATCGAGCGTCAGCTCCAGCTCCGAAAACGTACGAGCCCCGCGCACCAGCGCCCGCTCGAGCACATTGCGCAGCTCGCGCACGTTGCCGGCGAAGCGATGGCTCTCGAGCCGCGCCAGGTTCGGCCCGTCGACCACGCCCGGCTCCTGCAGCCCCAGCTCGCGCAAGAGCGCCGGCACCAGCAGGGTGAGGTCACCCTTGCGCGCGCGCAGCGGCGGCAGCGTCACCGTCAGCACGTTCAGCCGGTAGTAGAGGTCTTCGCGAAACCGCCCGGCCACGACCTCTTCAGCCAGGTCTCTTCGCGTCGCCGCCACGATGCGCACATCGACCGCCACCGGAGCCGCCGCCCCGAGCGGCAGCACCTCGCGCTCTTCCAGCGCGCGCAAGAGCACGCCCTGAAGCGGCAGCGGCACCTCGGCGACCTCGTCGAGAAAGAGCGTGCCGCCGGCCGCGCGCACGAACGCGCCCGGCTTCTCGGCCGACGCACCCGTGAACGCACCGCGCGCGTGCCCGAACAACGCGTCGTGCAACAGCCCCGGCGACACCGCGCCGCAGTCGAACACCTCGAATGGCCCGTTCGCGCGAGCCGAGGCCGCGTGAACACCGCGCGCCGCGAGCTCTTTGCCCGCGCCCGTCTCGCCGGTGAGCAGCACGATGGCGTCGCTCGCCGCCGCGCGCTCGAGCAGCGTGAACGCGCGGCGCATCGCCACGCTGCGCCCCACCAGACCTCCGAACGCTTCGCGCGCGCTCGGCTCGAGCGTCACCGCCTGGTCACGCGTCTCGAGCGCGAGGTGCGTGTCGCCCACCTTCAGAATGGCGCCGGCCGGCAGCGCAACCTCGCCGACGCGTGAGCCCTCGAAGTGGGTACCGTTGCGGCTCTCGAGGTCTCTCGCGACGAAGCCGTACCGGCCCAGCGTCAGCTCGCAGTGGCGCCGCGACACCTTCGGGTCTCTCAGCACCAGGTCGCAGCCCGCGTCGCTGCCCACCACCACCGGCGCCTTCGGCTTCAGCTCGCGCTGCGCCCCGCGGTCGCCGCCGTCGAGCACGCGCACCACACCGGCCTCGATGCGCGGCAGCGCCGGAGTCGAACGGCTCGCCTGGGTGCGGGAGTGCTGCGACACGGCGCCCGGTTGTAGCCCAGGGCGACTGCGGCTTCAGGCCCGTCGCACGCCGCGATTGGCCTCGTCGAGGCCAGCGCGTGCTGCCGAAGACAGCGGCTTCGGCATGCGGCGCTTCAGCCGTGCGTCGTAGTCGAGCGTCGCGCGTCGCCGTCGTGGCTTTTTCAGGCCGCTCGCTCGGGCCACTTCCACGTCAGCATGCCCATCGGAATCTCTTCGAGCTGCTTCGTCGGCAGCGCCTGCTTCACGCGCTCGATGATCTGCTCGTGGTTCTCGTACTGGTTCAGCAAGAACTTCACGTCTTTGCCGTTGTTCAGCCGCGCCACCAGGTTGATGCCGTGGTCCATGTTGTTCAGCTTCATGCGCGCCAACATGCCGCCGATGCCGCCCGCGACCATGGGTATGCGCAAGAGCCCGACGCGCTCGACGTCGCTGAAGACGATCTCGTCGGTCAACATGCCCTCTGCGCGAATCTTCTGCGAGTCGATGATGACCTTGCCCTTCATCACCCGCCAGATGAAGTACGCGCCGATCGGCGCCGCACACACCAGCAGAATGCACAGCCCCGCTGCCACATACAGCGACGTGCGTGCGCCCTTGTGAAACGGGTATTCGGTCGCCTCCATCATTGGCTCGCCTTCTCGCACGCGTCTTTCTGCGCCGCCGGCAGCGCGTTCTTCGACGCCAGCAGCGGGCACGCGTTGCGGCGAAACGCGTTGTTCGCCTTCGGCGCCGTCAGCGCGGCCGTCAGCGGGCCCTTGAAGTCGTCCCAGCACTTGCCCGACATCGACTCGGTCTCGCTCTTCCACGAGCCGTCTTCGAGCGCTCCAATCAGCGCCTTGTGAAAGTCGGCGTCTTTGCAGAGCGTCTTGCTGCCCCGGTCGAGCGACAGCTTGAAGAGCGGAAACGCCGTCACCGCAATCAGCTTCGGCAGCACCACCTCTTTCGCCAGCCTGTACGGCAGGTCGGGCGTCACCGTGTCGCTCTCGGCCATCGCGCGCAGCTCGTCGAGCCACGGGTCTTCACCCGACGAGTGCCGGTAGTTGCTGAACGACAGCCCGTACGCCTTCACCGCGACCTCGGCCCGCTTGCCCATGAACACCTTCGACTGCTTCAAGAACGGGTACTTCTTGATGAGGTCGTCGGCGGCATCCATCGGGGCCTCGGCCGTCTCGGGCTTCTTCATCTCGAACGTGCCGAGGTAGCCGGCGCCCGCACGCTCGGCGAGGCCCTCCCAGTCTTTGTCGCGCTTCGATGGCGCGATGTCAGACAGGTGCTGCACGAGCTCGGCCCAGCTCTGCTGCTTCTCGAGCGCCTTCAGGTCTGCCAGCTCGTACGGTGCGGTCAACGCCACGGCCACGATGAGTGAGAGCATGGCGGCGCACTCTATAGGCCATCGATGACGGGCGAGAAGTCTTCCATCTGCGGCTCGGGGAAGCTCGAACCCTCGAGTGTGCCGACCCGCTTCATCAGCTCGCCGAGGTCATTGCCGCAGCGCTCCAACAGCCGCTCGAACGCCGGCCCGCCCGTGTCGTACGTGCGGTAGCCCGCCAGCGCCGCGTTGTTGAAGTTGCGCTTCGTCTTCAGGTCGCTCTTCAGCTCGGCGAGCAGCTCGGCCTTCTTCGCGCGCTTCTCGTCGTCGCTCACGCTCGAGCCGTAGAGCGCATCGAGCTCTTCGTATGCGCGGTGCAGCCGCTTGACCCGCTGCGTGCCGGCCGCGAACGCGTCGGAGTACGCCTTCGCCTCGCCCGGCTTCGCGTTGCCCGGCTGCGCGAGCCACTCGGCCGTGAGCTTGTCGGCCACGAACGACGCGAGGCTCTCGTTGAACGACGACTGGCCCGGGATGTACAGCGTCGCGTGCACCGACTCGTGCAGCACCGTGTTGGTCAGCCAGCCCAGCGCGTCGGGGCCGTCGCCAATCATCGTGCTCAGCACCGGGTCTTTGAACCAGCCGAGCGTCGAGTACGCGCCCGCGCCGCGCACGTCGACGTCGAGCTCTTCGCCGGCCTTCAGCGTCTCGGCGTACGCGCGCGCCGCGCCCTCGTCGAAGAAGCCGAGGTACGGCACCGTGCCCGCGATGGGGAAGCTCCAGCGCAGCGGCTCGAACTTCAGCGGCTTGCACGCCTGCACCACCCACACCGCCGCGCCGCGGTGCAGGTCGCTGTAGCGCCCGTAGTTTTCGGTGGGCTTGAGGCCCCGCTTCTCTCCGAACGCCTTCATCGCCGGCACCCGGCCGAGCAGCCGCTGCACGTGCGGTGGCGTCTTCGGGTTCTTCACCACGCTCGACAGCGGCCGCCCGCTGCCGATCAGCTGCGCCTGCCCCACCGCGGCCTGCGTCAGGTAGCGCGCCGTGAAGCAGCCCGGCAGCAGCAGCAGCAGCGGTGCGAAGAGCAGCGCTCTCATTTTTTCTGCGGCGGCGGCGACAGCGTCACGCGCAGCGACTTGTCGGCCCGCTCCACCAGCTGCAGCCACAGCGTGCGCGGCGCGTTGCCTTCTCTTTCGAACGTCAGCTCGAAGGGGATGCCCGCTTTGAACCTCAGCACCACCGGCGTCGTGCCCATCTCACGTCGGTCGAGGCGAATTTTTGCGCCCGGCGGGTCTGAGTCGAGCGACACGCCGATTCGGTCGCCCTTGCTGTCTTCGGTGCTGAGGCGGCCCCAGACCTTGAGCGGCGGCAACTGCTCGGGGACGGGCAGGGGTACAGGTACGGGTATGGCGACGGCGACGGGTTCGGGTTCGGGTTCGCGTTCGGCGACGGGCTCGGGCTCGGGCTCGGGCTCGGCGGCGGGCTCGGTCGGCTCTGGAAGGACCTCGGCGTCAGGCACTTCGACCACGACAGGTTCCGGCACCGCTTGAACGGCCGGCGGCTGTTCTGCGATCGCGACCGGCTGTTCTGCGATGACCACCGGCGCCGGCTTCTCTCGACTCACCCACCACACGCCGGCCGCCACCAGCGCCACCAGCGCTCCCACCAGCCACGCCTTCGATGACCGCTCCTTCTTCGCCACCGGCTCCGGCGGCATCGTCTTCAGCTCGTCCGACGACAGCTCGATCCACTCCGGGTCGTCCTCTTTTCTCGCCGCCGGCAACATCGACTCCCGCGTCACCGGCACCTGCCCGTCTTTTTTGTTCAGCGCGCGCAGCCACGCCTCGAGCTCGGTTCTGCCGAACGGCTCGAGCTGCCCGCGGTGCACCTTCTCGAGCGCCGCCAGCATCTCTTGCGCGCTCTGAAACCGCTGCGCCGGGTCGCGCTTCATCGCCTCGAGCACGACCTTCACCAGCTCCTTCGGCAGCGAGCCCTTCAGCTTGGCCGGCGACACGAATTCGCCCGAGCCCACCCGCACCAGCACCTCACGCTCGTTCGGCGCCTTGAACGGCAGCTCGCCCGTCAGCAGGTGGTAGAGCAGCGTGCCCGCCGAGAACAGGTCGCTGCGCGCGTCGACCGGCTCGCCCGTCGCCTGCTCCGGCGACATCCACGACGGCTTGCCGGCAATCGTGCCCACCGCCGACGTCGACGTGCGAATGCGCGCCTTCGCGATGCCGAAGTCCGCCAGCTTCACCTCGCCCGTGTCCGACAGCAGCACGTTGTTCGGGCAGAGGTCGCGGTGAACGATGTTCAGCTTCACGCCCGCCCGCGTGCGCTCGTGCGCGTAGCCCAGCGCCCGGCACACCTCGGCCACCAGGTACACCGCGAGCTCCGGCGGCACCGCCAGCTTCGCCGCCTTCGCCCGCTCGAGCAGCTGCTGCAGCGTCCACCCGTCGACCAGCTCGAGCACCAGAAAGTACCGCCCTCGCGACTCGCCCAGGTCGAGCACCTCGACCAGGTTCGAGTGGTGCAGCCCCATCGTCACGTGCGCCTCTTCCACCAGAATGCGGCGGAACATCTCGTCGGCGTACAGCTCGGGCCGAATGCGCTTCAGCACCACCAGCCGACGAAACCCCGCCGCGCCCACCTGCTCGGCCAGAAACACCTCGGCCGTGCCGCCGTCGGCGATTTTGCGCAGCGCCTTGTAGCGGCCGGCCATCGCGGACATGCACTGCTTCTTACCCGCTCGATGCGCTCGCTTCGACCACCATCGTGCGACGCACGCGCACGATGAACGGTCGCACCGGAGCCGCGTCGACGTACGCCGTGCTCGCCGCCATCGCCCTCTATCGCGCCGTGAAGAACGTCATCGCGCTCGCCGTGCTCACCCTGCGCGCAGCGGGCGGCTACGGCTTGAACATGCCCAGGTAGACGCACTGCCACTTCGGCGCCTCACACGTCGAGCTCAAGATTGCGTTGAACACCCAGACCGGCCGCACCCGCGGGTACTGCCCGCCCACCTTCCAGTTGCCCTCGGCACCCCAGCTCATCAGGTTCACGAGCTCTTGCTTGCAGCCTGAGCCGCTCGCCGAGTTCGTCTGCACAATCATCGCCAGCCGCGACGCATCGGGCGCCGTCTCTTCGCCCACCCCAATCAGCCACGCCACGTTGCCGCGCCCCGACACGCTGTCCGTCTCGTACTGCTGCGTAATCTGCCCGTTGCCCTGCTCGGTGTACGTCAGCGGCTGCACGCAGCTCGAGTCCAGCGGCACCCGGCCTTCTTGCGCCACCTTCTTGCAGCCTCCCGGGTCGACTTCACGCCAGAACCCCTCCATGTCCGGAGCGAAGTAGCCCTTCGCTCCCGGGTGTGTGCTCGCGTAGCTCCACGCCTCGACCAACGACTCGTCGAGCCACGGGCGCGTGCACCCGTCGACGTACGCCTTCTTGAAGTTCATATCGAGCGACGAAGCTTCGATTTCACGCTTCGCCCCTTCGAGCAGCTGCTTCACCTTCGGGTCGTTCAGAATCGGCCCGACTCCACCGCCGCCACACGCCGCCGCGAGCAACAACAGCACCACCACGAGCTGCTTCATGCGCACACCGTCGCGCACGGCGCCAGAGCCCCGCCTCACCCCCCCCGGTGATTTTCAGGTGAGGGGCACCGTCAGCCGCACGTGCGCGCCGTTCTCGAGCGTCACCTGCAGCTCACCGCCCAGCTCACGCGCGCGCGCCTCCATGTTGCCGAGGCCCCGACCGCCGCCCGCGCTCTCGGCCGACGCCCCGCGGCCGTCGTTGTGCACGCCGAGCACGAAGCCCGACGCCGTCACCTCGACCTCGACCTCGACCGCCGACTCGCCCGCGTGCTTCACCACGTTCGTCAGCGCCTCGCGAAAGATGCGCAGCACGCCCAGGCAGAACAGCCCGCTCGGAGCCCCGCCCGCCTCGACCCGGTCGCGCATCGCGAACCGCTGCCCGCGCGACTCGATGACCTGCCTCCCGTAGCGCCGCAGCTCGCCCACCAGCGTCGACCACGTCATCGCGTTCTGGTCGAGCGTCTCCATGAACGCGCGCAGCTCGGCCATGCCTTCGCCCGACAGCTGGGCGATCGACTCGAGCGCCTGCGCCGCGTCGCCTCCGCCGCGCCTGCCCAGCTCTGCGAGCAGGCGAATGTTCGTCGTCACCCCGCCGATGCCGTCGTGCAGGTCGCGCAGCAGCGCTTCTCGCTCGAGCTTCGCGCGGGCGAGCTCGACCTGCGTCTGCCCCCACCGCCGCTGCAGAATGAACCCGAGCGACAGCACGAACCCGAAGATGCCCCAGTGCACGTACGTGTCCCGCTCGAACGAGATGATTGAAAACGCGGCCGCGATGTCGCGCACCGTCGCCGCCATCAGCACCGCGAAGCCGGCGAGAAACCAGCGGGCCTCGCGCTCACCGCGGCGCGCGCGCTGCACCATCTCGTACGCGAGCACTCCGAGCAGCAGCATCAGACAGCCCACCACGACGCGCCCGAGCTCCGACCGCACGGTCTCGGTGACGAGCTCGGCCCGCTCGACCAGCACCGGTACGCCGAAGAAGCCCGCGAGCGGGTACACCGCCGACAGCCGCAGCACGAGCACGCCACCCGAGGGCTTCAGCCGCACCACGTGGCTCGCCGAAGGGGCGAACCCCGTCTGTCTCAACCCTTCGGCGGGCTCCGCGAAGAGCAGCGCCCCATCGAGGTACGCCTCGAACGTGCCTTCGATGAAGTCGGCGCGCAGCGCGGGTTCGGCCAGCCCCGTCGCCGGCACGCGCGCGCGCAGCCACAGCCGGTCTTCGCCGCCGTCGCGCTTCGGGTACTTCGGTGGCGACAGGGGCCTCCATTCGGCCGACGGCCACCCGTCGTCGAGCCACACGGCGCGGCCGTTGACCACCGGCGAGTCGCCCCAGCGGTACTCCCACTGCAGCGGGGTCGGAGCCGCAGCGAGCAGCAGCGCGACCAGCGTGCTCACAGCAGGCCGCGCCGCCGCGCCTCGGCGAGCGCCGACCGCTTGTCGCCCGCCTGCAGCTGCTCGTAGAGTTGACCGAGATGCCGAGCTCGCTCGCGAGCTCTTTGTAGCTGAGGCCCCGTTCGACGAGCTGAAGCACCTGCCGTTCGCGCGGCGTCAGCAGGTCGGGGCCGGCGGGCGGCTCCTGCAGCTCGCGCAGCACAGCGCGCGCAATCTTCGGCGTCATCGGCGCACCCCCGCCGTCGAGGTTGTACAGCGCCTCGACCAGCTCGCGCGGGGGGCTGCCCTTCAGCACGTAGCCGCACGCGCCGGCCCTGACGGCTGCGAGCACCGACGTGCGGTCATCGCGCACCGTGTGCACCAGCACCTGCGGCCCGCCCCGGCCCAGCGCGGTGATGAAGTCGACGCCGCTCTTGCCCGGCAGGTTCAGGTCGACGAGCGCGACGTCGGCCTTCGTCTTCGAGAGCTTCTCGAGCGCCTCGTCGACGTCGCCCGCATCGCCGACGACCCGCATGCCCGGCTCACCGTCGAGCAGCTCGACGAGGTGCTTGCGGACTCGCAGGTCGTCTTCGAGAACGAAGATGCGCAGCGCGGGAGCGGCCAAGCAGCTGCGACTGTACTACCGGGCCCGACGGCGCCGGCGTCGGTTTTACCGGCCCGCCTGGGCGTCGGTCGCCGCGCGCGACAGGTAGTAGCGCGCCGACGCCAGGTCGCTGTTCGCGAGCGCCTGCCGCGCGGCGGCCAGGTTCGCGCGCGCCGAAGGCCCGAGCGAGCTCTCGACCGCCGACAGCTGACCTTCGATGGCGGTGTTGCCCTGCAACAGCTGCTGGTCGACCGCGCCGAGCGTCACTGCCGCCTGGCGCTGCGCTTCGGCCGCCTGCGCCTGGCGCGCATCGTTCGCGTTCTTCGTCTGCAGCTCGGTCTTCACCTGCTGCAGCTCGTTCACCGCGGTGTCGAGCTTCGCGTTCTGCGACTGCAGCTCGGTCTTCAGCTGCTGCACCTGCTGCTGTGCCTGCTGCGACTGCTGCACCGCCGCAGCGTTCTGCGACGTCGGTGTCTGTTGCGCCGGTACCATCTGGTTGTCGACGCGAGGGGCCGGCGTCCCTCCGTCGGTGGGTGGGCGCGTGGTCGCCTGCGCAGGGGGAGACGTCGGACGACCCAGGTTCTCGAGCCGCACGCCACCGTCCTGACCAGTCACCACCGCCGCCACTGCCGCGAGTGTCGAGAACAGCTTCATGTCTGAACGCTAACGACCCCCGCCGGAGCGCGCTTTTAACGTCTCGGTAACAGCAGCCCCTCGAGAAAGAACGCGATCACCGCGGCCACGATGAGCCACGTCCAGATGGGCGCCTTCGACTCGCTGCTCTGCCCGCCCGCCTTCACCGCGTCGTCGCCGAAGAACGCCTTCAGCTCTTCCGGCTTCAGCCGCGTCAGGTCGCTCTCGGCCGCATCGACCGACACCGCGAACGACAGCGACGGCACCACCAGCCCTTCTGACTTCGCCACGTACGCACCCGGCGCCGCCAGCGGCCCCGCCGCCAGCGCCCCGTCGGGCTGCTTCGTGAGCTTCAGCTCGACACCCTCGGGCCCCAGAAGCTCGACCTCGGTCAGCGGCAGCTGCGTCGGCAGCACCGCCGTCTCGCCCACCAGCACCTTCAGCTCTTCGCGCTCTTCGAGCGAGCCCGACAGCCACGCCGCCACCCGCTGCATCAGCGGCAAGAACGAGGTGCGAATCGAGAAGTCGCTCCAGTCGCGGTCGACCGTCGACGTGAACAGCAGCACCTGCCCGCGCCCCAGCCGCCGCGCCACCAGCGCCGGCGCCCCGTCGTCGAGCGTGCCCAGCACCTGGCCACCTTCCGCGCCCGGCTCGAGCAGCATGTAGCGCGAGAACCGCGCGCTCATCAGGCCCTCACGCGCGCGCCCCGTGAACGGCGCCAGCACCGGGTGCTCGGCCGCCACCTGCGACAGCCGCGCCGACCGCGCGCCGACGTCGCTCGCCCCCGGCTCGACCGCCGTCTTGAACAGCTTCAGCCGCCGCGGCAGCACGCCGCCCATCGACGCGTTCCACCCATCGGGGTCGACGCGGTCGCCCATCGAGATGAACAGCCCGTGCCCGCTCTCGACGTACGCTTTGAGCCGCGCCGCCACGTCGGTGCGCGGCGCCTCGACGTTCAGGAGCAGCACCACGTCGTACTGCGCGAAGTCTTCGCGAAACGCCGCGTCGGTGTCGCGCACCACCGCCCGCACCGGCGAGCCCGTCGCCTGCAGCGCCGCCTCGACGAAGAACGCCTCGTCGCGAAACTTCTGCGGCGATGGCGCGCCGTTCACGACCAGCGCCGTCAGCTCTCGCGGCACCGGCAGCACCACCGTGCGCGTGTCGTCTTCGGTCAGCGCGTCGGGCGCCAGCACGCCCTCGACCACCGCCACCGGCCCACCCACGAACCGGTGCGTCAGGGCCTTCTGCCCCGTGCCGTGCGCCGGCAGGTCGAAGAAGCCCTTGGCGACCACGCGGCCGTCGACTTTCAGCTGCAGCTCGACGTCTTTCATCGCCTCGGCCGAGAAGTTGCGCGCGGTGAACGTGAACGCGAACGCCTTCGGGTCGACCTGCGGCGCCGGCTCGACCTTCACGTCGAGCAGCGCGCGGTTCGGCAGCTCAGGCAACGACGAGGCCACGTCGCGCAAGACCACCTCGGGCCTGATGCGCTCGCCCTTCGGCCCCGCCACCGTCGGCAGCGGCGCCTCGGTGCGCAGCGACGTCGCCGCGAAGTCGCTCACCAGCACGATGCGCTTCGCCAACAGCAGGCTGTCTTCGAGCGCCCGCGCCGCGAGCTCGAGGCACCGGCTCGCGTCGGCCGCTTCGTACGTGGCTTGAGCCTCGTCGAGAGCCTGCAGCATGCGCGCGCGGTCGAACGACAGCGGAGCCGGCGGCAGCGGCGCCGCCCCGCACACCAGCACCGTCGCCGGCTCTTCGGGCAACAGGTCGCGCACCGCCGACCTCGCCTCGGCCTTCGCGCGCTCGAACAGCGTCTGCGCCTGCAGGCCGCTCGTGTCGCGCCAGCGCATCGACAGCGAGTCGTCGAGCACGATGACCGTCGCCATCGGCCCCAGGCCCGCGCTCACGGTGCCGGCCTTCGACAGCTCGGGCCGCGCGAGGGCGATGGGCACGGCGAGCAAGATGAGCGTGCGCAGCGTGTAGAGCAGCAGGCGGCGCAGGCGCAGGCGCGACGCCGTGCGCTTCTGGCTCTTCAGCACGAACGAGATGGCGCCGAACGGGTGGGGCCGCGGGCGCCGCCGGTCGAAGAGGTGAACCAGCAGCGGTATCAGCGCGCCGAGGCAGCCCCACAAGAGCAGCGGCTGCGCGAACGTCACCGGCCTTGTCTCCGGGCGAGAAACCGCAGCAGCACGGCGTCGAGCGGCTCGTCGGTGCGAACGCGCTCGTAGTCGACGTCGGCGGCGGTGCACGTCGCCTTGGTGTCGGCGAGAAAGCGGTTGAACTCTTCGAGGTAGCTCTCGCGAATTTCGGCCGGGTGAACCTCGAGGCGGCGGTCGTCTTCCATCGAGAGAAAGAGCGTCGGGTCTTCGAAGGGGAAGGTGAGCTCGAGCGGGTCGACGATGTGAAAGACGGCGAGGTCGTGCCGGCGGGCCTTGAGCGCGATGAGGCGCTTGAGCGCGTCGGCGCGGTCGTCGAAGAAGTCAGAGAAGACGGCGATGAACGCGCGGCGCGGCACCTTCTCGGCGAGGTGGTCGGCCGCAGACGCCAGGTCGGTCGTGCCGTGGGCGCCGAGGTCGTCGAGCGCATCGAGCACGACGTTCAGGTGTGACGCGTTCGCGCGCGGCGGCACGTCGCGCAGCTGGTTGCCGGCGAACACGGTGAGCCCCGTCGCGTCTTGCTGCCGCACGAGCAGGTACGACAGCGCGCCCGCCAGCGTGCGCGCGACGTCGAGCTTCGTCAGCGGCCCCGAGCCGTACGCCATGCTGCCCGAGCCGTCGACCACCATCACCGCGCGCAGGTTCGTCTCGTGCTCGAAGCGCTTCACGTAATAGCGGTCGAACTTGCCGAACGCCTTCCAGTCGAGGTGGCGCAGCTCGTCGCCCGGCGCGTACTCTTTGTGCTCGGCGAACTCGACGCTCTGCCCCTGGTGCGGCGACTTGTGGAGCCCCGACAGCACACCCTCGACGACGGCGCGGGCGCGCAGCTTCACGCCCGAGATGCGCGAGAGGGTGGCGGCGTCGAGAACGCTCATTGCAAAGGTAGATGCTACATAACAATCTCTGCGTCGCTGTGAGTGGCAAGCCGCCCGACCCCAAACAGAAGCCGAAGACCGGCCTCAAGCCCGCGGCGGCCGTGACGGGCCCGCCGAAGCCGAAGCCCGCCTCGAGCCCTTCGTCGACGCTGTCTGACTTCGACTTCGACGCCGAGCCGACGGCGAACAAGCGCATCCCCTCGCTCGACGAAATTCGCCGCATCACCGGCTCGATTCCCACGCAGCGGCAGACGGCGCCGCTGGTTCCCGTAGCGAAGGCACCGGCCCCTGCGCCGGCGCCTGCGCCCGTGCCGGCTCCCGCGAAGCCCGCGTCGAGCGGCGTGCTCACGCAGCGGCCGAACGTTCTGCAGAAGAGCCTGCACCACTCGGGCTTCGACGAAGAAGAGCGCACCGAGACGTCGGCCATCATGGGCCACGCGAAGGGGCTCACGCTCGACGAAGACGAAGACGAGTCGTCGCAGGTGAGCCAGGTGTACGACGGCATTCACCCGCCGCCGGCGCTGGCCGCCATCGACACGTGGAAGGCGACGATTCCTCCGGCGCAGAGCATGTTCGGGCGGCGGTCGAAGCGGAGCCTGCTCAACGTCATCGCGCAGTTCGCGGCAGGCCATAACCCGCGCTACCTGCCCGACGCGAAGGGGGCGCTGCGCGCGCACATCTTCGTGTGGGACGTGAGCCGCGCGATGGGGTGCGAAATACCGCACTTCCTCGGTGGGCGTGAGCTCACCATCGGGCAGACCGTCGACTGGCTGAAGATGGACGGGCACAACCGCGGCTGGCGCAAGCTGCTGCGCGACAATGCCCTGAAAGAGGTCGAGCAGGGCAACCTCTGCATCGTGGTGCCGAAGCACCCGAAGCAGAAGCTGATCGCCGTGCTGCGGCCGCGCTACAGCGACAACGTGCTGCGCGTGGCCGCCGCGATTCCCCAGAAGGGCAACGAGATCGCCTGTCGCGAGGCCTTCGGCACCGAAGACGTCGAGACCTACGTTCACGACTGAGGGCGCAGCGGCCGCGAATGTCGACGTCGAACAGCCGTACCGTTCGACGTCGCGATGAGCAGCGGAGCCCGACCACAACACTGAGTGCGGCTGCGCCTCGGCGCCTGCCCCTGCCATGCCGCATGGAGCGCACCCTGACGGTACGCGCATGGGCATGGCTCAGGGCATGGTCAGGGCCGTGGGCCGGTCTTCACCTACTTCGCCGACGGCTTGCCGACGTTCGCCATCTCTTTTTCCATCTTCTTCCACTCGGCGTCCGAGATGCCCGTCTCGCCCTTCGCCTGCGCCGCCTTCGCGTACTTCTCGTAGATCGCGAGCTGCTTCTTCGCGTCAGGCGACAACAGCTGCGCGTTCTCGTCGGCGAACTTCTTGAACGCTTCGAACTCGCTCTTCGCGGCCTGCGCGTCGTTGTCGCCCGCGCCGTTCAGAATCGCGTTCTTCATCTCGTTGCCCGAGATGGAGCCCGGAGTCTTGTTGCCCGCCTGGAGCTTGTTGATCTCTTTCGCCGCCGAGGTGTCGCCGTACAGCGGCCGGCTGACCGTCTTCATCTCGGTCTCCATCTTCTTCAGCTCCGAGACGGGAATGCCCGTGTTGCCCTTCGCCGCGTTCGCCTTCGCGTACTTCGCGTAGACGTCGAACGCCTTCTTCGCTTCGGGCGAGAGCTTGTCGCCGTTCTTCGCGACCCAGTCTGAGATCTGCTTGAACTCGACGCTCGCCGCCTTGTTGTCGAGGTCTTTGATGCCGTCCATGATCGCCTGGGTCATCTCGGCACCCGAGATGCTGCCCTTGCCGCTGTTCGCCCTCGCGAGCGCCGCGAGCGCCTTCGCCGCGCTGGCGTCGACCTCTTGCGCGGGCGGCTTCGGCGTCGACGGCTGCGCAGGCTGCGCGGCCGGGGGCGGCTTCGTGGGCGTCGCCGGAGTGGCGGGCTGCGCAGGCTGCGCGGGCGCCGGCGTGGGCAGGCCGATCTTGCCCATGTCGCTGATCATCTTGTTGAACTCGCTCAGCGGAATGCCCGTGCCACCGTTCGACGTGAACTTCTTCGCCGTCGCCTCGTAGAGCGCCAGCGCCTTCTTCGCGTCGGGCGAGAGCAGGTGCTCGTTCTCTTTGCAGAACTTGATCGCGTCTTGCAGCTCTTTGCCGGCCGCCTGGCTGTCGAGGTCTTTCGCGCCCGCGTTGATGGCGTTCGCGAACTCCTGCGCCGAGATGCTGCCCGCCGTCGTGTTGCCCGCCGCCAGCGACTGCAGCGCCGCCGACATGCTCGCGTCAGAGTACTGGGCCTTGCCGGCCTTCAGCATCTCTTCCGACATCTTGTTGAACTCGCTCAGGGGGATGCCGGTGCGGCCCGCCGCCGCGTGCGGCTCGGCGTGCTTCGCGTAGATGGCGAACGCCGCCTTCGCTTCAGGCGAGAGCTTGTCGGCGTGCTTCGCGACGAACTCTTTGAGCGCCTGAAACTCGGAGCCCGCCGCGCTGTTGTCGAGGTCTTTCGCGCCTTCGATCATCGCCTTCGCGAACTCTTCACCCGAGATGCTGCCCGCGCCGCCGTTCTGCGCCAGCAGCGCATCGAGCGCCGCCGCCATCGAGGCGTCGAGCGGCGCCGCGCCGGTCGTGCCCGTCGTGCCCGTCGTGCCGCCCACCGGCGCCGTCTGCGCAGGAGGCGGGTTCGAGCCGATGACGTACTCGGGCACGTTGCCCCAGTTGATGGGCAGCTGCGTGTCGCTCGCCGGAGCCGGCTGCGACGGAGCCGGCGCGGGCGCAGGAGCCGGAGCGGCAGGCGCCGGGGCCGGAGCGGGCGCGGCAGGAGCAGGAGCCGGCGCCGGCGCCGAAGGAGCCGGAGCGGGCGTCGACGGAGCCGGGGTCTGCGCCGCCGGGGGCTGCGCGGCAGGAGGAGGCTGCGCCGCCGGCGGGTTCGCGGCGCGCATCATGTCGCGCACCATGCGAGAGAACTTGTCTTGCGGAATGCCGGTCATGCCGTCGGCCTTCGCCGCCTGCACCGCCTTCTCGTAGACCGCCCAGACCTTCTTCGCCTCGGGCGAGAGGAGCTGGGGGTTCTCGGTGATCATCTTCTTCAGGTCGGCGTACTCTTTGCCCGCGGCCTGGTTGTCGATGTCTTTCGTGGCCGACACGATCGCGTCGGCGAGCTCCTGACCCGAGACCGAGCCCTTGGTCTTGTTGCCTTTCAGCAGGTCGTCGATGGCCTTGCCCGACGTGCTGTCTTGGTGTTTCACGGTGGCGGCGCTGCGCATCTCGCGCTGCATCACCTGGTAGTCGCGGAAGTCGATGCCGTCGCTGCCCGCGCGCTGCGCCTTGTGCGCGTGCTTCGCGTAGACCTCGAACACCTTCTTCGCTTCGGGCGAGAGCTTCTCGCCGTTCGCCTTCACCCACTTCTCAATCTGCTTGAACTCGGCGCCCGCCGCCTGGCCGTCGCCGTCGATGGTGGCCTTCACGATGGCATCGGCCATCTCGGCGCCCGAGATGGAGCCGTCGCCCTTGTTGTTCTTCGACAGCTCTTTGAGCGCCTTCGTCGTGCTGCTGTCGGGCCGCTCGATGATTTTGGCGTCGACCTTCGCGTGGGTGATGAGCGCTTTGTTCCCGACCTGATTCGTAGCCATGTGGTTTGAGTCCCCTTGGAGTTATTGCGAAAACGAATTGAATCGATTTTCAGCTGAAGACCCCACCGGTTGCGAGCCCCCGTTGCGCTGACGGAGCCTACTCGCACCTACCACGGTGATCAGGGCGCTTTCGCGATCGGGGTGTGGCTCGCGAAGTCTCAGCCTACAGGTCGTACCTGCTCGACCAGGCGATCGATGAGCTTCACGCTCGTGAGACCTTCGGATTCTGCGGTGAAATTCGGCAGCACCCGGTGCCTCAACACCGGCCGCGCGAGCGCCCTCACGTCATCGACGCTGGCGACGTAACGCCCCGAAAGAATTGCCCTCGCCTTGGCGCCAATCACCAGGTACTGCGACGCGCGCGGGCCGGCGCCCCAGCTGACGTTTTTCGCAATGAAATCAAAGGCTCCCGGCTCTTTCGGGCGGGTGGCGCGGGCGAGCTCGACGGCGTACTTCACGACGTGATCGGGCACCGGCACGCGGCGCACCAGCTCTTGGAGGTCGCGAATGGCCTCGGGCGAGAGCACCTTGCTGAGCGACGCGGGCGAGCCCTGTGTCGTCATCTTCACGATGGCCTCTTCTTCGGCCGCGCTCGGGTAGCCCACGTCGACCAGGAACATGAAGCGGTCGAGCTGCGCCTCGGGCAGCGGGTACGTGCCTTCTTGTTCGATGGGGTTCTGCGTCGCGAAGACGAGGAAGGGCAGGTCGAGCGGGTACGTACGGCCAGACGCCGTCACCCGGTACTCTTGCATCGCCTGCAGCAGCGCCGCCTGCGTCTTCGGCGGCGTGCGGTTGACCTCGTCGGCCAGCACGATGTTCGCGAACAACGGCCCCTTGAGAAACCGCATCTCGCGGTGACCCGTCGCCTTGTCTTCTTCGAGAATGTCGGTGCCCGTGATGTCTGACGGCATCAGGTCGGGCGTGAACTGAATGCGGTTGAACGACAGGTTCAACACGTCGGCGAGGGTCGAGATGAGCAGCGTCTTCGCGAGGCCGGGCACGCCCATGAACAGGCAGTGGCCCCGAGAGAACAGCGCGACCAGCAGGTGCTCGACGACCTCGCGCTGACCGACGACGCGGCGCTCAATCTGCCCGAGAACGTCGGAGCGGGCCTTCGCCAGTGCTTCGACGGCCTTGAGGTCTTCGCTGCCTTGAGTCACTGCAGGGGTGTTTAACGTATGCTGTGCCCCCTGTGCACAGGCATCTTCGCCTGATTCTCGTCGCCTCCTTCGTGGCCTGCACCGGCAGAACCGGCCCCACCGGCATCGAGGTCACGGTGCAGTACACGCTCGTCTCGCCCGGCGACGGCTCCGGCTGCGTGCGTCTCGAGGCGCTGCCGAAGAGCGGCGACGCGAAGAGCGAAGACGTGCCGCTCACCGGCAGGCCGCGCAGCGGCGAGGTGACCATCGCCGTCGTGCAGGGCGCCACCTGGTCTTCCGAGGTCACGTTCATCGCGTCGCTGTACGCGGGCGCGTGCGGCGTCGCTGCGGTGAAAGCCGAGTCGTACGATGCGACCTTCCCCGCGAGCGGTGTCGCCGCGCTCACCCTCGTGCTGCGCGAGGCCGCGACCGATGGCGGCATGGCCGGCGGTGCCGGGGGCGGCGGTGAGGCTGGCGGCGGTGAGGCTGGCGGTGGTGAGGCTGGCGGTGGTGAGGCTGGCGGTGGAGCGACCGCCGGCGGCGGAATGATGAACACCGCAGGCGGAGGCATGCCGACCGCAGGCGGAGGGATGGCGACCGCGGGGGGTGGGATGATGAACACCGCGGGCGGAGGGATGCCGACCGCGGGTGGCGGTGCGACTGCGGGTGGCGGCGCGACTGCGGGCGGCGGCGCGACTGCGGGCGGCGGCGCGCCTGCGGGTGGCGGCGCGACTGCGGGTGGCGGCGCGCCTGCGGGGGGCGGCGCGACTGCGGGCGGCGGTGCGACTGCGGGCGGCGGCGCAACGGCAGGCGGCGGCAACGCAGTGTTCTGCGCGGGCACGATTGGCTGCTGGCCGATGTCTGAGGGCGCGGGCAACGCGAACGACTACTCGGGCAACGGCAACCACGGCATGCTGTCGGGGGCGACGTGGTCGAGCACGGGTGGGGTGACGGCGGTGAGTTTTTCGGCCACCTCGTATCAGGCGGTGGTGTCGACCAACAGCGGGAGCCTGAGCTCGTCCGACGCCATCACGCTCGAGGCGTGGATCAACCCGACCACCGTCGGTACTGACGCGTCGGGCGACCGCATCATCGACAAGGACTTCAACGCGGAATACGGCCTCGTCTTGGGGGGCTCGGGCGGGCAGCTGTGCTTCCAGATCGACGGCAGCAGCGGCGTGTGCGGAGGCTCGGTCGCGACCGGCAGCTGGCAGCACGTGGCGGGCACGTGGGTGACCGGCGGGCGGCCCCAGATCTGGATCAACGGCATCTCGCAGGGCACCGGCGCCATCTTCAACGGCGACATCAACCCGAGCACCGAAAACCTGGTGATCGGCAACAGCACCACGAGCACGCAGACTGACTTCCGCTATCGGGGCCGCATTCGCCACGTGCGCATCTACGGCCGCGCGAAGAGCGCCGCAGAAATCTGCGTCGCCGCCGAGCGCAACTGGAACGGCATGCAGTGCCAGTAGCCCTCGGCACCGCCGCGCGCGTTCGCCGCGGGCCCGGCCCCGAAGGCCGCGAGGCGCTGCTCGTGCGCTCCGAGCGCGAGCGCTTCAGCGCGCTGCTCACCAAGCTACCGAAGCCGAAGCAGCAGCAGCTTCACCAGCTCGTGAAGTCGGTGCCGGCAGGCGCCGCGCAGGCGCTGATGATGAAGGCCGCGTCTGCGCGCGCGCGGCGCCTCGGCTCCGACGCCCGTGCGCTGCTGGTGCTCGAGCGCTTCGCCGCAGTGCTGAAGAGCACGCTTTCGACGCAGCTGCTCGTGCGCGCCTCGGTGCTCGACCTCGACTCTCGCAAGAGCACGTCGAACGTCGACCTCTCACCCATGTGGCAGAAGCGCGGCACCGTTCGCGTGCGGCCCGGCGACGGTGCGGCGACCGACAACGACGGCCTGCTCCAGCGCTTCACCGCGACGTGCGGCCCGACCGTCATTCAGATGATGCGCGCTCAGGCCGACCCCGTGCTCGCGTTCGCCATCACGAAAGAGGGGCTCGGCCGCGACGCCGTCACCGGCGTGACGGCCCGTTTCCAGCGCGAGCTGCTCGAAGAGTTCGGCGGCGTCGCCGTCGGCCGCCGCGAGTCGTGGGTCATGGCGCGGCTCAACAACGCGCTGGCACGCCTGGGCCGGCCCGACCGCTCGCTGTCGGCCGCGAACCTCGCCGCGGTGCGCGCCGCGTACCAGGGCTTCCCCTCCGACGACGACGTGAAGCGCGTGAGGGCCGCCGTCATCCCCAAGCGCGACGAGGGGCTCGGGTTCGAGCAGTTTCAGAAGATGCTCGACCGCTACGTGAGCCCGCTCACCGGCGCGCGGTACGCGCAGACGGCGCCGGCCGACGGCTTCGCGCGCGGGCAGGCGTGGAGGCACCTCGATGCCGTCGAGCGGGCGCTGAAGGCCGGGTTCGACGTGCCGTTCGGGCTGTGCGAGCCCGCCCACTGGATGTTGATCTCGGCCGTGCGCGGCCAGGCTCCAGCGCGCGACCTGCTCGTGTCAGACCCCGACGGTGGCCGAACCGCGTGGGTGAACGAAAAGGCGTTCGTCGACGGCTCGTTCGCCCGCGAGCCGTTCAGGCTCCCGAAGACCGGCGAGCGCCCGTACGTCGACAGCTTCTACCTGCCTCAGCGCACCACGTAGACGCCGTCGACTGCGCGCCACAGGTGCTGGCCTTCGGCGCCGCGGTACGGCGCGATGTACGGCACGTATGGGTACGCCGGGTCGAGGTTCAGCCAGCGCGCCTGAAGCGTCGCGAGGTCGAGCTCGACGGTGCCGTAGCCCGGCGCGTCGGCGTCGTACTCGCAGATGCTGCCCAGGTAGAGCTTGTTGCCGATGGCCTTCAAGCTGTCGGAGGCGAGCGTGCCGCCGTACGCGGGGAACACTTCGCCGCGGTAGACGACCTCGACGGCGCCGCCCGTGCGCGGCACGCGATAGAGGCGCGTCGCGCCGAGCACGTAGATGTGGCCGCCCGCGATGGCGATCGAGACGGCGCCGCCGCCGCCGCCACCCTGCAGACCCGTGAACGACGCGAACGGCACGACGGCCGGGGCGAAGCGCCGAGCATCGAACAGTCGGCACGCGCCCTGCCGGTTCTGCGGGCACTGCACGAAGACGACGCCCTCGTCGTCGCCGGCGATCCCGACGATGTCTTCGGGCGTCGACAGGGGCGCCTGCTTCGTCGCGACGCGGCCACCGCCGGCCGGGTAGTAGCTGTACACCCCGTCGTCGACAGCCGCGTAGTAGTTGGTGCCCCGCGAGAACGGCCTCGCCGTGAAGCCGGCGGTGAACGCGTTGGTGAAGACGGCGCTGTCGCTCGTCGACAACATCAGGCTCTGCGAGACCGAGGTCAAGCCATGCGAGATGTCGGCGCGGTACCAGAAGCCGTAGCCCGGTGAGTCGTGCAGGCCGTAGGCGTGAAGCTGCTGGTTCGCCGCGGTCGTCTGCACTTCGACCCGGGGCTGCCCGTGCGCGACGAGGTGCAGCCGACCGCCCTGCCCAGCCGACGACGACACGAACAAGAGGCCGCGCTCGGTGACGCCGAGCGTGTAGTTGAACGACTGGCCCGCAGGCAGCTCGTTCATCTGGAAGACGACCTGTGGCTGTTGGCCCTGCTGGTGGAAGGTGATGCAGGTTCCCGCGTCGTGGCACTCGCGCGGCAGAATCGGGTTGAAGCAGTCGGCCATCGGCAGCATGCCGAGCGTGTCGATCAACGCGCCGCCGTCGGGGTTCACGACGACGTTGCCACCCCCTGCGGTGTTACCCCCTGCCGTCGCACCCCCGCCCGCGGTCGCGATGTTGCCGCCGCCCGCGGTCGCGATGTTGCCGCCACCCGCCGTCGCGATGTTGCCGCCGCCCGCGGTCGCGATGTTGCCGCCGCCCGCCGTCGCGCTGCCGCCACCCGTGTTGCCGCCGAGCTCGGTCTCTTGCGGCGGCGTGAAGCAGGCGCTGAAGGCCACGAGGCACGGCACCGCGAGTCGTGAAGTGTGCATTGGGAGCGATGTGTCGCGACTGCGCGAGAAGCTTCTATCAGCGCTCACGTGATAGACGCGCGCGGCCTTGAGCCTGGTGCTCACCATGGTGTTGGCCGCGACCTCGCTCC
Organism: Myxococcaceae bacterium; assembly: GCA_016793725.1. Lineage (GTDB taxonomy): Bacteria > Myxococcota > Myxococcia > Myxococcales > Myxococcaceae > Xiheicaenimonas > Xiheicaenimonas phototrophica. The sequence continues at coordinate 3,117 of JAEUJP010000398.1, read as the reverse complement.
GGGTGGAGGCCGGTGGCGACCTGCCATGTGAGCTGGGCACGCGGCTCGCCGCCGCCCTCGCGGAGCAGAAGCTCGAGGTCGACGACCGCGCCGAGCACCGCCTCATCGTCGTGCGCGTGAAAGACGACGTCGTCGTGCGCCTCGTCGACCGCGCCGGCATCGAGCTCGGGTGGAGGTCGCTCAAGCCGTCGGCGAAAGACTGCGCCGTCGTGCCCAAGACCGTCGCGCTGCTGGCGAGAACCTGGCTGAAGACGACGCCACCAGCGACCCCCTCTCCTCCTGCAGGCGAGAGGGCTGGGGTGAGGGGCCAGCTGAGCGAGCCAGAAGAGAAGAAGCGCTTCGAACCGAGACCTGTTGAGCCCGAGACGCCTCGGGTACCTGAAGCTGCGAGGCCCATCACCCCACAGCCTCTTCCCCTCACCCCGACCCTCTTCCCGACGAGGGGAGAGGGGGCTCCAGTGTCGATCGATGCAGGCGATATCGACGCCGGTGTCATCGACGCCGGTGTCATCGACGCTGGTGTCATCGACGCCGGTGTCGTCGACGCTGGTGTCATCGACGCCGGCACGCCTGGGCCCCCGCGCTCCATGTCGCTCAGCATCGCGGTCGCGGGCGGCGCCTCGCTCGACCTCGTGCGCCCGGTCGCACAGCTCACCGCCTTCGCCGACTGGGGCTTCTCGGGCGCGTGGGGCGCAACGCTCGACCTCGGCCTCGACTCGAACCGCACGGCCAGCGACGGCGCCGCCACCCTCGAGGTGCAGAGCTACTGGGTCGGGCTCGCCGCCCGCCGCCAGCTCATCTGGAACCTCTACGCCACGCTCGGGGCGCGCCTGTTCCTCTACAACGCCATCGCCCGCAACGTGACGACGCCCGACACCACGCTGCTGTTCGGCGGCGCCGCCTACGCGGCCCTCGACTGGCGGCAGCCGGTGCTCGACACGCTGTTCCTGCTCGCGCGCATCGGCGGGCAGCTCCGCTTCCGCGGAGAAAGCCTCGCGATTCCGGGGGCCAACGCCGACGTCTACCTGCACCCCTGGTCGTTCTTCGCCCAGGCCGGAGTGGGATTGAAGCTTTGAGCCGGCACCGCATACATGGGCTACGAGCCTGTGGAATCTGCGATGACCAGCCCGGCCTTCTCACCTGCCGCGACCGCGGCGGCGTCGAGCCTCACCGAGCTGAAGTCGCTCTACGACGAGATGGCCCAGCCGCTGCGGCGCGCCCTGGCTCGCCTCGCCGGGCCGGGCTGCGACGCCGATGACCTGCTGCAAGAGGTGTTCGTCGTCGCGCTGAAGCGGCCTGAGCAGGTGCTCGCCGCCGTCAGCCCCAAAGCCTGGCTCTACGGCGTCGCCGTTCGTGTCGCCGCCGGCGCCCGCACCCGCCGCCGCTTCCGCTCCTTTCTCGGCCTCGAGAGCGCGGGCGAGGTCGCCGCCGACGACGCCGCCGGCCCGTTCGCCGCCGTCACCCGCATCGAGGCGCGCGCGAAGGTGCACAAGGCGCTCGACGCCCTCTCGGGCAAACGCCGCGAGGCGCTCGTGCTCTTCGAGCTCGAAGGCCTCACCGGCCCCGAAATCTCAGAGGCGCTCGACATCCCCATCAAGACCGTGTGGACGCGGCTTCACCACGCGCGCAAAGACTTCGAGCACCGTCTCAAACAGGAGGGCCGGGAATGAGCGACACCGACACGCTCGACGACGAGGTGCGGCCGCTGCTGCAGCTCGCCTCTACCCCCGAGGTCGTGCACGGCGCCCTCGAGCTCCTGCAGGCCGACGAGCCCGCCGTGCTCTCGCGCGCGAAGCACGAGGCCCTGTTCCGCCGCGCCGTCGAGAAGGCGCACCCGAAGAAGGTGCCGCTCTTCGTGCAGGGCCTCGCGTTCGTCACCGCGTGCCTCATCGGCGCCGTCGCCGCCGTGCAGCTGTACGAGGTCACGGCGGTGCCCGAAATCGAAGCCTCGCCGGGCGCGCAGTACGTGCTCGACGGTCGCGTGCTCACCATCACGGCGGGCCATGTCGTGGTCGAAGCGCGCCGGCCGATTCGCGTGCGCGCCGGGCAGTACGAGATGGTGCTCACCCACTCGCGCGTCGCGTTCGACGTGACCGAGCGCGGCGCAGGCTTTCACGTCGAGTTCGGCGAGGGTGTGCCCAACGCGCAGATGCTGCGCGGCGGCGTCGAGCTGCCCCCTCCTCCTGCTCCAGCGCTCGCTCGGGTCACGCTCGAGCTGCCCGAGGCGCCGAGCACGTCGTGTGGCGCCGGCGCCGAGTCGTGCCTCGTCGCGCTCGCCGAGGGCGATGGGCTCGAGGCCGAGACGGCGCTCTACGAGCTCGCGCTCACCGCTCACGAGCACGGCCAGGTGCGCGCGGCGCTCGACAAGTTCCTCGAACATCAGCGGCGCTTTCCCGACGGCGTGCTCGCGCCCGAGGCGAGCATCGGCGTCATGCTGTCACACCTCGCGCTGCGCGACGCTGACGCGGCGGCCGCAGAGGCGCGGCGCTTCGTCGAGAAGTTCCCGGCTGATCCACGCGCTCCCCGCGTTCGTGGCCTGATGCCCTGAATATGCCCCGACCCGCGTGCGGGCAGCTCCCGTACCGTTGGGTCTATGGCCCTTCTTCCCGTCGCCGTCGTCGTCGCGCTGCTGTTCTGCGCGTGCAGCAGCACCCCCGCCGCCGACGCCGGCACCGCCGGAGGCTCTGCCACTGCGGGCGGCAGCGGTGGCGCCGCGGGAGGCAGCGAGGCCGAGGTGCCCGACGGCGGCGACGTCTACCTCTCGCCCGACGGCCGCGCGCGACTCTTCGTGCAGCCCGGCTCGGCGCCGCGCGACGCCGGCATTCGACTCACCGTGAACGCCAACGATGCCGGCACCGTCACCGTGACGCTCGAACCGAGCGGGCTCGTCTTCTCGACGCCCGCCGTGCTCGCCGTCACGACGCCCGGCTGGGAAGACGGCAAGGTCGCGACGCTCCCGGCCTCGCTCGACGGCGAGCGCGTGCGTTCGGTGCACGTCACGGCGGGCGCGCTCGAGGGCATCACACCCGGCGTCGCGCTCGTGAAGGTGGCGCACTTCTCGGAGGTGACCCTCGGCCAGCAGAACGGGCCCTTCCCGTGGGTCGAGGCCGAGCTCGA
>JAEUJP010000395.1 GCA_016793725.1 Myxococcaceae bacterium | reverse complement strand
AGCGAAGGCACGCTGAAGCCGAAGCCGCGCGTGCAGTTCGAGGAGCGCGACACCGTGCGCGTGATCGACGGGCCGTTCGCGAACTTCAACGGCACGGTCGAAGAAGTGAACCCCGAGAAGGGCCGCGTGAAGGTGCTCGTGAGCATCTTCGGCCGCGCCACCCCGGTCGAGCTCGACTTCATGCAGGTCGAGAAGACCGGCGGCTGAAAAGTTTGAGGCGGATTTCCCGCCTCATGTGCTGTGGGAGGTCACTGAAGTCGGGTGGCCGCTTGAACCACGGAGGTAGTGCAAATGAAGAAGGTCACAGGGCAGGTCAAGCTGCAGATCCCGGCCGGCAAGGCGAACCCCGCGCCGCCGATCGGCCCCGCGCTCGGTCAGCAGGGCGTCAACATCATGGAGTTCTGCAAGCAGTTCAACGCTGCGACGCAGGCCCAGATGAAAGAGTCGCTCATCATTCCCGTGATCATCACGGTGTATGCCGACCGCTCGTTCACGTTCATTCTGAAGACGCCGCCCGCGAGCGTGCTGCTGAAGAAGGCGGCGAAGCTCCACACCGAGAAGAAGAAGGGCTCGGGGGCGAAGAAGCCGGGCAAAGAGAAGGTCGGTCAGGTCACCAAGAAGCAGCTCGAAGAGATCGCGAAGCTGAAGATCCAAGACACGACGGCGGCCTCCATCGAAGCGTGCATGCGGACCATCGCGGGCACGGCACGTTCAATGGGCATCGAGATCGTCGGTTAAGCGAGGAACTGCACACATGGCTACCCAGACTGGCAAGAAGTACAAGAACGCGCTGACCAAGGTCGATCGCAACAAGAAGTACACGATCGCCGAAGGCTTCAAGCTCCTCAAAGAGACGACCGAGATCGTGAAGACGAAGTACGACCAGACGGTCGACGTCGCGATCAACCTCGGCATCGACCCGAAGCACGCCGACCAGATGGTTCGCGGCGCCGTGGTTCTGCCGCACGGCACGGGCAAGTCGATGCGCGTGGCGGTGTTCGCGAAGGGCGAGAAGCAGGGCGAAGCGACGGCGGCGGGGGCAGACGTCGTCGGTGAGGCCGACCTCGCGAAGAAGATCGAAGAGGGCTTCATGGAGTTCGACACCGTGATCGCGACCCCCGACATGATGGGCGTCGTCGGTCGCCTCGGTAAGGTGCTCGGCCCCCGCGGCCTGATGCCGAACCCGAAGACCGGCACGGTGACGATGGATCTCGCGAAGGCGATCAAAGAGTCGAAGGGCGGCAAGATCGAGTTCCGCGCCGAGAAGGCGGGCATCGTTCACGCGCCGGTCGGCAAGTCGTCGTTCGCCCCTGAGAAGCTCGCCGAGAACTTCAACACCCTCATCGACCTCGTCATGAAGATGAAGCCGGCGACGGCGAAGGGCGTGTACCTGAAGGGCGTCACCGTGAGCGCGACGCACGGCCCGGGCATCAAGCTCGACACGCAAGAGATCAACGCCCGCCACAAGTAGGGCGATCGGGTTTTCTTCGAGGCGGCCGATCTGCGAACGCGGGTCGGCCGCTTCGTTTTGGCGCTCACGGCGGCGGCTCGGCGTTCGTCAGCACGCCCGACAGCGTCAGGTCGAGGCCGTCGAACAGCTCGTTCTTCAGCTCGCTGAACGTCTCTTCGCCGAGGGCGAGCTCTTTGCGCAGCCGCTCGGTGAGCCGCTGGTGCACCTTCTCGCGGGCGTCGGCGATCCACCGGGTGGTCGTTGCGCGGTGCACCCTGTACATCTTCGCCAGCGCGTCGGCCGACACCCCCTGCACCAGGTGCAGCTTGAGCAGCGTGCGCTCGCGCGGCGTCAGCGCCGCCGTCGCCTCGATCAGCGCCTTCTGTACCGCCGGCCCCAGCGACGCCTTGAGCAGCGACGCGTCGGCCGACGCAACGGGCGCCTCGAGCTCGAACAACACCTCGTCGAGCGTCTGCTCGACCCCGACCTTGCGCTTCAGGTCGACCGCCACCCGCATCGCCACCACCATCGCGTACGACGCCAGCGGCCCCTGACCGAGGTAGCCCTCGAGCCCCGCCGCCCGCGCGCCCTTCGCCAGCAGCAGCCGCTCGCGCGTCTCGTTCGACGCCTCGTCGATGAACGCCGCAGCCGCGTCGGTGCGCCGCAGCACCTGCGCCACCCGCGGCATGATCTCTTCTTCGAAGCGCCGCAGCGCCACCGGCTGCCCCTCGAGGCAGAGAAACGCGAACAGCAGGTCGCCCGCCCGAAGTGCCATCACCGCCTCGACCAGCGCCCCGCGCACTGACGGCAGGCGCGCGAGCAGAAACCGCGCGAACCCTGGTGGAGCCGCCTCGCCCAGGCCCCGCTCGACCTCGGCGAGCGCGGCCTCGAGACCGTCCCGGTCGCCTTTCACGTCGCCCGCCGCAAGCTCCTTGAGGCATTCTTGAACGAAGCTCACCTGCGCACGACCGTACCATGAAGCCCCTGACCCTCTCGCCCGACCTCGAGCTGCGCCTCGCCGCCTTCGTGCGCGGTGAGCTCTCTGGCGCCGCGCTCGACGCGCTCGAGCGGGCCATCGACGAAGACCCGAAGCTGCAGGCGCGCATCGCCGAGCTCGCGGCCGAGCTCACCGAGCTGGGCACGACGGCGAACCTCGAGGCCGGTGCTCCGGCGGTACGGCTCGTCGAGGGCGCGCCGACCGATCGTCACCTCGAGCTCGGCCCGCTGCTCGGCAGCGGCGGCATGGCGAACGTGTACTCGGCGACGCAGAGCCACCTCGGCCGGCCCGTTGCCGTGAAGACCGTGCCGCCCGGGGCGAGCGCGTGGGCCCGCGAGAAGCTGGTGCAAGAGGCGCGCATCACCGGCTACCTCGAGCACCCCGGCATCGTGCCGGTGCACGACCTCATCGAAGACGAGCGCGGCGAGCTGCAGGTCGTGCTCAAGCGCATCGAGGGCAAGAGCTGGTCGTGGCTGATGGCCCACCCCGATGAGGTGAAGGCACGCTTCGACGTCGCGCCGCTCGAGTGGCACGTGTCGGTCGCGGTCAGCGTCTCTCGCGCGCTGCAGTTCGCCCACGAGCGCGGCGTCGTACACCGCGACGTGAAGCCCGCGAACGTGATGATCGGCAGCTTCGGCGAGGTGTACCTGCTCGACTGGGGCATCGCGGGCACGCTGACGCCGCAGCCCGGCGGCATGCTGCCGAGCCTGGCCGACGTGCCGTTCGCGGGCACGCTCGCGCACATGGCGCCCGAGCAGCTGACCAGCGACGTCGCCGCGATGGGGCCCGCGACCGACACGTACCTGCTCGCGGGCTGCCTCTACCAGGCCGTGTTCGGGGCGGCGCCGTTCGGCGCCCGTACGCTCGACGAGCGCAAGGCTTCGCCCGCGGCCGTGCCGCCGTTTCCGGCTGCGACGCAGCTGCCCGACGAGCTGCTCGCGATCTTGAAGCGCGGGCTCGAGCCGTCGCCCGCTGCGCGCTTCGCGTCGGCCGACGCGTTCAGGCGCGCGCTCGAGGTGTACCTGAAGCACCGCGACGCCCGGCGGCTCGCCGAGCGCGCGCTCGAGAAGGCGGGCGAGGCGCGGCGCTCGTGGGCCGACGGCAACCGGCGCCAGGGGCAGCAGGCGGCCGCCGACGCCGAGTTCGGCTTTCGTGCGGCGCTCGAGCTCTCGCCAGACGACGTGCAGCTCGAGCAGCAGCGAAAAGAGCTGGCCGCCGATGCGGTGCGGGCGGCGGTCGAGCAGGGTGAGAGCCGGGCGGCGTCGTACCTGCTCGAAGGGCTCGAGGCTCCGCCGCCGGTGCTGGTGCAGCAGGTCGGCGAGGCGGTGAAGACCGAGGTGCTCGAGCGGGTCAGGCTCGAGGGCATCGCGCTGGGCGGCGACCGGCGGTTCGGGCTCGGGCCGCGGCGGGCCATGCTGGCGGGCTTCGGGCTGGCCTGGCTCGGGTTCTGGTGGTGGGTCGCGGCGTCGCCTCCGGCGTCGGCGCTGCCGCTGTTGGGCTTTCTGCTCGGCTATGCGGCGACGGCCACGGCGGTGACGCTCGCCATGCGCGACGTGATGCTGTCGCACCGGCTGAACCGCGAGATGCTGCTCGTGCAGTGCGCGATGGTGATGGTGTCGGCAGCGCTGGCGCTCGTCGCGCCGCAGCTCGGCCTGTCGGTGCCGATGGTGCTCACGCACTTCATGTTCATCTGGGCGCTCGGCATGGCGGCGGTGGCGGCGATCGTCGAGCCGATGTCGGTGATACCCGCGATGACGTGGCTGCTGGCCGGCATCGCCAGCGCGCTGCGGCCCGAGGCCCTGCGCCCGGCCCTGGCGGTCGGCGCGGCGGTGCACTTCGGGGTGCCGATGCTCGTGAGCCTGCGCGTGAAGCAGCGCTGAGGCCGGCGAAAGAACCGGGGTTTTTGCGCCCGACCGGTCACGAATGGTACGCGTCACAGAATTGTGACGCGCCTCGTACCCGCCCTCGCCCTCGCATCAGCGCTCGTGTCCTCCTGCTCGAAGAAGCCCGACGAGCCCGCGCCGCCCGACCCGCTGCGCCGCTGCGAGGTCGACCTCTCGAAGACGGGCTACTTCGCCACCGAGGGCACGGGCTCGAGCGCGAAGCTCGTCGAGGGCGCGGCCGACCTCATCGGCGGCGAAGGCGCGACGGGCCGCACGGGCGACGTGCTGCTGCAGAACGACAAGATTCGCCTCATCATTCAGCAGGCGGGGCGCAGCGTCGGCCCGATACCGAGCGGTGGCCACCTGATCGACGCCGACCTGCAGCGCGGCGCCGGCGAGGCGGGCCAAGACGCGTTCGGCCGCATGAACCTCATCTACGGGCTCGGCCGGCTCTCGAGCGTGCACCAGGTCGACATCATCAGCGACGGCGCGCGCGGCGGCCCGGCGATCGTGGCGAGCACGGGCCACGACGCTCCGCACGACCTGCTCAACCTGCGCTCGCTGCTCAAGGCCGAGGCGGGCCTCTCGGTCGAGTTCGTCGTCGACCAGTTCAAGCCGCAGCCGCTGCGCACCACCACGTACTACGTGCTCAGCCCCGGCGAAGAGCGGGTGCGCATGCTCACCGCGTTCTGCAACGACGGCACGAGCGGCCAGTCGCAGCCGCTCATCGAGCTGCTCGACGTCGGCGCGTTCGAGCTGTTCTTCCCGGGCGGCTGCAGCAACGGCCTCGGCGCGAAGCTCGACTTGAACGGCTGCGCCGTGCAGAGCACCGCGTATTGGACGGCCCAGGGCCGCAACATCGCCTACGGCTACCGCCCGATGTCGCTCGCCGACCCCGCGCAGCCGTCGGTGAAGAACGCCTCGATCGGTTACGGCGGCGTCGTCGGCACCTTCATCGAAGGTGAAGATCTGCAGGGCGTCTTGAGCTGGGCCGACCCCGAGGCCCGCAGTCGCCCCGGCGCCTTCGTGGTGCGGCCCGGCAGCGTGCGCCTGCAGCTCGCCGACATCGTGGTCGGGCGCGACGTCGCCGCGGTCACGTCGGCGATGAACAGGTTCGGCGGCGTCTCGACCGGCACGGTCGAGGTGAGCTCCGAGCCGAACGTGAGGGTGGCCGCGATCGACGCGGCCGGCGTCATGCAATCGCTCATCGTGACGGGCGCCGACGGCAAGGGCAGGGTGAACCTGCCCGCCGGCACCTGGCGCTTCAACGCGGCGACGCAGGGCCGGCTCGTCGGGCCGAACGCCGAGGTCACGCTGGCGGTGGGCGAGACGAAGTCGGTGCAGGTGCAGCTCGCCCCCACCCGCAAGCTGCACGTGGTCATCAAAGACGAGGCCGGCATGCCGAGCCCCGGCAAGGTCACGGTGCACTGCGCGAACGGCCCGTGCACGTTCAATCAAGACACGTGGAAGCAGCACGAGCTCATCGACTCCCCGAGCGGCGGTGCGGCGGCGGTCGACTACGTGGGCCCGACGGGCGTGCTCGACGTGTTCGTGCCGCCGGGCCAGTACGACGTGATCGTGAGCCGCGGCCCCGAGTTCAGCACCTGGCCCGACACCTGGCCGAACGCCGGCCACCGCGTCGACCTCACGACGCAAGACGGCGCCGTCGACGCCCGAGTGGGCCGCGTCGTCGACTCGACAGGGTGGATGTCGGCCGACCTGCACGTGCACGCCGTCGCCTCGCCCGACAGCGCGGTGCCGAACCTGCAGCGGGCCGCGAACTTTCTCGCCGAGGGCGTCGACGTGCTGCTCTCGACCGACCACGAGTACATCACCGACCTCGCGCCCGCCGTGCGCGCGCTCGGCGCCGAGAACCTGATGGCGACGATGATCGGCGAAGAGGTGACGAGCTTCACGCACGGCCACTTCAACACTTTTCCCCTCGTCATCAGGCCGGGCACGTCGAACGGCGGCGCGTTCGATCACGCCGGCGGCGAAGAGAACCCGACGCTGCGCGTGCCGCAGCTGTTCTCGGGCATCAAGGCCGAGCACCCCGGCGCGGTCGTGCAGCTGAACCACCCGCGCGGCGGCTCGGGCGGCGTGCTGACGGCACTGCGAGTCGACACTGCGACCCTGCGCACGCACGGCGACCCGGCCGACTACCTGATGGCCCCCGACCCGACGGCGACGGCGACCGACACGAAGCTCTTCGGCGAGGGCTTCGATCTCGTCGAGACCGCGAACGGCCCGACCGCGAGCTGGGCGGTGATGAACGACTGGATGACGTTTTTGTCGCGCGGCACCGTCACGACCTCGTCGGGCGTGAGCGACACCCACGACGCCCAGAGCGCGACCGGCGGCTACGCGCGCACGTACACGTTCATGAACGGCGACACGCCGGCCCAGTTCACCTCGGCGAAGTTCGCCGACGCGATTCGGTCGAACCAGGCGTTCGCGTCGAACGGCCCGTTCTTGCGCTTCACCGCGAAGAAGGTCAGCGGCGGCGACAGTGTCGGCATCGGCGGCACCCTCTCGGTCGCCAGCGGTGAGGCCATCGAGCTCACGGTCGACGTGACGGGCCTCGAGTGGATGCAGATCGACCGCGTCGAGATCTACAGCCACGCCGCAGGCCGCGAGGCGTTCGACGGCGAGAGCAACGGCGCGTGGCCCGAAGGCCGCATCTTGCAGAAGCACGACATCACGAACCCCACCATCGAGGCCGTGCCGGGGAGCATGGCCCTGCGCCGGGTGCCCCTCACCGAGAAGTTCATGGTGAGCGCGACCGCCGACACCTGGTTCGTGGCGATGGCCCGCGGCACCACCGGCCGCACGCTGTGGCCCCTGCACGGCGGCCGCGCCCAGGCGTGGACCAATGCCATTCTCGTCGACGCCGACGGGAGCGGCCGGTACGACGACTTCCCCTTGAAGGCCGGGCAGATGTTGCGCGCCCCGAAGCCCAAGGTGGCGAAGCCCACCGTCGTGCCGACCGTGGAGCAGGGCGAGGCCGCGATTCGGAAGCTCCTCAGCCACAAGCACGAGTAGTCGCCGCGTCAGGGAATGGCGGGCGGGCACGTCGCGTTTTGTCCCGCTTTGCTTTTCTGCCCTAACCCCCCTTGACACTGCCCGCCCGCTTCGTTTAAGGGCCGAGGCCCCTTTAAAACTCTGCAAACCGAACGCCAAGCCGATGAGGCCGAAGCGTTCATCAAATAACCCTGGACGAAGACAGCAGGGACCCGAAGCGTCAGCGCGAGCGGAAGGTTCAAACCGGCGAAGTTGCCAGCCCTGCCGAGACCAAGGTGCGGTGGTTGTACAGACGCTGTTTCGGTCGACTCTCGCTCCTTACGTGCTTTGCCCCCAGGAAACTGGAGGAGGTGAATAGCGAATGTTGAAGAGCGAGAAAGAGACCCTGATCAAAGAGCTGAACGACAAGTTCACTCGGGCCAAGTCGCTCGTGCTGGTCGAGACGTCGAAGGTGAACGTCGAGACGATCACGAAGCTCCGCAAGAAGCTCCGCGACGGCGGAGTCGAGTTCAAGGTGTTGAAGAACACCCTGGCGAAGCGGGCGGCGAAGGGCACTGCCTTCGAGGTCATTGCTGAAGACTTCGTGGGGCCGGTGTCGGCGTCGTTCAGTTATGGCGACGAGGTGGCTCCGGCGAAGATCATGTCGGAGTTCATCAAGGATCTCGAGACCATCAAGATCAAGTCGGGCGTCGTCGCCGGCAAGAAGATGACGGCGAAGGAAGTTGCGGTTCTGGCGAAGCTGCCGGGCCTCAACGAGCTGCGCGGCAAGATCCTCGGCATGATCAACCAGCCTGCCGGCAAGCTGGCCCGCACGATTGCGGAGCCCGCGAACAAGCTGGCTCGGGTACTCAAAGCGAAATCGGAACAGAAGTAGTCAACCACCACCCATTTTGAAGAAGGAAAAAACGTCATGGCAGACTTGAATGCGATTGTTGATTCGTTGAGCGGCCTCACGATTCTCGAGGCGGCCGACCTGGTGAAGAAGCTCGAAGAGAAGTGGGGCGTCTCGGCGGCCGCGGTTGCGGTTGCGGGCCCTGCGGCGGGCGCGGCGGCGGCGGCGCCGGCCGAAGAGAAGACCGAGTTCACGGTCGTGCTGGCGAAGGCCGGCGAGAAGAAGATCGACGTCATCAAGGCGATTCGCGAGATCACGGGCCTCGGCCTGAAGGAAGCGAAGGACCTGGTCGAGGGCGCGCCCAAGACCGTGAAGGAGGGCGTCTCGAAGGACGACGCCGCCAAGATGAAGGAGAAGCTGACGGCGGCTGGCGCCACCGTCGAGCTGAAGTAACTCCGACAGCAGTTTCCATGGGGGAGCCGGCGGGCCAAAACGGTCGCCGGCTTCACCCGTTTTTAGAAGATTCGTTTTTTCAGCCTGAATCGTTTCACACGGAGACCGAATGCCGACCCTGCAGAACAACTTCCGCGTCCGAAAGAGCTTCGGAAAAATTCAGAAGATCATCGACATTCCGAACCTCATCAACATCCAGAAGCAGTCGTACGAGAAGTTCCTGCAGGCTGACGTAGCTCCCGAGAAGCGCGAAGACCTGGGTCTTCAGGGCGTCTTCAAGAGCGTCTTTCCGATTCGCGACTTCAACGAGACGAGCTCGCTCGAGTTCGTGAGCTACAACCTCGAGAAGCCGAAGTACGACGTCGATGAATGCCACCAGCGTGGCATGACCTACTCGGCGCCCATCAAGGTCGTCGTTCGCCTGGTGGTGTGGGACAAAGACGAAGAGACGGGCGCGCAGTCGATTCGCGACGTCAAAGAGCAAGAGGTCTACTTCGGCGAGATCCCGCTGATGACGCAGAACGGTACGTTCATCATCAACGGCACCGAGCGCGTGGTCGTGTCGCAGCTGCACCGTTCGCCGGGCGCGTTCTTCGATCACGACAAGGGCAAGAGCCACTCGTCGGGCAAGCTGCTCTACAACGCCCGCATCATTCCGTACCGCGGCAGTTGGATCGACTTCGAGTTCGACCACAAAGATCTGCTGTACGTGCGCATCGATCGCCGCCGCAAGCTGCCGGCGACGGTGCTGATCCGCGCCCTGGGCGCGGTGCCTGACACGGCGAAGAAGAACCCGCTCGAGTTCGGCGGGTCGATGGAAGAGATCCTCAACTACTACTACGCGACCGAGACCATCTACATGGCCTCGAACACCGAGTTCGAGAAGTCGGTCGAGCTCGAGCTGCTCTACAACCAGCGCGCGACGCGCGACATCAAGACGAAGACCGGCGAGGTCATCGTCAAGAAGAACCGCAAGTTCACGCGCGCGGCCCTGAAGAAGCTCGAGGGCGCGAAGATGACCCGCCTGCCCGTCGACGCCGACGAGCTCTACACGAAGGTCTCGGCGTACGACGTCGTCGACGAGAACACCGGCGAAGTCATCATCGAGTGCAACGAAGAGGTCACGCAGGAAAAGATCGACGAGCTCGTGAAGCGCGGCCTGAAAGAGTTCAAGGTGCTCTTCATCGACAACCTGAACGTCGGCCCGTATCTGCGCGACACGCTGCTCATCGACAAGATCGAGAACCCCGAGCAGGCCATCATGGAGATCTACCGGCGCCTCCGCCCCGGTGATCCCCCGACGCCCGAGACGGCGACGAACCTCTTCCAGAACCTGTTCTTCAACCCCGAGCGCTACGATCTGTCGAAGGTCGGCCGCCTGAAGCTGAACTTCAAGTTCACGGTCGAAGAGCCGCTCGACGGCCAGATTCTGACCAAGCGCGACATTCTCGAGGTGATTCGGTACCTGATCGACCTCAAGAACGGCAAGGGCACGATCGACGACATCGACCACCTCGGCAACCGCCGCGTTCGTGCGGTGGGCGAGCTGCTCGAGAACCAGTACCGCATCGGTCTGGTTCGCATGGAGCGCGCGATCAAAGAGCGCATGAGCCTGCAAGAGATCGAGACGCTCATGCCGCACGATCTCATCAACGCGAAGCCGGTCACGGCCGTGATCAAAGAGTTCTTCGGCTCGAGCCAGCTGTCGCAGTTCATGGATCAGACGAACCCGCTCTCTGAGGTCACGCACAAGCGGCGCCTCTCGGCCCTCGGGCCCGGCGGTCTGACGCGCGAGCGCGCCGGCTTCGAAGTGCGCGACGTGCACCCGACACACTACGGCCGCATCTGCCCGATCGAGACGCCTGAAGGCCCGAACATCGGCCTCATCGCGTCGCTGTCGACCTACGCGCGGGTGAACGAGTTCGGCTTCGTCGAGACCCCGTACCGCAAGATCGAGGCGGGCACGCTGACGCAAGAGACCGCGTTCTACTCGGCGCTCGAAGAAGAGAAGCACGTCATCGCGCAGGCGAACGCGCCGTTCGACAAGAAGGGCAAGTTCACCGACGAGCTCGTCTCGGTGCGCCGCGGCGGTGAGTTCGTGGTCGCGAAGCCCGAAGACGTGAACCTGATGGACGTGTCGCCCAACCAGCTCGTGTCGGTTGCCGCGTCGCTGATCCCCTTCCTCGAGAACGATGACGCGAACCGCGCGCTCATGGGCTCGAACATGCAGCGCCAGGCTGTTCCTCTGTTGAGGACTCAGGCTCCGCTGGTCGGCACGGGCATCGAAGCGATCGTGGCCCGCGACTCGGGCGTCACCTGCGTGGCGCGCCGCGACGGCACGATCGAAGCGGTCGACGCGAGCCGCATCGTCGTGAAGGCCGAAGTGCCGGCCGCGTTCAGCGACGTGGCGAGCGAGGTCGACATCTACAACCTGCTCAAGTACCAGCGCTCGAACCAGAACACGTGCCTCAACCAGAAGCCCATCGTGAAGAAGGGCGACAAGGTGAAGAAGGGCGACGTGATCGCCGACGGCCCGGCGACCGAGACGGGCGAGCTCGCGCTCGGCGCGAACGTCGTGGTCGCGTTCATGCCGTGGCAGGGCTACAACTTCGAAGACTCGATTCTGCTCAGTGAAAACCTGCTGAAAGAAGACGTCTTCACGTCGATTCACATCGAAGAGTTCGAGTGCATCGCGCGCGACACGAAGCTGGGCAAAGAAGAGATCACGCGCGACATTCCGAACGTCGGTGAAGAGGCGCTCAAAGATCTCGACGAGTCGGGCATCATTCGCATCGGCGCCGAGGTGAAGCCGGGCGACGTGCTGGTCGGCAAGATCACGCCGAAGGGCGAGACGCAGCTGTCACCTGAAGAGAAGCTGCTCCGCGCGATCTTCGGTGAGAAGGCCGGCGACGTGCGCGACAGCTCGCTGCGCGTGCCTCCGGGCGTGCAGGGCACGGTCATCGGGGCGAAGGTCTTCTCGCGCAAGGGCGTCGAAAAAGACGAGCGCGCGAAGGCGATCGAGAGCGCCGACGAGGCGAAGCTGCTGAAAGACCAGAACGACGAGATCAAGGTCATTCAAGACAGCGCGTACAACCGCATTCGCAAGCTGTGGGCGGGCAAAGAGGCGAACGGCAAGCTGATCGACGACAAGGGCAAGCAGCTCTTGAAGAAGGGCGACGTTCTCAACGAAGAGATTCTGAGCCAGATCCCCTACAAGTTCTGGAACGAAATTCTCGTCGGCGACCAGGTCGACCAGAAGGTTCGCGACATCGTCAAGAACCTCGAAGACAACAAAGAGGCCGTGAAGCTGGCGTTCGGCGAGAAGATCGCGCGCATCAAGAAGGGCGATGAGCTGCCGCCTGGCGTGATCAAGATGGTGAAGGTGTTCGTCGCCATCAAGCGCAAGCTGGCGGTGGGCGACAAGATGGCCGGTCGCCACGGCAACAAGGGCGTCGTCAGCCGCGTGCTGCCGATCGAAGACATGCCGTACCTCGAAGACGGCCGCCCGGTCGACATCGTGCTGAACCCGCTGGGCGTGCCTTCGCGCATGAACATCGGTCAGATTCTCGAGACGCACCTGGGCTGGGCCGCCAAGGGCGTGGGCGAGAAGCTGCAGCGCTACGTCGACGAGAAGTACTCGGGCGATCAGCTGCGCAAAGAGCTGAAGAAGACGTACGACGACGAGGCCTTCCACGGCTTTCTCGACAAGCTCTCTGACAAAGAGGTGGTGTCGCTGTGCTCGCGGCTGCACCGCGGCATTCACGTCGACACGCCGGTGTTCGACGGCGCGCGCGAGAACGAGATCCACAACCTGCTGGAGCAGGCCGAGCTGCCGAAGACGGGCCAGATGGTGCTCTTCGACGGCCGCAGCGGTGAGCCGTTCGATCACGACGTGACGGTGGGCGTGATGTACATGCTGAAGCTCCACCACCTCGTCGACGAGAAGATTCACGCTCGTTCGATCGGCCCGTACTCGCTCGTCACGCAGCAGCCCCTGGGCGGCAAGGCCCAGTTCGGCGGCCAGCGTCTCGGCGAGATGGAAGTCTGGGCGATGGAGGCCTACGGCGCTGCCTACACGCTGCAGGAGTTCCTCACCGTGAAGAGCGACGACGTCGTCGGCCGTACGCGCATGTACGAGGCGATCGTCAAGGGCGACAACACGTTGGAGTCGGGCCTGCCCGAGTCGTTCAACGTGCTCTTGAAGGAGCTGCAGTCGCTCGCTCTCGACGTCGAGCTGCTCGAGAAGGCGCCGCCCGAGCGTCAGCGCGCGGCGATCATGTTCGGAGATGGCGAGCCGACGAAGACCGGCACGGACGCCTGAGAACCCACCACTTTTTTAGGGACCAACAATGAAAGACATCTTCAACTTTTTCGAGAAGCCCAAGGATCCCCTCTCGTTCCAGGCCATTCGCATCGCGCTGGCGAGCCCTGACAAGATTCGTCAGTGGTCGCACGGCGAGGTGAAGAAGCCCGAGACCATCAACTACCGCACCTTCAAGCCCGAGCGCGACGGCCTGTTCTGCGCGCGCATCTTCGGCCCCGTGAAGGACTACGAGTGCAACTGCGGCAAGTACAAGCGCATGAAGCACCGCGGCGTCGTGTGCGAGAAGTGCGGCGTCGAGGTGATTCAGTCGAAGGTGCGTCGTGAGCGCCTCGGCCACATCACGTTGGCCACGCCGGTCGCGCACATCTGGTTCCTGAAGTCGCTCCCGTCGCGCATCGGCAACCTGCTCGACATGACGATGAAGGATCTCGAGAAGGTTCTCTACTGCGAGTCGTACTGCGTGCTCGACCCGAAGGGCACCGAGCTCGAGCCGCGTGAGCTCATCTCGGAAGAGAAGTACCAGCGCCTCTTGCAGGAGCACGGCGACGACGGCTTCGAGGCCGCGATGGGCGGCGAGGCCGTTCGCAAGATGCTGAACGCGATCGACGTGAACAAGCTGAGCGTCGAGCTGCGCAACGAGATGAAGAACACCACCAGCGAGGCGAAGCGCAAGAAGATCGCGAAGCGCCTGAAGGTGTGTGAGTCGTTCCGCGTGTCGGGCAACAAGCCCGACTGGATGATGCTCGACGTGATCCCCGTGATCCCGCCTGATCTTCGCCCGCTCGTGCCGCTCGACGGCGGCCGCTTCGCGACGTCTGATCTGAACGATCTCTACCGCCGCGTCATCAACCGCAACAACCGCCTGAAGCGCCTGCAAGAGCTCAACGCGCCCGACATCATCATTCGCAACGAGAAGCGCATGCTGCAGGAGGCCGTCGACGCGCTGTTCGACAACGGCCGCCGCGGCAAGACGATCACCGGCCCGAACAAGCGGCCGCTGAAGTCGCTGTCGGACATGCTGAAGGGCAAGCAGGGCCGGTTCCGCCAGAACCTGCTCGGCAAGCGCGTCGACTACTCGGGCCGCTCGGTCATCGTGGTCGGCCCCGAGCTGAAGCTGCACCAGTGCGGCCTGCCGAAGATCATGGCGCTCGAGCTCTTCAAGCCGTTCATCTACAACAAGCTCGAAGAGAAGGGCTACGTCACCACCATCAAGTCGGCGAAGAAGATGGTCGAAAAAGAGCGCCCCGAGGTCTGGGACATTCTCGACGACGTCATTCGCGAGCACCCGGTGATGCTGAACCGCGCTCCGACGCTGCACCGCCTCGGCATGCAGGCGTTCGAGCCGGTGCTGATCGAAGGCAAGGCGATTCAGCTGCACCCGCTCGTCTGCGCGGCGTTCAACGCCGACTTCGACGGTGACCAGATGGCCGTTCACGTGCCGCTGAGCGTCGAAGCCCAGATGGAAGCGCGCGTGCTGATGATGTCGACGAACAACATCTTGAGCCCCGCGAGCGGCAAGCCCATCATCGTGCCCACGCAGGACATGGTGCTCGGCATCTATTACATGACCCGCCCGCGCGAGCTCGCGCACGGCGAGGGCATGACGTTCAGCTCGCCCGACGAAGTTCGGGCGGCGTACGACCAGGGCGCGGTGGCGCTGCAGGCGAAGATCAAGTGCCGCATCGAGACGCGCGACGGCAAGCGCAAGCTGTTCGAGACGACGGTCGGCCGCGTGCTGATCTGGGAAGTGGTGCCGCGCCGCGTCGGCTTCGAAGCGGTGAACAAGGTGCTCGACAAGAAGCAGCTCGGGAACCTGATCGACACCTGCTACCGCCTCACGGGCGAAAAAGAGACGGTTCTTCTGGCCGACCGCATTCGTACGTTCGGGTACGCGAACGCGACGCGCGCGGGCATCTCGGTGGCCTTGAAGGACATGGTGATTCCGCCGAAGAAGAAAGAGCTGCTCGACGCGGCCCAGAAAGAAGTGAACGAGGTCGAGAACCAGTACCTCGAAGGCCTCATCACGTTCGGCGAGCGCGGCAACAAGATCATCGACATCTGGTCGCACACGACCGATGACGTGACGAAGGCGATGATGGAGCAGATCTCGTCGGAAGAAGTGACGGGCTACAACGCGAAGGGCAAACAAGAGACCCGTCGCCAGCCGTCGTTCAACCCGATCTACATCATGGCCGACTCGGGCGCGCGCGGCTCGACGCAGCAGATTCGCCAGCTGGCCGGCATGCGCGGCCTGATGGCGAAGCCGAGCGGCGAGATCATCGAGCAGCCGATCACGGCGAACTTCCGTGAAGGTCTGTCGGTGCTCCAGTACTTCATCTCGACGCACGGCGCGCGCAAGGGCCTCGCCGACACGGCGCTGAAGACGGCGAACTCGGGTTACCTGACCCGCCGCCTGGTCGACGTGGCGCAAGACGCGATCATCAACGAGTACGACTGCGGCACGATGGACGGTCTCGTGATCAGGTCGCTCGTCGAAGGTGGCGAGGTGATCGAGCCGCTGGGTGAGCGCATTCTCGGTCGCGTGGCGCTCGACGACATTCACGACCCGGTGACGGGCGAGGTGCTCGTTCGCGCGAACGAAGAGATCGACGAAGAGCGCGTGAAGCGCATCGAAAACTCGGGTCTCGACTCGGTGAAGATTCGCTCGGTGCTCACGTGCCAGACGCGACGCGGCATCTGCGTCGAGTGCTACGGCCGTGACCTGGCGCGTGGCCGCAAGGTGTCGGTCGGCGAGGCGTGCGGCGTCATCGCGGCACAGTCGATCGGCGAGCCCGGCACCCAGCTGACGATGCGCACCTTCCACATCGGTGGTACGGCGACGCGTCGCGCAGAGCAGAGCGAGCTCGAGAGCCGGTACGCGGGGACGGTGAAGTTCTCGAACCTGGCGACGGTGAAGCGCCCCGACGGCGGTCTGGTGGTCATGAACCGCAACGGCGAGCTGGTGATCGTCGATGACTCCGGCCGCGAGCGCGAGCGCTACGGCATGGTGTACGGCGCGCGGCTGCTCATCAAAGAGGGCCAGAAGGTCGAGGCCTCGACGAAGCTCGCCGAGTGGGAGCCCACGTCGATGCCGCTGCTCACCGAAGTCGCGGGCACGCTGAAGTTCGAAGACATCATCGAAGGCGTGACGATGAACGAGGCGCTCGACGAGACGACGGGTCTGTCGCGGCGCACGATCACCGAGTCGAAAGACCCCGACGCGCGCCCGCGCATCAGCATCGTCGATGGCAAGGGTGCGCTGAAGACGCTGTCGTCCGGTCAGCCGGCCAGCTACTTCTTGCCGCAGGGGGCGCTCATCAACGTGGTCGACGGCGACGAGATCGCCGCCGGCGACGTGCTCGCCCGCGTGCCGCGTGAGACGGCGAAGACGAAAGACATCACGGGCGGTCTGCCGCGCGTGGCCGAGCTCTTCGAGGCGCGCAAGCCGAAAGACCACGCGGTCATCGCCGAGATCGACGGCGTCGTGTCGTTCGGCAAAGACACCAAGGGCAAGCGCAAGCTGATCATCACGCCCGAAGTGAACGGCGAGGCCCGCAACGATCTGGCGAAGGAGTACCTGATCAGCAAGGGCAAGCACATCAGCGTGCACTCGGGTGACCGCGTGCGCGCCGGCGAGCCGATGATGGACGGCGCGGCCAACCCGCACGACATCTTGAAGGTGCTCGGCGAGAAGGAGCTCGCGCGCTACCTGGTCGACGAGACGCAGGAGGTCTACCGACTCCAGGGCGTGAAGATCAACGACAAGCACATCGAGACGATCGTGCGGCAGATGTTGCGCCGCGTGCGCGTGAGCGACGTCGGCGACACCGACTTCCTCGTCGATGAGCAGGTCGAGAAGTGGCTCTTCGAAGAAGAGAACGAGAAGGCGATGAACAAGGGCAAGCGGCCGGCGGTCGGCGAGCCGTTGCTCCTCGGCATCACCAAGGCGTCGCTCTCGACGGAGTCGTTCATCTCGGCGTCCTCCTTTCAAGAGACCACCAAGGTGCTCACCGAAGCTGCGATCAGCGGCAAGGTCGACTACCTGCGCGGCCTGAAAGAGAACGTCATCATGGGTCGCCTGATCCCCGCGGGTACGGGTCTGCCGAACTACAAGCACCTCGACATCGAGGTCGAGTCGCCGGCCGACGAGATCCAGTCGATGGAAGACGCGCTCGCGGCGACGCACGGCGATGCGGCGGCGCTGCAGGTGCCGGGCGGCCAGACGGCGCGGCCCGAGACCGGCGTCGCGTAAGACGCGCACGGCGTGACCGCCGCGCTTCAGTTCATCGGGGTCGTGCAGTCAGTGCTGCACGACCCCGAGTCGTCTCCGCGGCAGGGCGACGAGGGTGCGCCCGACGCGTGGCTCTCGCTCGAGCCGCGCTTTGCGGCGGCGCTGGCCGGCCTGTCGGCCGGCGACGAGGTGCTGGTGTTGACGTGGCTGCACCGGGCTGATCGTTCGGTGCTGCAGACCCGGCCGCGCAACGACGCCTCACGGCCGCTCACGGGCGTGTTCGCGACCCGCTCGCCCGACCGGCCGAACCCGATCGGGCTGCATCGGGTGACGGTGCGCGAGCTCGACGGGGCGCGCCTGAAGGTCGGGCCGCTCGAGGCCATCGACGGTACGCCGGTGATCGACGTGAAGCCGGTGCTGGGGTCAGAGCGCTAGCCCGCAAAAAAAGGAACGGGGCTCCGGCGAAAGGGGAAACGCCGGAACCCCGTCAAGGTACCCCGCCCATCGGAGACCTTGGGCGCTCACTTATCAATCGCCGTACCGGGGCTCTTTGTTCGTAAGGCTTCGATTTCCTGAGCTGTTACGCTGGATTGAGCCCTTACAGTGCACTCGGTGCGCTGCGCATGGAGCGCACCGGGGTTGCGCAATTGATGCGGTGCGTTATTGTTGACGCGCCGCATCAGAACGCACGGGAGGCAGACATGAACCTGAAGCAGCTGACGAAGAAGGTGAAGGCGGAGTCGACGAAGCTGAAGCGCCAGGTCGAAGGGGCGCCGGCGCAGCTGAAGAAGCAGCTGGCGCCGCAGGTGAAGCGGCTCGAGGCGGCGCCCGCGAAGCTGAAGAAGCAGCTGGGCGCCGAGGTGAAGCGGCTCGAGGCGGCTCCGGCGAAGCTGTACAAGCAGCTCGACGGTGAGGTGAAGCGGCTGGAGCTGAAGGTCGAGAAGCTGCCCGGGCAGGTGAAGAAGCAGCTCGGCAAGCAGCTCGAAGAGCTGGTCGGCGCCGTCGGCATCGTTCGTACGGCGGAGCTGAAGTCGGTGCGGGCCGAGCTCGCGAAGCTCAACAAACGCCTCGACGCGCTGACCCGCCCGGCAGTCGCCGCGTAGATCCGCGTACTTGGCGGGGTGTCACCACCGCGTGATCAGCGGGAGGGGGCTTGTTTTTGATCAGGCTCCACCTCTAGAGCCTCTTTCCGCACATGGACGGCCAACCGAAGATCAAAGAGCTCGAGAAGGCGGTCGAAGAGGCCGTGAAGAAGGCTCTGTCGAAGGTGAAGGTGCCGAGCCGTGAAGAGCTGAAGCAGCTCAACAGCCGCCTCGATGCGCTGGCCGAGAGGGTCGAGGCGCTCAGCAAGTGAGGCGGGGGGTGGCCTTGCTCGCGGCGCTGTTCGCGCTGCCATGTGGTGACCCGAGCGCCCTGGGCGTCGAGCACCAGGCCTACGTGGCGGTCGCCACGCTCGAGGTGCTTCCCAGAGAGTTCGAGGCGGTCAACGCGGTGCTGCTGCGCCGGGCGGTCGACCTGAGCGACCACGAGCGCCGTACGGTCGGCCGGGCGATCTGCGACGAGGCCGAGCGGGCGGGGTTCGACCCCTTCATGATCCTGGGGGTCATCGACGTCGAGAGCGACTTTCGCCGCGACGTGGTGTCGGTCGCCGACGCGCATGGCCTGATGCAGATTCAGCCGGTGACGCTCGGTTGGCTGATTCTTCGCGAGGGGTGGGCGGTGTCGATCGACGACGTGCGGGCTGACCCGGCCCTGCAGGTGCGGCTGGGCGTGCGGTACCTGAAATACCTGCAAGACCGGTTCATCACGCTCGACGCGGCGCTGATGGCCTACAACATGGGCCCGACGAAGTACGGGGTGGTGTCGCTCGAAGAGGGCGGCCTCGACCCGTATTGGGGCTATGCGCGGTCGGTGCGGCGCGACACCGCCCACCTGAAGCGACTGCGGCAGGTTCCTGCAGCTTCCGTGGCGAACGGTGATAAACCGCTGGCTACGGCGGATGGCCTCTGGGGCGGATAAGCGGAAGTACCCGAGGGTTCAGGCGCGCAACGTCTCGGCGCACCTGAACGTCACCGACAAGTCTTCGCCGTGCGTCATTCAGAACATCTCGGCGGGAGGCGTCTTCATCGAGACGCGTGAGGCGCTGCCGGTCGGCATGCCCGTCGCGGTGAACATCGCGCGGCCCGGCTGGTCGTCGGTGCTGAAGGTGACCGGGCGCGTGGTGTGGGCGCTCGCCGAGCGCACCGCGCAGCGCAAGGGCACGGTGCCGGGCATGCGCATTCGTTTCGACCCGCTGCCGAAAGCCACGGCCGACCGCCTCGCCGACCTGCTGCGCGAGCTGGGCGCGCCGGCCGGCCCGCCGCCGCCGACCAAAAAAGAGACGGGCTCGATCACCGAGCCGACGACCATCAAGGCCATTCAGTCGAAGCTCCAGGCCACCACGTTTCCGCTCGTGAAGGAGCCCCAGGTCACGCCGTCGCGCGGCCGCCGCCCCATCACGCTCGAGAAGAAGCCCGACGACGCCACGATTCCCGCGCGGGTCGGCGACCTGGCCGCCGTGTTCGGTCGACCCAGCGACGAGGCCCCCAAGCTCGTCGTGCAGGTGCAGGGCCTGCTCATGCAGCTCGGCGAGCTGCAGCAGCAGCTCGAGACGCGCGAGAAGGAGCTCCAGAAGCTGAAGGAGGAGCTGTCGGCGAAGGACGTGGCGCTCGAGAAGTCTGATCGGGAGCGGCGCGCGGCCGAGCTCGCGATTCAGCGGCTCAGCATGCAGCTGGCTGCTCGGCGCTAGCTGAGACTTCGTCGGGGCCGGGCGCGTTCTCGCCGCGCGGCGTCTGCGCGACTGAGGTTGCCCGTCGGGGCCTGCGGTCGATCGTTACGGTTTCTGCACGACGAACACGTCTTCGTCTTTGAGGCTCAGCACGAGCTTGCCGTTCTCTTTCGCCTTCTCTCTGGGCGCGTCTTTGAAGCGCTTGATGAACGCGGGCGATGGGCTGAGCGTGAGGCTCTTTCCCTTCACGTTCGTGTAGGTCGTCTTCGTCTCGGTCGACTCGGCCCACGTGAGGCTCAGCTTGCCCACGCTCGTCTTCGTCGCGGCCTGCGCGCCGTCGGCGATGCACGCGTACTGCACGGCCCTCGGGCTCTCGTGCTTCACCGTGACGTCGTCGCCGAGCTCTTTCATCGCGTACTTTGCCATGCGGTAGCCCGCCACCGCCCACGGGCCCGGCCCGCCGTGAATCGCCGTCACCGCGTCGAGCTCTTCGTCGGGGGTCGCCGTCAGCGCCAGCAAGATGAGTGCGAACATGTGCGGCAGGTTGACAGACAGCCGCCTGCGCGAGAAGCACTTCGCCTCGATGAAGCTCGGCTCTCGCGTCGCCTGGGGTCTGCTGTTCGGCGCGCTCGTCGGCCTCGGGCTCTTCGCGCTCGAGGGCGCCCTCGTTCAGTCGAGCTCGTCGGCCCTGCGCTTCGACACCGAGGGCCCCTTCGCCGCGCTGATGGCCGCCGTGCGGCCCCTGCTGCCTGCGCTGCTCGCCCGCATCGCGCTCGTCTACGTCATCGGGGGCGGCGGGCTCGGCGCGGTGGCCGGGGCGCTCGCGGCGCTGTGGGCTCCGCGGCGGTTCTGGCCGGTGTTCGCCGTCGAGCTGCTCGGGCTCTGGGCGCTGCTGGTGTGGTGGCACGCGATCATGCGCCCAGCGCTGTTCGACGACGTCGCGATCGCGCGCGGCCTGCTCGGGGTGCTCGTTCGTTCGGGTGAGCCCTGGCACGTCGGCGTCGCAGCCGTCGTGCTCGCCGCGGCGCACGGGGCCGCGCTCGTGTGGCGGCTGCGCGAGCGCCCCGGTCGCCTGCGCGCTGCCGCCGCGCTCGGCCTGCTCGCGGCGGTGTCGCAGCCGGCTCCGGCGAAGGGGCAGCTCACGCTGCTCGTCGGCATCGACGCGCTGCGGCCCGATCGGCTGAAGGTCGCTCCGAACCTGGCGGCGTTCGTGAGCGACGCGACGCTGTACACGCGCGCGTTCACCCCGATCGCGCAGACCGAGCCGGCCTGGCGCTCGATGTTGACCGCGCGGTGGCCGAACGCAGCGGGGTCGCGCTACCCGCTGACCGCGCAGGCGCGGTGGCCGAAGCTGCCCGTCTTTCCCTCCGAGCTCGAGCAGCGGGGTGTCGCCACGTACTTCGAGACCGACTGCTCGCGCTTCAACTTTCAAGACGAGACGTCGGGCTTCGGGCACCGTCGCCAGCCGCCGCGCGGGGCGATCAACTTCGCGCTCGAGAAGCTGCGCTTTCGCGGAGCGGGCCTGCTCGGCGACAACGCGCTCGGCGCCTGGCTCGTGCCCGAGCTCGTCGAGAACCGCGCGATCGCCGGGCTCTATGACCCGTACGGTTACGCCGAGCGGCTGGCCGCGCGGGTAGTCGACGCGGCGCGCGCGGGCCCGGCGCTGTACGCGTTTCACGCGACCGCGGCACACTTTCCCGGTGACCCGGCGTGGCCGTTCTACCGGCAGGCGGTGCGGGCCGATGCGCCGCTGCAGCGGCGGCTGCGCATGGTGTTCACGCCGATCGCGTCGGGTACGGCCGGGGCCGCCGAGTGGGGGCGCGAAGACTCCGAGGCGCTGTACGACGAGCTGATCGCGCAGGCCGACCTGCAGCTTGGGCTCGTGCTCGACGCCGTCAAGCGGGCGGGGCTGTACGACGACGCCGTCATCATCGTGTTTTCGGATCACGGCGAGAGCTTTCACGCCGACACCCCGGCGCTGGGCGGGGCGACGCCGGTGCACGGGGCGCGGCTCGACGACGAAGAGAACCACATCTTCCTCGCGGTGAAGCCGGGCAGGGCGGCGCACCCGGCCACCGACGATCGGCTGGTGCGCATGATCGACATCGGGCCCACCGTGCTCGGCGCCCCCTTCGGCGACGGCGTGCCGCTGGGCTCGACCGACGGCCTCAAGCTCTACGCCGAGACCGGCTTCACGCACGCGGCGCCGAACGCGTTCGACCCCGAGCACCTGGCGCTCGCGCCGCGCACGTTCGACGCCTACCGCGTGCGGCCCGACGGCGTGGTCGAGATGACCGACGCCGCGCACGACGCGGTGCTGCGTGAAAAAGACGTCGGCGCGTTCGACGGCGAGCGATGGCTCGTGCGTTCGCCGCTGAAAGACGGCACGGTGCGCGAGCGGTGCGACGGCAACTGCGACGCGCTGACGAAGTTTCTCGACGAGGTGACGAAATGAAGAGCGTGCAAGAGACCTGGGCCCCCAACAACGCGTGCTTCGGCTGCGGGCCGACGAACGAGAAGGGCCTGCGCATTCGCAGCTTCGAAGAGGGCGACGCGCTGGTGGCGGAGTGGACGCCGCAGCCTCACCACGAGGCGTTTCCCGGGGTGCTGAACGGCGGCATCATCGGCTCGCTGCTCGACTGTCACTGCAACTGGGCGGCGATCATGCACCTGAAGAGGCTGAAGGGCATGACCGACAAGGCGCCGTGCTGCGTGACGGCCGACTACTCGATTCAGCTGAAGCGGCCGTGCCCGACGAACGTGCCGCTGAGGCTTCGGGCGCGCGTGGTCGCGACCGACGGAGACAAGGCGACGGTGGAAGGCTCGATCGAGGCCGACGGCAAGGTGCGGGCGACGTGCAAGGGCACGTTCATCGCCGTCGAGCCCGGGCACCCGGCCTATCACCGGTGGTAGCCCTGGCTCGTAGGGGTGAGCTGTTCGCGCTTCGCTCCTTCGGAGCTGCCGGGCGGGACGGGTAGCTCACGGCCACAGCTCGCGGGTCACGTCTTCGACGGCACGCGGCACCACGAACGCGGCCTCGAGCGTCGCCTGGGCCTCGTCGCTCAGCTGCCGCGCGGCGTGTACGCGCAGCGGGCTGCACAGCCCGCCTGTCATCACGAGCAGATGGGTCAGCCGCGCAGCGCCGCACAGCAGCACGTAGAGGCTCGAAAAAAAGGCTGCCGCCAGCAGGGGCCACGCGCGCATCGCGCACCGGCGAACTGCAAGACCCGGCCCGCGAGCCGGGTTACTTCTGGCCCTGAACGGCCATGAGATCGCGCATGCCCGGCCGCTGCGGCAGCTGCTGCTTGTTGCCGATCGCGTGCTTCTGGTTGCCGATCTTGTCTTGCAGGAGCATCAGGCCGTCGAGCACCTGCTCGGGGCGGGGCGGGCAGCCCGGGATGTAGACGTCGACGGGCAGAATGCGGTCGATGCCCTGGAGCACCGCGTAGTTGTCGTAGAAGCCGCCCGACGACGCGCACACGCCGAACGCGACGACCCACTTCGGCTCGGTCATCTGGTCGTAGACGCGCTTCAGAATCGGCGCCTGCTTCATGTTGATGGTGCCGACGACCATCAGGAGGTCGGCCTGCCGCGGCGAGAAGCGCGGGAACTCGGCGCCGAAGCGCGCGATGTCATAGCGGCTCGCGGCGACGCTCATGTACTCCATGCCGCAGCACGCGGTCGCGAACGGGTAGGTGAACAACGAGTACTTGCGCGCCCAGCCCAGGCCCTTCGAGACGAGGCCCTGCAGAAAGCCCTGCGCCTCGTCGCGGCGGGTCGTCATCGCACCGGTGATTTCGAGATCGTTCGCCATGATCGCTCTTTAGCTCTCCCAGGAGAGAGCGCCCTTCTTCCAGATGTAGACGAGGCCCGCGACGAGGGTGGCGGCGAACATCACCATCGTGCCGTAGCCGAACCAGCCCAGCGCCTTGAAGTTCACCGCCCACGGGTAGAGGAACACCGCCTCGACGTCGAACACGATGAAGAGCAGGGCGACGACGTAGAACTTCACCGCGAAGCGCTGGCGCGCCGACCCGATCGGGTCGCTGCCGCACTCGAACGCTGCGCTCTTGATCTCGTTGACGCTCTTCGGGCCGAGCCGCGTGGTGAGGGCGGGGATCAGCACCGCGAGCGCGCCGGCGAGGCCCAGCACCACGGCCATCGGGAGGTACGGAGTCAGGGGAGACATGGCTGCCCCACGATAGAGCACCCGCGCGAACCCTGCGCAACTGTTCATTGACGGGGCTTACTGAATCACGCGCGCCAGCTTCAGCACCGTCGTCTCGAACCGCGCTCCGACGCCCTTCGACGCCTTCTCGTTGATGACGATCTGTGGCCTGGTGCCGTTCATCGTGACGCCGAGCGGCAGCGCCTGCTCGACCATCGCGACCTCGAGCGCCAGCGCGTAGATCTGATTGTCCTGCGAGACCTCGGAGATGGTCGTAACCCCCGCGGGGCTCGTGCCCGGCATCGCGAGCACCGCCGACGCGTGCGTCTTGTCGACTTCGCCCTGCAGCGCCGCCTCGTCGCGCAGCTCGGCCGCCACGAACCTCACGCTGCGCGCCTTGATCTTCACGTTCAGCGTCTCGAGCTCTTTCATCAGCCCGCGGCGGCGCTCGGCCTTCTCTTTGTCGGGCTCGCCCGCCACCAGAATCACGAACTCGCCCACCCCGCGCGCGTCGAAGTTCACGTCGTAGGTCAACACCTTCAGCAGGGCCGGCACCGCCGACTTCACGTCGATTCCCTGCTCTTCGGCAGAAGCGGTCGCCACGGCGAGGAGCGCAACGCAAACCAGACCCACGAAGAGCAGCCTACCCCACTGTGGTCAGGAGTAAGCTCTTCGTCTCTCATGCGTCTGCCGCACTGCGCCACCACCGGCATCGGAAGTCTGCCCCACACCGATGTCGACGCTGCCCTTCGGCTCGCGTTCGCGCACGACGTGCCGTTCGTGCCCCAGCTGCCGCGCGCCGGCCCCGGCGAGCTCATGGTGCCCTCTGCCCTCGAGGGCCTGCCAGGCCTCGTCGTCGACGGTGGCGGCGCGTGCACGGTGAACCTCGAGGCCTGGCGCGCCCAGCGCGACGTGTTCACCCTGAAGCTCGAGACGGCGCTCTCGACCGGCGAGCTGACCAGCTTCGAGCCCGGCGTCGCGTCGTGCCGCAGCTTTCGCCCCTTCTTGCGCGAGGTCGAGAGCCGCAAGCTGCCTTTCGCGAAGGTGCAGCTCGCGGGGCCCGCGACCGTGCGCCAGGCCGTGAAGACCGACTTCGCCGAGCTCGAGCGTCAGATCTTCCGCCTGCTCCTTGCCCGCTCGCTCGCGATGGCCAAGGCGGTGCGTCGCGCGGGGGCCACGCCGATCGTCTTCATCGACGAGCCGGGCCTCGAAGTGCCGGCGCCGAGCGACCTCGAGGCGTTGATCTCGGCGCTGCAGCGCGAGGGCGCCCTCGTGGGGCTGCACTGCTGCCGAAACACGAGCTGGGGCCGTGTGCTCACCCTCGGGCTCGACGTGCTGTCGATCGACGCCCGACTCTCGCTCGACGCGCTGCTCGACGACGCCGAGGCGTTCGGGAGCTTCATCTCGGCCGGCTCGACGCTGGCGCTGGGCATCGTGCCGACCGACCCGACGGCGCGCTATGCGCTCGGCGAGCTGATCGACTCGGTCGAGGTATCGCTCCGCGCGACCGCGCCGAAGGGGTTCACGCTCGAGGCGCTGCTCGCGCAGACGATGCTCACGCCGGCGTGCGGCCTCGCGCTGCACGAGGTTCGAGATGCCGAGCGCATCGCCGGCGAGGTGCGCGAGGCCCAGCGGCTGCTGCTCAGAGCTTCTTCGCCTTGAACGACTGCTTCTGATCGACGTTGAGGCCCTTGCCGCCGAGCTGCAGGCGCATCGAGCTGTTGCGCTCGCCCGCGAACCCGTCGTCGAGCGAGATGCTGACCTCACACGTGAACGGGTCGGGCTTGTCGACGGCGGGCGTGCTCTTCAGCCGCACGATCTTCTTCTCGGTGTCGTGCGAGAGCAGCTCCCACTGGGTCGAGCCTTCGACGAGCGGCTGCTTCGGGTAGTACGGGCCCTTCGGGGGCACACAGATGTCGCCCATCATCTGCTCGAACGAGGTGAGCTCGAACTCGGCGTCGTCGCCGAGCGAGCCCGGAGCCACCACCTCGGCGCTCGCGGCGCCGTCGTTCACTTCGACCTTCAGCTTCACGCCGCTCGCGGTGCGCTTGTCTTTGCCGTTCGAGACCCACTCGAGCGAGTCGAGCGTGACGTCGAACGTCGTCTTCTTGCCCTCGACCGCCTTCACGAGCGCGGTGCCCTTGAACGTCTTCGACAGCTTCAGCTGCTGGTCGTCGTTCTTGTACTCGAGCGCGTACCTCTGCTTCGGCGCGTGCTTGCGCACGATCTCGACGTGGTCAGGGGCTGCTGCGGCCGCGGCGACCAGAATCAACTCGAACATCACGTCTCACTTCCCCTTGAACTGTGGCTGGCGTTTTTCGTTGTAGGCGCGAATGCCCTCGGCGGCGTCTTCGCTCGTGAACAGGCGCTGCTGCAGCTCGCGCTCGAGCGCGAGGCCCTCGGTGAAGCCCGACTCGAGGCCCGAGAGCACGGCGCGCTTGATGTGGCCGACCGAGAGTGAGGCGCGCTTCGGGGGCACGAACTCTTTCGCGTAGGCGAGCGCCTCTTCCATGAACGCGCCGGCGCCGGTCGCCACCTTCGTGACGAGGCCGAGCCCGTGAGCTTCGGCGGGCGTCATGGTGCGGCCCTCGACCATCAGCTCGATGGCCTTGGTGCGGCCGAGCACGCGAGCGAGGCGCTGGGTGCCGCCGGTGCCGGGCAGCACGCCGAGCGCGACCTCGGGCAGGCCGAGCTTGTATTCGCCCTTCGCGGCGAAGCGCAGATCGCACGCGAGCGCGACCTCGAGGCCGCCGCCGACGCAGTGGCCGTTGATCGCCGCGATGACGAGCTTCGAGGTCTGCTCGAGACGGTTCAACGTCTCGTTCGCGTGCATGCAGAACCAGTACTTGTAGGTCGGCGTGACCTTCTGGAGCATGCCGATGTTCGCGCCCGCGCAGAAGAACTTCGGGCCGGCGCCCGTGAGCATGATGACGTGAACCTGCTCGTCCATTCGGGCTTTCAGAATGGCTGCGTCGAGCTCGAGCATCATCTCGTAGCTGTACGTGTTCGCGGGGGGATCATTCAGCGTGAGCAACGCGACGCCGTCTTTGGCCGAGTAGTCGATCATGTTCAGGTTCCCTCGAAGGTTGCTGCGATGCCCTGGCCGACGCCGATGCACATCGTGGCGAGGCCCTTCTTCGCCGCGCGCGCGCGCATGGCGTGCAGCAGGGTGGCGACGATGCGCGCGCCGCTCATGCCGAGCGGGTGGCCGAGCGCGATCGCCCCGCCGTTGACGTTCACGCGCTTCGGGTCGAGCTCGAGGTCACGCACGCACGCGAGCGACTGCGCGGCGAACGCCTCGTTCAGCTCGATGAGATCGAGATCGCTCGCCTGCCAGCCGGCCTTGAAGAGC
The DNA here is from genome assembly GCA_016793725.1 of Myxococcaceae bacterium. GTDB lineage: Bacteria > Myxococcota > Myxococcia > Myxococcales > Myxococcaceae > Xiheicaenimonas > Xiheicaenimonas phototrophica. The sequence goes on along the minus strand of JAEUJP010000395.1, from coordinate 21,596 downwards.
GCCTTCTTCGATGCGGGCACCGGCCCGACGCCCATCACGCGCGCGTCGACGCCGGCGGTGCCGCTCGAGACGTAGCGGCCGAGCGGCTTCTTGCCCCAGGCGTTCACGGCCTTCTCGCTCATCACCAGCACGGCGGCGGCGCCGTCGTTCAGCGTCGACGAGTTGCCGGCGGTGACGGTGCCGCCCTCGCGAAACGCGGGCCTGAGGCCGCTGAGCTTCTCGAGCGTCGAGTCGGCGCGCGGGCCTTCGTCGGCCGACACGACGGTGGCCGGGCCCTTCTTGGCCGCGATCTCGACGGGCACGAGCTCGGCGGCGAACGCGCCCGCCTTCTGGGCGGCGACGGCCTTCTGGTGCGACTCGAGCGCGAACGCGTCTTGATCGGCGCGAGACACCTTCCACTGCTCGGCCACGTTTTCGGCCGTCTCGCCCATCTGCTCGAGCGGGAACAACGCGGCCAGCTTCGGGTTCGGGTAGCGCCAGCCGAGCGAGGTGTCGAACATCTCCCACTTGCCGGTGGGGAAGCCGTCGGGCGGCTTGGGGACGCTCCACGGGGCGCGGGTCATCGACTCGACGCCGCCGGCGAGCACGACGTCGGCCTCGCCGAGCTGCACCATGCGCGCGGCCTGCACGATGGCCTCGAGGCCCGAGCCGCAGAGGCGATTGACGGTCGCGGCGGGCACCGCGTCGGGCAGGCCCGCGAGCAGCACGGCCATGCGGGCGACGTTGCGGTTGTCTTCGCCGGCCTGGTTCGCGCAGCCGAAGAACGCCTCTTCGATCTTCGCGCCCTCGACCCCGGTGCGCGCGAGCAGCGCCTTGATGGCGATGGCCGCGAGATCGTCGGGGCGCACGGCGCTCAGGGCGCCCTTGAACCTGCCGATCGGCGTGCGAACGGCGTCGGCGATGTAGACGGGCGCGCTCATGGCGTGAGCACCACGTTGCCGAACGTCTTGCGGTCTTCGAGCAGGGCGTGACCTTCGGCGGCTCTTTCGAGGGGCAACGTGCGATCCATCACGGGCTTCAGTTTCCCTTCGTCGACGAGCTGCAGAATTCGAAACAGGTCGCCCTTGCTGCCCATCGTCGAGCCGAGCAGCGAGAGGCGCTTGTAGAACAACACCTTCAGGTCGAGCTTCACCTCGCTGCCGGCGGTTGCTCCGCAGGTGACGAGGCGGCCACCGTACGGCAGGCACGCGATGCTCTTCTCGAACGTCGAGGCGCCGACGTGCTCGAACACCACGTCGACGAGCCTGCGCTCGGTGATGCGCTTCACCTCGGCGAGAAAGTCGTGTGTCGCGTAGTTGATGACGTGGTCGGCGCCGAGCGCCTTCGCGCGCTCGAGCTTCGCGTCGGCCGACGCGGTGGCGATGACCTTCGCGCCGAGCAGCTTCGCGATCTGCACCGCGGCCGAGCCGACGCCGCTGCCGGCGGCCTGAACGAGCACGGTCTCGCCGGCCTGCAGCTGGGCGCGGCGCACCAGCATGGTCCACGCGGTGAGAAACGTGAGGGGCAGGCACGCGGCCTCTTCGAAACCGAGCGACTTCGGCTTCGGCAAGATGTTCTGCCGGGGCACGCACAGGTGCTCGGCGTAACCGCCGGTCACGTGCTCGCCGATGATGACGTACTGGCGGCAGACGTTGTCGTCGCCGCGCAGGCAGCGGTCGCACGCGCCGCACGAGAGGCCCGGGTTCACCAGCACCTCGGTGCCTTCTTTGACGTCGGTGACCTCGGCGCCGACGGCATCGACGACGCCGGCGATGTCGCTGCCGAGCACGTGCGGGAGCTGCAGCTTGAGGCCCGGCCAGCCGATGCGCACCCAGACGTCGAGGTGGTTGAGCGCGACGGCTTTGACCCGAACGCGCACCTCTTTCGCCTTCGGTTGCGGCACGGCGAGGTCACAGAGCTGCAACACTTCAGGGCCGCCGTGCTTCGTGAATGCGATCGCTTTCATTTGATGCTCGGTCGGGCCTATAAGCCGCGCGTCATGAACATGTCAGCCCGAATTTCGCTCGTCGCCGCAGCCTCGATCGCTCTCTTCGCCTCCAGCTTCGTTTCATGCAGCGGTCGCGAGAACCCGGGCCCCACGGGCGGCGGCAGCGGCACTGCGGGCAACACCAGCGCGGGCGGCGGCAGCGGCACTGCGGGCAACACGAGCGCGGGCGGTGGCACGAGCGCGCAGGGCGGCGGCACGAGCGCGCAGGGCGGCGGCAGCAGCGCACAGGGTGGCGGCAGCAGCGCGCAGGGTGGCGGCAGCAGCGCGCAGGGCGGTGGCAGCGGCGCGACGGGCGGCGGCACGGGCAGCGGCTCGAGCCAGATCTTCACGGCGAAGGGCGCGGGCTTCTGCAGCACGATTGTGCAGCTGCGCGGGGTGGTCGTCGTCGCGGTGCAGAGCTCGAGCACGCAGACGAACCCGCCCACGGGCAACGCACGTCAGAACTTTTGGGTGGTGGACCCGGCGAGCCCGCGTGACGGCCTCTACATTTTCAAGGACTACACGGACACGGTGAACGGCACGAACAACACGTTCCTCCGCGTGGGCGACCTGGTGAACATGGACGGCTACCTCGCGTCGCAGTTCCCGAACTCGGGCATCAATGGTGGCGCCGAGGCCTACCGATACCAGCTCACCGAGTCCTGCAACGGTGCGACTCCGCTCCAGATCGTGGTGGTCGACGCGGGCGTCGTTGTTCCCGACGTCACGGCACCGAACCCGTTCGGCCAGAACCCCGACGGCGGCAAGCCCAAGGGCTTCACGGTCGCCGATCAGAAGTTCTCGCAGCCGATCGCGGGTGCGCGCGTTCACATTCCCGGCCCGCTCACGCTGAGCAACGCGTTTCCCGTCGAGATGCGCCGGCACTACGACGTGCCTGAGGGCACGTATTACGGCTACGAACTCTCGGGTACGAACATTCCCGCGGGAGTTCTCGTGCGCAACAACCTCACCGACGGTACGCCGTCTGACGGTGGCGCGGGTTGCGACTATCGCCGTATGGCTGCCGACGGTGGTCGCATGGTGAGCTTCCCGAACGGTGTTCGCGGCGTTTGGGACACCTGGTCTCAGACGTACTGCTACGACGCAGGTGTGACCTGCGACTTCCGCGCCCGCGACGCCGGCAGCATCCAGGGCCTGGGAGCGAACTACACGTTCGTAATCTACCCGCAGAATTGCGAAGACCTGGCGGGCGCCGTCGTCACGCCCTGATGGCCGCGGTCAACGCGACGGTTCGCCCCGACGGGGTAGGGCACCTCGAGCTCAACCGGCCCGAGGTGCGCAACGCCATCAACGTCGAGATGATCTCGGCGTTGCACATGCTGCTCGACGACTGGGCGAGGCGCGACGACGTGAAGGCCGTCGTGCTGAGCGGCGCCGGCGGCAAGGCGTTCGCGGGCGGCGCCGACATCGCCGAGCTGCGCGAGCGCACGCACAAAGAGGCGTTCTACGGCGTCAACCAGACGCTGTTTCAGAAGCTCGAAGACTTCCCCCGGCCGACGATCGCCGCGCTCGATGGCTATGCGCTCGGCGGCGGCCTCGAGCTCGCGCTCGCGTGTGATCTGCGCGTGGCCTCGAAGACCGCCAAGATCGGCCTGCCCGAAGTGACGCTCGGCATCTACCCGGCCGCGGGCGGCACGCACCGGCTGCCCAGGGTGATCGGGCTCGGCCGCGCGAAAGATCTCGTCTTCACCGGTCGCATCGTCGACGCCGCCGAGGCCGCCTCGTGGGGCCTGTTCGAGCGGTTCGTCGAGGCCGACGCGCTGAAGACCGCGTTCGAGCTTGCCGCGCAGATCGCCGCGAACGCCCCGCTCGCCGTACAGGTCGCGAAGGTGTCGCTGAACACGCTCGCGCGTGGTGAGTCGACCGTCGCCGTCGAGCGGCTCGGTCAGGCGCTGCTGTTCGACTCGACCGATAAGAGGCAGAGAATGACGGCGTTCCTCGAGAAGAAGTCGAAGCGCTGAGCCTCCCTTGCTGATCGAGTGCGTGAGGGCGTGGCGCAAGACGCGCCACCCGCGCTGGGCCGCCCTCGCTGACTGGTGCACCGACCACGACCGCCCCCTCGTCGGCGCCGGCAAGAAGAAGAGCGACCGCGAGGCCTGGCACGCGCTCGAGCAACGCCAAGATCCCCACGATCTGCCCCGCCTCTACGCCGCCCTGCGCGGCATGGCCTCGACCCACGTCGTCGAGCTGCTCCCCGTGCTCGCCAGGTGGAACGACCCCCGCAGCGTCACCCAGCTGCTCGGCCTGCTCGAGAAGCCGCAGTGGAGCGCCCGAACCGCGCTTCCGTTCTTTCGTGCGGCGGCAAGAGAGCTCGCTGCTTCGAGAGACGTTCGCGCGCGCGACGGCATGCTCTCGCTCGGCGACCGCTACAAGACCATCTTGCTCGGCGCCATGGGCGACGACGTCGGCGCGCTGCTCCGCCGCATCGCCGCCGAAATGAAGATCGTCGAGCCCGAGCTCACCAGAGACGAGGTCGTGCGCGTCGCCGAGCTCGAGGCGCAGTTCCCCGCGCAGCTCGCCGCCGCCAAGAACACGACCGCCGTGAAGCAGGGCACCATGAAGAGCGACCAGGCGCTGCTCGAGACGATCTGGGCGGCCCCCGACGACGACGGGCCCCGGCTCGTGTTCGCCGACGTGCTGCAGCAGCGCGGCGACGTGCGCGGCGAGCTCATCACGCTGCAGGTCGCGCGCGCGCGCGGCAACGCGACGAACGAGACCCGCGCCCGCGAGTACGAGCTGCTCGCGAACAGCAGACGTTTCGCCGAGTGGACGTCGCCGGTCTCTCAAGGCGGCGATTGCCACGTTCGCCGCGGCTTCCCCTCGTGGGTTCAGCTGAGCGCGCGCGGCCTCGGCTCGATCGCCACCCACCCCGCCTGGGCGACCGTGACCGCGGTCACCGGCCTGCGCGCGGTGCCCAAGAAGCACGCGAAGGCGCTCTTCGAGTCGGCGACGTCGCTCACCGACGTGGGCCAGATCGACGAGGCCGTGCTCGAGCTCGCCGGGGAGCACGTCGCGAAGTGGCGCGCCGCCGAGCTCGCCTTCATGCCGGCCCCCGAGCAGGTCGCCCGCCTCGCGTCTCTCGAGCGCCTCACGCTGTCGATGGCGCGCGGCCCGACCGACACGCTGCCCGCGGGGTGGTTCGCGCCGTTCACGAAGTTGAAGAGGCTGCGCCTCATTCACACCGTCAGGGCGACCGACCTGCCACCGCTCGAGGAGCTGTTCGTCTACGAGCTCAAAGGGCCCCTGCCGAAGGGCCTGCAGGCGCTGCACGCCGACCCGCTGCCGGCGCTCGACCTGCTCGCGGGCTCGGGGCTCTTGCGGTTCGGCACCGGCTCGATGACGGGCGCCGAGCTCGCTGCGCTGCTCGCGGCCGTGCCGACGCTGCGCCAGGTCGAGCTCTCGAACCTCGCTGCGGCCGAGCTCGGCCCCGTGCTGCGCGTGCTCCAGTCGAGCCAGCTCGACGCGGTGAAGGTCAACACCAACCACTACACGCGCGCGCTGGACCTCGAGGCCCGCTGGTGGAGCCCCACGCTCGCCCAGCAGCTCGCGACCCTGCACGACGTGAAGCCGAAGCGCGTGCTGCTGAAGCCGCACCGCGACGAGCCGCTGCTCCCCATCGGAGCGCCGCAGCCCACCCAGCTCGCCGCCATCGAGAGCGACCTGAAGCCCCTCGGCATTCCGCTCGAAGTCGCCTGGTACTGATCCGCGCGCTTTTATGGTGCGGCAGCACGGCGGGGACTAGCTTCCGAGCCCAAATGAGCAAAGACATCAAGAAGGTCGGCGTGCTCGGCGCCGGCACGATGGGCCACGGCATCGCCCACGTGTCGGCCACCTCGGGGCACGAGGTGGTGCTGTACGACATCAAGCCCGAGCTGACGGCGAAGGGGCTCGCGAGCATCACGAAGAACCTCGACGTGGGCGTCGAGAAGAAGAAGGTCACGCCCGAAGATCGCACCGCCGCGCTCGGCCGCATCAAGACGTCGAGCACGCTGAACGACGTCGCCGGCTGCGATCTGATCATCGAGGCGGTGCCCGAGAAGATCGAGCTCAAGCAACAGCTGTTCAGAGAGCTGAGCGCGATCGTCGACGAAGACTGCGTTCTCGCGTCGAACACGAGCTCGCTGTCGCTGACCGAGATCGCCGCCGCCGCCACACACCCGCGGCGCGTCATCGGCATGCACTTCTTCAACCCGGTGCACCTGATGAAGCTGCTCGAGCTGGTGCGCGCGTATCAGACCGACGACCCGACCCTCGAACGCGTGCGCCACTTCGGCGAAAAGATCGGCAAGCAGCTGATCGTGGTCGAAGACAGCCCGGGCTTCGCGTCGACGCGGCTCGGCCTGGCCGTCGGGCTCGAGGCGATTCGCATGCTCGAAGAGCGCGTCGCCAGCGCCGAAGACATCGACCGCGCGATGGAGCTCGGCTACGGCTACCCGATGGGCCCGCTGAAGCTGGGCGACCTGGTGGGCCTCGACATTCGCCTGAACATCGCGGAGTACCTCTACAAAGAGCTCGGCACTCCCACCTTTCGGCCTCCCCAGCTCCTCAAGAAGATGGTGAGGGCGGGTAAGCTCGGCAAAAAGTCTGGCGAGGGCTTCTATCGGTACTGAGTCCGCCCCTCATACGGCCGTCCCGTTCGGCCAATACCTCCTGCTCAAGCGACTCGCCGTGGGTGGGATGGCGGAGCTGTATCTCGCCAAGGACTCGAAGAAAGACCGCCTCGTCGTCATCAAACGAATTCTGCCGTACCTCGCGCAGGAGCGTGAGTTCGTGCAGATGTTCCTCGACGAGGCGCGCATCGCGTCTCAGCTGCACCACCCGAACATCATCACGGTGTACGAGCTCGGCCACCTCGAGGGGTCGATCTTCATCGCGATGGAGTACGTCGAGGGCGTCGACCTTCGGAAGATCTTCAACGAAGAGCAGAAGCGGCAGAGCCACGTGCCGGCGAACATCACGGCGTGGCTGACCTCGCGGCTGTGTGAGGGCCTGCACTACGCGCACAACCGCACCGGCGCCGATGGCAAGCCGCTGCAGATCATTCACCGCGACGTCAGCCCGCAGAACCTGATGGTCGGCTACGGCGCGCAGGTGAAGCTCGTCGACTTCGGCATCGCCAAGGCCGGCGCCTTCATGGAGCGCAGCAAGCCCGGCGTCATCAAGGGCAAGTTCCTCTACCTCTCGCCCGAGCAGCTGAGCCAGGAGCGCATCGACCACCGCGCCGACATCTTCGCGCTCGGCACGATGATGTACGAGGTCGCGACGGGGAAGAGCCCGTTCTACAAGGCGACGACCGAGGCGGTGATCTACGCGATTCGCGCCGAAGAGCCGCCGCCGCCACACCTGACGCGCCGCGATTTTCCGATGGGGCTGTCGCGCATCATCATGCGCTGCCTCGCGAAAGATCGGTCGAAGCGCTACCAGCAGGCGGGCGACGTTCACACCGACCTCGAGACGTGGATGCGCAACGAGGCGCGCACGAACCAGGACGACGTGAAGAAGTACGTCGCGAAGCTGTTCGGCGGCGACGACGAGCGCACCTCACTCTTCATACCGCCCAACGCCCGCGGCCCGAACGATCGCCTGACCGACCGCACGCCGGGCCTCGGCAGGCTGCCCGCGACCGACCCCGAGCGCACCGCGACTGGCCCCTCGTCGTCGGCGCCGCGGCCGTCGGCGCCGTCGCGCACCGTGACGGGCGACGAGACGACCCGCCCCATCAGCGCCGCGATGCCGCTGGCCGAGGGGGCGTCGGCGCCGTCGATCACGAACAACCACTCGGTGGTGACGGCGCCGATCGGGCGCAGGCCGACCCCGCCGCCCCAGCCGAAGACGGCGAGCGGCAAGAATGCGGCGCTGCAGCCGCCTCCGAAGGCGTCGAACCCGGCGCTGCAGGCGTACGCGAACGGTCAGCCCGAGCCGCGCACGCAGACGGCGCGCCCGCAAGATCTGGCGAAGGCGTTCACCGCGCCGCCGGTGCGCAAGGTGTCGGGCGAGGCGCTGCAGGCTGCGGGCTCTGAGGTCGACGACGAGGCCACGTCGCTGTCGGGCTCGGGCAAGCTGAACACCGGCGACGCGCTGCCCGGCCGCCCGGTGCCGCGCACGCCGAGCACGGTCGAGAGCCGGCCTGCTGCGGGTCGCAAGCCAGCTGACTCCACTGCGAAGCCGGCGGGTCGAGCCAACCCGGTGTCGTCGGGCTCGCGGCAGGCGGTGCCGCCGCCGGTGGCGAGCCCGGCACCCGCACCGGCGCCGTCGCGCAAGCCGACGCGGGCAGAGACCGCGGCCGTGACGCGGCCTCCGACGGGGCAGGTGCCGCAGGCGCAGGCGCGGCGGCCGACGCGGGCCGAGGTGACGGGCGCGGTGCTCGAGGTGCCGCCGCCGGTCGCGCGCCCGGCGCCGCCGGTGCCGATGCTCGAAGACGCCACGCTGCCACCCGAACCGTCGACGCGCGAAGAGCGGTCGACGAAGCGCCAGTCGAGCGAAGACCTGGGGCCGCTGCTCGACGACGCGCTGCCGTCGGGGCTCGGCATGCGCCCGGCGGCGACCGTCGACGAAGATGACGAGCTGAACACACAAGATCTGCACGGCCTTCGTCTGTCTCAACTGGGCGAGTCACAAGACAAGTCGGCCGAGGTGCCGTCTTCGCAGCTCGACGCGCCTCGCGACGACGACGACGAGGGCGCGGGCTCGGTGTTCGCAGAGCGGCCGTGGCTGGTGGCGGCGCTCGTGTTCGTGGTGGTTCTGGTCGTCGGCCTGGTCGGGCTGGCGATCTTCCGCATGCGGCAGAAGCGAGACGTGCCGCAGCCGCCGAAGCCCGAGGTCGTGAAGGTCGACAAGGCCCAGCCTCCGCCGAAGGTCGAGGGCGGCAGCAAGCCCGAGCCGAAGCAGGCTGAGCCGAAGCAGGCTGAGCCGAAGCAGGCTGAGCCGCCGCTGCAGGCTCCGACCGGGCAGGCTCCGCCGACGAACGAGGTCGAGACGACCGACACGGTGCTCGTGACGATCGCGGCGCCGCAGGGCACGAAGCTGGTCGACATGCGCGACGGGGCGGTGCTGAACCCGAACCAGGAATATCGGTGGCACGCTGGCCGCCACCCGATTCAGTACCGCTGCCCGAAGAAGGGTCGGCTGACGACGCCTGACGTGACGTTCAACGTCGAGGTGAAGCCGGGGGTCGCAACCCAAGAGTTCAAAATCAGCTGCAAGTAGGTTAGTTCGGCGTCACGAATGCCGACGAAGCTGACCGACGAGACGTTGCTGGCGATGTACCGAATGATGGCGCTGCTCCGCCGCTTCGAAGAGAAGGCGGGCCAGGCGTACGGGCAGAAGAAGATTCAGGGCTTCTGTCACCTCTACATCGGGCAAGAGGCCGTCGCGGTGGGCACGCAGTACGCGCTCGAGCCCGACGACTACATGCTGACGGGCTACCGTGACCACGCGCACCCGATCGCGCGCGGAGCGCACCCCGGCATGATCATGGCCGAGCTGTTCGGCCGGTACGGTGGTTACAGCAAGGGCCGTGGCGGCTCGATGCACCTCTTCGACGTCGAACATCACTGGTACGGCGGCTACGGCATCGTCGGCGGGCAGATACCGCTCGCGGCGGGCATGGCGTTCGCGTCGAAGTACCGCGGCGAAGATCGCGTGACGGTGTGCTCGTTCGGCGACGCGGCGGCGAACCAGGGCAGCTTTCACGAGACCTTCAACATGGCCTCGAAGTGGAAGCTGCCGGTCATCTACGTCTGCGAGAACAACCGCTACGGCATGGGCACCGACATCGCGCGGGTCTCGGCCGAGGCCGAGATCTACAAGCGGGCGGTCGCGTACAAGATGCGCGGCGAGAAGGTCGACGGGCAAGACGTGCTGGCGGTGTACGAGATGATGAAAGATCTCGCCGACCACTGCCGCTCGGGCAAAGGCCCGGTGCTGCTCGAGATGAACACGTACCGGTACCGTGGCCACTCGATGTCTGACGCGGCGACGTACCGCACGAAGGAAGAGGTCGAAGAAGAGCGGGCGAACAAAGACCCGATCTTGCGGCTCAAAGATCACCTGCTGAAGAAGCGCATCGCGAGCGAGTCGGGGCTCGAGAAGCTGCACGAAGACATCAACAAAGAGTGCGACGAGGCGATCGCGTTCGCCGATGCGTCGCCCGAGCCGCCGCTGGAGGAGCTGTACGGCGACCACTACGTGAACCCCGAAGACCCCGACGACAAGCCGCGCGAGCGCGTGCTCGGCGCGAAAGACGTGAAGTGGCCGAGCTACCCGAAGGGCAACGAGCTGAAGGTCACGTGGGACCTCGAGCCCAAGACGCCGGTGAAGGCTGCGCCGGCGCGCAAAGGAGCGGCCTGACCATGGCTGAGCTGCAATACCGAGAAGCGTTGAACCAGGCGCTCGCCGAAGAGATGGAGCGCGACGCGAACGTCTTTCTGATGGGCGAAGAGGTCGCGCGCTACAACGGCGCGTACAAGGTGTCGCAGGGGCTGCTCGACCGGTTCGGGAGCGCGCGGGTGGTCGATGCGCCGATCTCGGAGCTCGGCTTCGCGGGGCTCGGCGTGGGCGCGGCGATGGTGGGCCTGCGGCCGGTGATCGAGATGATGACGTGGAACTTCGCGATTCTCGCGATGGATCAGATCGTCAACAACGCGGCGAAGCTGCGGCACATGTCGGGCGGTCAGCTGCGGTGCCCGATCGTGTTTCGCGGGCCGGGCGGGGCGGGCGGTCGGCTGTCGTCGCAGCACAGCCAGGCGCTCGAGGCGAACTACGTTCACTTCCCGGGCCTGAAGGTGCTGGCGCCGTCGACGCCTGCCGACGCGAAGGGGCTCTTGAAGGCGGCGATTCGCGACGACAACCCGGTGATCTTCATCGAGGGCGAGCTGCTCTACGGCCTCAAGCGCGACGTGCCCGAGGGTGAGCACCTCATCGAGATCGGCAAGGCCGACGTGAAGCGGCCGGGCAAAGACGTGACGATCGTGACGTGGTCGCGCATGTTGACGGCGGTGGTCGAGCCGGCCGCAGAGGCGCTGGCCACGCAGGGCATCGACGCCGAGGTGATCGACTTGCGGTCGCTGAAGCCGCTCGATGAAGAGACGATCTTGAAGTCGGTGGCGAAGACGAATCGGCTGGTGGTGGTCGAAGAAGGCTGGCCGTGGTGCGGTGTCGGCGCGTCGATCGCCGACATCGTGCAGAAGAAGGCGTTCGATCACCTCGATGCTCCGGTCACGCGCGTGACGGGGCTCGACATCAACATGAACTACGCGGCGAACCTCGAGCGGGCGACCCAGCCGTCGGTCGAGCGCACCCTCGCTGCCGTCAACGAAGTTCTGTACCGGAGCTGAACCCACATGGCGATCGCAGTCGAGCTTCCTGCCCTCTCTCCGACGATGAAGGAGGGCAAGATCACCAAGTGGCTGAAGAAGGAAGGTGACAAGGTCACCTCCGGCACGGCCATCGCCGAGGTCGAGACCGACAAGTCGAACCTCGAGATCGAGGCGTATGACGACGGGGTGCTGCTGAAGATTCTGGTGCCCGAGGGGTCGTCGGCGCCGGTGGGCTCGCCGATCGCGTACATCGGCAAGGCCGGAGAGAAGTTCGACGAGGCGGCGGCGCCGGCGAAGCCGAAAGCGGCCGAGCCAGCAAAGACGGAAGAGAAGAAGGGCGACGAGCCGGCTCCGAAGGCGGAAGAGAAGAAGGCCGAGGCTCCGAAGGCTGAGGCACCTGCGAAGGCAGAGTCGCCTGACGGGCGTTTGAGGGCGTCGCCGCTGGCGAAGCGCATCGCGGCCGAGACGGGCGTCGATCTGTCGAGCGTGTCGGGCTCGGGGCCGAACGGGCGCATCGTGAAGCGCGACGTCGAGCAGGCGAAGCCGGGCCAGAGCGGCGGCGGCGCGGCGGTGAAGTCGAAGGCGCCGGTACCCACCATCACGCGGGGCGAGCGCAAGAAGCCCGACACGCTGCCGATCTCGGGCATGCGCAAGGTGATCGCGCAGCGGCTGACCGAGGTGAAGCCGGGCGTGCCGCACTTCTACCTGACGGTCGACCTCGAGATGGATCAGGCGCTGAAGCTGCGCGAAGAGGCGAAGGCGCTCGAGCAGAAGGTGTCGGTGAACGACATCGTGGTGAAGGCGGTCGCGATGGCGGTGCGCCGCTTCCCGAGAATCAACCAGCAGATGGACGGCGAGAAGCTCCTTCAGCTGCACAACGTCGACGTGGGCGTGGCCGTGGCGATCGAAGACGGGCTCATCACGCCGGTCGTGCGCGATGCCGACCAGAAGGGGCTGGCAGAGATCGGCGCCGAGGTGCGTGAGCTGGCCGACCGGGCGAAGAAGAAGGCGCTGAAGCCCGACGAGTACAGCGGCGGCTCCATCACGGTGTCGAACCTGGGCATGTACGGCATCGACGAGTTCATCGCGGTGCTGAACCCGCCGCAGGCGGCGATTCTGGCGATCGGCGCGGTGACTCCGAAGGCGGTGGTTCGCGACGGGCAGATCGTGATTCGCAACATGATGACGGCGACGCTCTCAGGCGATCACCGGGTCATCGACGGGGCGGTCGGCGCCGAGTACCTGAAAGAGCTGCGCTCGCTGCTCGAGCACCCGCTCCGGCTGCTGTTCTGAGCCAGCGCGTTGAGGGTCTTTCGTGATTTCGCCCGCTTGGGCGATGTCGATCTCGAGCGGCTTCGTTCGACGTGTGAATGAACCCGCAAGTCACCTGGAGACACTCACATGCGTTTCATGATCGCTGCCCACAACGACGGCAACAAGCCTGCGGCCGTCGAGATGACGAACGAGATCTTCGATTCGTACATGAAGTTCAACGAGGAGCTGCACAAGGCCGGCGTGCTCGTCGCCGCCGAGGGGCTGAACCCCGCTGGCATTCGCGCGCGCGTCGAGGTGAAGGGCGGCAAGCGGGTGGTCGTCGACGGGCCGTACGCCGAGACGAAAGAGCTCGTGGGCGGCTTCTATGTCATCGAGGTGAAGTCGAAAGAAGAGGCGCTCGCGTGGGCGCAGCGCTGCCCGATGGGCTTGGGCACCGACAACGTGCTCGACATTCACCAGCTGACGGGCGCCGACGATCTGCCGGCCGAGATCGTCGAGCGGGTGCGCAAGGTGGCTCCGACGTGGAGCAAGACGTTCGAAAAGAAGCCCTGAAGAAGAATGCCGAGCGTGCCGAACCCGGTGGTGATGTCGATCGCGAGCATGGTGGTGCTGGTGGCCGCGTGTGCGACGACCGGGCCCACCGCCGGGTTTCGTGAGGTTCAGGTCGAGAAGCCGGCGCTGCCGGCGGCCGAGCTGTTCAACGTCTGCTTCAAAGAAGACGCGGTCGCGCCGGTGAAGCTGATGTTCATGAGCGGCGAGGTGCTGTTCGAGAGCCAGGACAACTCGGCCGGGCGGTGCATGCGCGAGATCGCCGACATGTACCCGTGGGGCGAAGGGCGCCCGAGCGGCGAGCTGGTGGTGAAGCCGGCGAAGCCGAGCGGCTGGGCGGTGCTGGCGTGGGTGAAGCTGCTGGCGCCGACGCGCTTCGGGCCCGAGCGCGGGCTGCTCGACCCGGCGGCGCTGGTGGCGTCGTGCCTCACGAAGGGCCCGGCGCGGCCGGGCGTCGCGTATGCGATCCGGTTCGACCCGGCGCTGCGCGTGAGCGTGCTGCCGGCGGGCGCGCTGACCGACGGTGAGCGCTGCGTCGAGGCGGTGCTGGGCGCGACGGCGTGGCCGAGCACGCGGCCGTTCACGCTCGAGCTGGGCACGCCGCCGGCGGGGAAGGGCGACGTCTCGCACTACTTCGTGGCGAGCGAGAAGGTGGTGAGCCCGATCGACCCGCAGCGGGTGCACGACGCGATGATGCTGGCGAAGCCTCTGGTGGCGGCGTGCTGGGAAGCGGCGCTGAACCGACGGGCCGGCATCAGCGGCGGGCGTACGGTGCGCATCAGCGTCGATGATTCTGGGGCGGTGACGCACGTCTCGATGGCGGCGAACGCGACCGACGCGCGGTCGACGGCGGCCGACTACCTGTTGGATCTGTGCCTGGTGCAGGCGGTGAAGTCGGCGCGGTTCGGGCCGGGCGCGGGCGACACCGCGTACTCGTGGGTGTTCGGCGACCGGGCGGGGTAGCGGGCTGGTGGCGTGGCCTCCGGCCGGTCGCGCGCGGGCCTGCTCTGCTCCCGGCGGGTCGCGACGTCGGCGCAGACGCGACGAGCCACGCCAACGACGCAGGCCCTCAGGGCGCGCTCCAGTTCGAGATCGTGCGTTACCACCACGAACGCACCAGGCCGGAGGCCACGCCTGAAGCTCACGCGATCTTCACGGCGCGCTCTTCCGTCACGACCCAGTCCATCCACACGTCCCAGCTCTCCATCGGCAGCCGGTCGACCAGACAGCACTCGAACACGAACCCCACCTTGATGGCGGCAGGCCACCGCGGCAGCGTCGCGTCGTAGTACCCGCCGCCGTGCCCGAGCCGTGAGCCGTCGAGCCCGAGCCCGACGGCGGGCACCACGAACACGTCGATCGACGTCGCCACCCGCCACGACTCAGAAGGCGAAGCGATGCCAAGCACGCCACGTTGGAGCTCGCCCTCGACGTGATGAAACACCAGCTCGCGCGACCCGCGCACCACGCGCGGCACCAACCCCGGCGGAGGCTCCAGCTCGAACGCCCGCGCCGAATACGACGCGATCACCCCGCGAAAAAAGGGAAGGGCGAGGAGCCTCTTCCGAGCCTCCTCGCCCTTCGACCGCACTTCTTCGGGTGTCAGGCTGCGGCGCCGCCGCTCGAGCTCTTCTCGAGCCGCCTGTTTCCCACCGCTATAAAAGTCCCCCGCCATTGGGCCGTGTGTGCAACGTCCATTGAACCCATACCTGTTTAAGGTGGGAGTCGAGTCCTGGCTCCGTAGGCTTCCCTCTCACGGCTGAGGGCCTGCACATGCAGCCCGGAACGACCCCCGGGTTGAACGTATCGGTTCGAATTTCAGCTGCTCAATCACGCACCCTGCAGGGGACAACTCGTAAAAAATCTCCTCTCCGATACCCAAGATCATAGGAGCCGCGACTCACCGGTCAAGGTGGGTTTTGTGGGGTAGAGTCGAAGCAGTGCGCCGCTCGACCGTCGCAGTTGCATTTTTCGCCCTGACCGTTACCGCGCACGCGTCACCCAGCCTTCAGGGCATGTTCCGCGCCGGCGAGCTCGGCGTCGTCGACGTCTCGACCAGCGCCGAGGGCCGCCTCGTCGCCCGCTACAAGGGCGTCGGCAAGTGCCCCTTCAAGCCCGAGATGCAGGTGCTCTCGGGCACCTTCGAGGGTGACGTCTTTCTCGGCACCGTCTTCATCTGCCAGCAGGGCCCCAGCTGCGAGCCCGAGAAGGCCTTCCCCTTCTTCGCCGTCTACCACGAGGGTGCCCTCGCCGGAGACGTCAAGCTCGACACCGGCTGCAACTCCCCCGGCCTCGAGGGCAAGCGCCTCAACGTCGCGGTCGCCACCGCCGAAGATCGCCTGCTCGTCAGCCACGACGACAGCTCGGCCTCGAGCATCGCCGGCAAGAACGCGAACCAGAACAAGAAGGAGCTCGAGAAGTCGGCGAAAGACGCCTCGCAGCTCGGCACGTTGAAGATGAAAGAGAACAACTTCACCGCCGCCCGCACCGCGTTCGAGCGCGCCATCTCGTACGACGACGGCGACTGGCGAACCTGGTCGTACCTGAGCCAGGTCGAGCTCAAGCTCGGCAACGTCGCCAAGGGGCTCGAGTGCATCCAGAAGGCGATGCTCGTCGCGCCCAAGGCGAAGACGAAGCTCACCGATCAAGATCTCGGCGACCTCTTCTACAACCTCGCCTGCGCCCAGGCCCGCAACGGCCGAAAAAAAGAGGGCATCGCCGCGCTGAAGAACGCCTTTCGCGTCGGCGACGTGCCCACGCTGCATGAGGCCGCCCAACAAGATGGCGACCTCGACGCCCTGCGCGACGAGCCCGAGTTCAAGAAGCTGCTGAACGACGCGAAGACCAAGAAGGACAAGCGCGGGCAGAAGCCGTGAGCCAGGGCGGCATCGGCAGCACGCTCGGTCAATACGAGCTCCTCGAGCTGCTCGGCCGCGGCGGCATGGCCGAGGTCTTCAAGGCGCGCGCGACCGAAGGCCCCAGGGCGGGTCAAGAGTTCGCGGTGAAGCGACTCTTGCCCGAGCTGCAGAGCGACGCCGAGTACGTCTCGCTCTTCGCCGGCGAGGCCGACCTGATTCGGTTTCTCGATCACCCGAACATCGTGAAGGTGCACGAGGTCGGCATCGACGGCGACGTCTACTTCATGGTGATGGAGCTCATCGACGGCCGCGACGGCGGTCAGATCGTGAAGCGCTGCCGCGAGCGCAAGATCCCCTGGCCCATCGACTTCGCCGTCTACCTCACCAAGGTGCTGCTCGACGCGCTCGCCTACGCCCACGACGCCAAGGGCCCGACCGGCAAGCCGCTCGGCATCGTGCACTGTGACGTCTCACCTTCGAACCTGTTCATCTCGCGCACCGGCGACGCCAAGCTCGGTGACTTCGGCGTCGCCCGCGGCCTCATCGACGGCGGCGTCGGCGACGTCATGGGCAAGCCGTACTACCTCTCGCCCGAGACCCTGAACGGCGTCATCTCGCCGGCCGCCGATCTCTGGGCCGCGAACGTCACGCTGTACGAGCTGCTCACGCTGCACCGCCCGTTCGCCGGCAAGACCGCCGAAGAGGTCTTCCAGGCGATTCGCAGCGGCGAACGCGTGCCGCTCAAAGAGCGCCGCGCCGACGTGCCGCCCGGCGTCGCCGCCGTCATCGATCGGGGCTTCGCACCCGACGAGGCCGACCGCTTTCCCAACGCGGCCGCCATGTCGAAGGCGCTGGCGCCGCTCTACGACGAGCGGGTCGGCACCCCGCTCGCGATCTCGGCCGTGGTGCGCGGGCTGTTTCCCGGGTCGTGATGGCGAATCAGTAGACCCAGGGCCGCGCCTGCTTGATGAGCAGGCGACCGTCTTTTTCGATCTTGAACTCGCACTCGATCGAGAAGGTCGGGTCGTTCTCTTTGCCGTACAGCTTCTTGAAGTGCGTCTGAACGACCTTCATCGCCTTGAAGAGCGCCTTGAGCTCGCCGTCGGTCAGCACGTGCTTGCGGCCCGGCGGCAGCTTCTGGTTCGTCTGCTGCTCGTACTGAATCTCAGCCTCGCCGTTGAAGCCGTAGTTGCCCATCACGATCGAGTCGGGGGTCGCGCCGCCCTCGGGGTTCGTCACCAGGCTCTCGCCGACCTGCGCGTTGACGGTGATGGTGTCCCACCCGGGAATGGCGCCGCCCCAGCGCACGACGCCGTTCGCGATCTCGTCGTCGCTGTTCGGCATCACCAGCTCGGCCATGTCGACCGTGTGTGAGTCGACGCGGTAGTAGTCGAACTCGGCGAACGCGCGATCGTTGAAGACGCTCGCGAACACCTTCTGGAAGCGGTCGCCCAACGTCTTGTTCGGCTTCGTCTGGTCGGCGAAGCGAAAGGTGAACGAGTCGAACAGGCCCGCGCCGCTGAACCCCTGCAGGTCTTCGCTGTTGCTCGACGACCGAATGCGCAGGTTGTCGTTGGGGAACTTCGCCTTGAACTGCTTCTGCAGCGCGTCGAGCTTCTTCTGCAGCTCGGGCGGCATCGCGGCGTCTTCGATGTGCTCGCGAAAGTCAGCGAGCAGCTCGGCGCGCTGCTTCGGGTCGTTCTTGAGTGCGGGCAGCTTGAGCAGCTCGTCGATGCGCTGCTCGAGCGTGGTGTCGGCGTCGTACTTCGCCGTCTTCATGTACGTGTCGTACCAGCTCGCGGGTATGCCCCAGCCGTCGGGCGTGTAGACCTTCGGCTCGCCGGGCCCCGAGACGTTCAGCGCGCCCGACTTGTACAGCTTGAGCAGCTCGGCCACGTTCGCCGCCTTGCTGCCGTAGGCCTTCGCGTCTCTGAACGTCAGCTGGTCGAGCGCCTTCGGCTCTTTTGGCTTCAGATCAGAGTGCAGCTTCTGGTCTTTTTTCGGCCGCATCTTCTCGAAGTACGTGTCGGCCTCGGTCTTCGTCGCGGCGCGCAGCGAGTAGCCCTTCGCCGTCACCTCGAGCTTCACCAGCTTGCCCTCGAGCTGCTTCACCTTCGGGTCGCTCAAGATGTCGCGCGCGTACGCGTACGGCGTGTCGTCTTGCCGCGCCTTCAGCGCGCCGTGCGAGAGGTACGTCTGCGGCTTCGGCGTCGCCATGCCCCCGAGCGGAGGCACGTCGGCGGGGATCTCGTCGGCGTAGATGACCACGTCGCGCCGTGTCGGCGGCGGGTCGCCCGGGCCCTGGCCCTTGATGATGCGCAGCGTGCCGAAGCCCTCACCCGGGTTCAGCGACGTGAAGTCGAACCCCTTCGACAGCTCGGTGTTGGTGAGCACGGGGATGCCGGCGGCCTGCAGCGCCTTCTTGTCTCTGCCCGCGTCTTTTTCGAGCAGCGTCTCTTGCGTCTGCCCGCCCGGCCGGTACACGACCGGCTGCCCGAAAAAGGCGAGGCCCTTCTGCACCGCCTTCTGCGTCTCGACGAGCAGCGGCCCGCGCACGATGTCGGTCGACCAGAACGACATGCCGAAGGTGCCCTTCTTGCCGTTCGGGTCGACGTAGTTGTCGTAGGCGGTGAGGGTGCCGGCGACGAAGCGCCGGTTCGGGTCGAGGTACGCGATGCGGTTGAAGTCTTCGACCGGCAGGTCGATGCCGAGCACGTCGCGCGCGTAGAAGTAGTGGTACGGAATCTCTTTCGGCAGGAAGTGGAGCTGGCCCGTCTTGCGATCGAGCAGGAACTTCACCTCGGGCATGCCGGCGGCGCCTGCTCCGGTGCCAGCGGCCGAGAGCTTGTCGAAGTCGGCGCGCTTCACGAGCTTGTGCACCGGCTTCGGAGTCGTGGTGGTGGTGCCGAGCGTGACCGAGCCGCCGATGTGATCGTTGCGCGGCGCGCCGGTGAGCGCTGCGCTCACGGTGCGCGGCCGGCCGATCAGGCCGTCGCGCGGGGCGGTCGCCGGCTTCGCCACCAGGCCCAGGTGCTTCGGGGCCTTCGACGCGGGTGACACCGCGGGAGCTGCGTCGGCTGCCTTGCGCTGCGTGGTCGTCGACAGAATCACGGGCATGTGCCCGTCGATATCACGGCTACCTGGCTCGGGTCCGGCCACTCCCGGCGTTCGCCGCTAGGCGGAACGCGAGCGTTCCGCTTCGGTGGCCGGCCCCTTCACGAGCGCGAGCGCGGGACGTTCGTCACCAGAGTCTCGATGACTCTTTCGAGCTCCGCCTGCGTCGTCGAGCGGCCCATCGAGAAGCGCAACGAGCCCTGCGCCTGCGCAGAGCTCAAGCCCATCGCGGTCAGCACGTGCGACGGCTTCACCGAGCCCGAGGCGCAGGCGGCGCCCGACGAGACGTGAATGCCCTCGAGGTCGAGCGCGATGAGCAGGGCCTCGCCGTCGGCGCCCTCGAAGCGCACGTTGCTGATGCCCGGCGCGCGCGGCTGGCCTGAGCCGTTGATGAACACGTTCGGCAGGCGGGTGGTGAGCTCGCGCTCGAAGTGAGCTCTCAAGGCTTCGAGCCGCGGGCCGACCTCGGGCAGCGCGGCGACCGACCTCTCGAGCGCGAGGGCGAGGGCCTCGGCGAGCACGACGGCCTGGGTGCCTCCGCGGCGGCCGTCTTCGTGGTGGCCGGGCACGAGCGGCTGCAGATCGAGGCCGCGCCGGGCGACGAGCACGCCGGCGCCGACGGGGCCGCCGAACTTGTGCGCCGAGATCGACAGCAGGTCGGCCTGCGCCTCGCGCAGCGTGCACGGCACGCGCCCGACGGCCTGAACGGCGTCGGTGTGAAAGAGCGCGCCGACCTCGCGGCACCGCTTCGCGATCGCGGCCACCGGGTGCACGACGCCGGTCTCGTTGTTGACGAACATCACCGAGCACAGCGCGGTGCGTTCGTCGATGGCCGCGAGCGGGTCGAGCGTGCGCACCACCTCGGCGCCTTCTCTTTCGAGCTGCGCCACCGCGCCCAGTACACACGGGTGCTCGATCGGCGTCGTCACCACCTTCGTGCGCTTCTTCTGCGTGCGGTACGCGCCCGTCACTGCGAGCGCCGCCCCTTCGGAGCCCGAGCCCGTGAAGACGATCTCTTTCGGCTCGCAGCCGAGCTGGCGGGCGACGCCGTCGCGCGCGGCGGTGAGGCGCGTGCGGGCCGAGCGGCCGGGGCCGTGAATGCTCGACGGGTTGCCGGCGAAGACGGCGTACTGGCGCGCGAGCAGCTCGGCGACCTCGGGCCACAGGGGCGAGGTGGCGTTGTAGTCGAGGTAGATCACGACACGTCGCTCGAGAGCAGGGCCGTGCCGCGCTCTGCCTCGATGCCGAGCGACTCTTTGAAGCGGCGAACCACCTCGCGCTTCAGCGCGCTGCGCTGCTGCTTCGTGCCGTAGAGCGGTATGCGCGCACCGGCCATGCTGCCGTGGCCGCCCGCCGAGCCGCCGAGGTCTTGGGTGAGATCGCGAATCAGCTTGCCGGCCTTCATGCGGCGGTCGCTCACGCGCAGCGAGAGGTACAGCTGCGAGCGGTAGCTGCCGTACGCGAGCGACCACACGGCGGTGTCGAGAAACGACAGGCGCTCGGCGACTTCTGCGACCATGTCGGGCGAATACACCTCGCTCATGTCGGTGATGACCGCCGAGCTGTAGACCTTCGCCCGCTCGATCGCCGCGTGGTACAGCTGAAAGTACCGGGCCGGCACGTCGGGGTGCTCGATCTTCGAGAGCAGCTCGCGGTCGATCTTGGGGAACAGCCACAGGTACGAGTCGACGTCGGGGTTGCGCGTCTGCCGCTCGAGGTCGCGCGTGTCGGCCTTGATGCCGTAGTACAGGGCCGTCGCCAGCTCGGGCCCGGGCTCGAGCCGCGCGGCCCGCATGTACTGGGTGAGCAGCGTCGAGGTCGCGCCGGTGTTGCCGATGTCAGAGAACGGCACCGGCACCTGGTTCTCTTCGCGCAGCGGGTGGTGATCGATGACGACGTCGGCGGTGAGGTGAATCGGCAGGGCGTGGTTGCCGACGTTCTGCTGCGTGTCGACGAGCGCGAAGAGGTCGAAGTCGTCGAAGACGATCTTCGAGATGGGCTCGACGGGCAGCTTGAGCACGCGCACGAACGCGATGTTCTCGGCGCGGCCGATGATGCCGCCGTACGCCACCTGCATCGAGACGCCGGCCTTGCGTTCGAGAATCAGCGCGAGGGCGACGGCCGACGCGAGCGAGTCGGGGTCAGGGTTGTCGTGCGTGAGCACGAGGCCGCGCGTCTTGCCGCGCGCGAGCTTGAGCAGGCGCGACAGCTTCTTCCGCACGGGGAGTCGGCCGATGGGACTGCGTGGCGACTCGTGCCCCACGTCTCAGACCTTCAGTTGATCGCCTTGTACTTGCGGTTCAGGTCGCGGAAGTACTTGAGGCCCTGATCGAGCACGTTTTCCATCGCGTCCATCATCGTCGAGCGAAACGCCGCGGGGGCGCCGCGAAACGCCTCGTAGTACCGCTGGCGATCGATGGAGTGGATGACGGCGGGGAAGAAGTTGTGCCGCAGGAGCACCATGTTCGCCGCCATGCGCGCGACCTTGCCGCTGTG
>JAEUJP010000393.1 GCA_016793725.1 Myxococcaceae bacterium | reverse complement strand
ATCAGCGTCAATCTCGCCTTCGCCTTCATCGACGGCGGTGTCTACACGGCCGACGAGGGCTCGCTCACCGTGAGCTCGGCCGATCGCACCCGGTGGCGGGGCAGCTACCGGGTACACCTGTACGACCCGCTCTTCAGAACCGACGCCGGGCACGTTCAGGGCGAGTTCGACGTGCCCAACTGCCTTCCGTAGCGGGAAGTCGCGCCCGCAGGCATAGTCACAGCCTGTTGGAAGCGTTCTTCAAGTACCACGGCCTCGGCAACGACTTCGTCGTGCTCGATCGCCGCAAGACGGCGCGCGACATCGATGCGTCGGTCGCGCGCGTGCTCTGCGATCGGCGCCGCGGCATCGGCGCCGACGGCGTGCTCGTGTTGCTGCCTTCGGCGGCCGACGCGGCCGTCGCGCGCATGGTCGTGCACAACGCCGACGGCTCGATCGCCGAGATGTGTGGCAACGGGCTGCGCTGCGTCGTGAAGCACCTCGCCGAGCACACCGAGGGCCGGCTGCAGAGCGTCACGGTCGAGACGGGCGCCGGCGTGCTCGTGAGCCAGACGGCGTGGTCGCCGCGCGGCGTCGACGAGATCACGGTCGAAATGGGCGCCGCGAAGCACGGCGCGCCGAACGAGCTCGTCGACGGCCACACCGGCACGTTCGTCGACATGGGCAACCCGCACTTCGTGCTGCTCGATACGCCGCCCGAGAAGGCGCACGTCGTCGGCCCACACCTCGAGGTGCACCCGCGCTTCCCCCATCGCGCGAACATCGAGTGCTGCCGGCACGAGGCCGACGGCTCGATGGTGGTGACCGTCTGGGAGCGCGGCGTCGGCATCACCCAGGCCTGCGGCACCGGCGCCTGCGCATCGGTGGTGGCCTCGGCGCTCGAGGGGAAGAGCCCGTTCGATCGCTGGGTGAAGGTGACGCTGCCGGGCGGGCCGCTCGAGGTGAAGGTGCAGCGCGATCTCGCGAAGGTGTTTCTGAAAGGCCCGGCGACGTTCGTCTACGAAGGTGCGCTGCCCTGAGCACCGCGCCGCGAAAGGTAGCGCTCGAGCGCCGGTGCCTCGCGCTCGTCGCCACGCCCGATCTCGAGGTGCTGCAAGAGAAGGTGCTGCACGAGCTCGCCGATCTCTGCGGCGCCCAGAGCGGCGCCCTGTGGGTCTCGGGCGAGCGGGCCGGCCTGCGGCTGCGCGCGTGGCACGGGCTGGTCGATCGCAAGGCGATGCCCGAGCGGGTCGACGCGACGCTGGTGCAGAACAAGCCGTGGCACGCGGGCGCGACGTTTCTGGTGCCGCTCATCGCGCAGAGCGAGGTGGTGGGCCTGGTGCAGCTGTCTGACCCGCTGACCGGCAGGTTCCCGCCCGAGCTCGTGACGCAGGCGTCGCTGCTCGGCGAGTTCGCGGGCAGCGCGGTGCGGCAGGCGATCAAGGTGTCGACGCTGCAGCGGCAGGGCCTGCGCGACCGCGAGACCGGCGCGTACACGCTCTCGTACTTCACCGACTACGCGGCGAAAGAGATCTACAAGGCGCGGCGCTACGCGCGCACGTTTTCGGTGCTGACGTTCTCGATCGACAACCTGCCGCAGCTTCGGCTGCGGCTCGGCAACGAGGCGGCGCGGGCGGCGCAGCGGGCGACGCTGAGGGCGCTGTCGCAGATCATTCGCGACTCCGACGTGGTGGCGCGGGCGACCGATCAAGAGTTTCACGCGCTGCTGCCCGAGACCGACTTCTTCGGGGCGCTGATGTTCTTGCGGCGCGCGCTGCAGGCGATGCACGACGAGCCCGAGGCGCGCGCGCTCGAGCAGAAGGTGCCGTTCGCGATGACGGGCGGGGCGTCGACGTTTCCGCGCGACGGCGACGACTTCGACGAGCTCTTGGTGCGCTGCAAAAAACGAATGGACGAGCGCCGCCAGTCGCTGCACCGGCAGCTGAAGCTCGAGGGCCAGCCGTTCTGGGACGAGGTCGAGCTCTTGCTCGGCAACTCGAAGAGCCCGCGGCTGCCCGAGACGACGGGTGAGCCGAGCCGGCGCGGCCGCGTCGCCGACGTGCTGTTCGACGAGCTGCAGACCGAGGTGGCGCGCAACCTGCTTCGCGAGCCGAACGCGAGAGGTCTCATCTACGTGGGGGTGCCCGAGCTGAACGTCGACGTGCCGATCGCGATGGGGCTCGAGGGCGTCGACCCGACGATGGCGCCGCGCGTGTACCTGCTCGGGCGGCGCGGCGATCTCGTGACGCACCCGGTGATCACACCGGTGTTCGTCGAGGGCGACGACCGGCTGCACCGCCACGAGTTTCTGCTCTGGCTGGGCGACGGCTCGGCCTACGCGCTCTTGCAGCGCCGAGGCCGCGGCGTGACCTGGGGCTTTCACTCTTCAGACCCGACGCTGGTCGAGGGTCTCGTGTCGGCCCTGCAGACCGAATATTCGCTGCAGCCGTACTGAGCGACCCATGGCGACGCCGCGCAAGATCCTCATCGCCGACCCCGAGCTCGACGTGGTGCGTGCGCTCTCGAAGGCGCTGCGCCAGCGGGGCTATCAGGTGACGTACGCCCCCGACGGCAGCAAGGCGCTCGAGGTGGCGGTCTTGAGGCACCCCGACGTCGTGCTGTTCGACGACGACTGCACGCTCATCGACGCGAAGAGCTTCGTGCAGATTCTCACCAGCAACCCGCGCACGGCCGACATACCGGTGGTGCTGACGACGCACGAGGCCGACGTCGATCGCATTCGGGCGTTTCGCGAGGGTTACCTCAAGAAGCCGTTCAACCTCGACGAGGTGCTGTCGCGCATCGATCACCTCTGCCGGCGCGTCGAGGCGGCGCGCGAGCTCAAGGGCGACGCGCGAGAGATCGAGGGCGGGCTGCAACAGCTGCCGCTCGCCGACCTGATGCAGATTCTGGCGATGAACCGGCGCACGGGCCGGCTCACGCTGGCGAACGGGCCCGAGCGCGGCGAGGTGGTGCTGTCGAACGGCAAGCCGGCGAACGCGCGGGCGGGCGACGTCGAGGGCGAGAAGGCGCTGTTTCGCCTGCTGGCGTGGCGCGAGGGCAACTTCGCGTTCATCCCGGGCCCGGCGCCGGCGCGGTCGCGCATCGACCGCACGATGGAAGATGCGCTGCTCGAGGGGGCGCGGCTCAGCGACGAGCGGGTGCGGCTCTTGGCGGCGCTGCCCCCGCTGCGGCAGCGGGTGGCGATCGTGCCGGGGGCGACGCTGCCGGTCGAGCCGCACGCGGTGACGGCCGAGGTGCTGTCGCTCCTGCGGGCGCCGCGGCGCATCAACGAGCTGCTCGATCTGGCCGAGGCGCCCGACCTCGACGTGATGGCGGCGATCGCCGCGCTGCTCGAGAAGGGCATCATCGCGCGGCAAGAGGGGGCGGCGTCGTCGGGTGAGGGGCCGCTGCTCGGGCCCGCCGAGGTGCACGCGCTGCGCGGGCGGCTGCTGCGCGGGCGAACGGGGCGGGGCGCGGTGGTCGCCAAAATTTTTGTGGTGGGCTCGGGGCCGAAGGCGGGGCGGCTGATGTTGCGCGCGCTGCCGGGGCTGGTCGCGGTGGCGACCGAGCCGGGCTGCGTGCGCAGCGGCTTCGGCACGCTGGGGCGTCTCGATCTCGGCGACGTGCTGAAGGTCGACTTTCTGCTGCTGCCGGCGGCCGAGGCGGCGCGGCCCCTGTGGCGCCCGCTGGCGCACGACGCGGTCGGAGCGCTCGTGATGGAAGACGGCGAGCTGTGCCTCAAGCAGGCGCGCTACCTGGGCCAGGAGCTGAAGCTGCCCGTCGTGGTGGCGACGGGCACGGCGTCGGGCGGGCTCATCACGACGCACACGCTGCCGGGCGCGCTGCGCGGCATCGCGGGCGGGGCGTCGATGGTGAACACCGATCTGATCGCAGCGGTGCGCACGGTGCTGCTCGCGGCGCTGCACCCGAACGAGGTGCCGTCGGCCGACGCCGTGGTCGAGAAGTCGCGCGGCCGACGATCAGCCGATCGAGTTTAACAACTCGAGCTCGGCGGGCTCGAGCACGACGGTGCGGCGGGCGCGTATGCTCATCAGCGTCAGCTCGACCTTCAGCTTGCCGTCGGCCTCGTGCTGTTCGACCTTCCAGGTGCCGCCGGCCTTCTCGCAGGCGTTGATGTCTTTGCGCAGGGCGGTGAGCCTTCGAAAGACCTTCATGGCGGCCTTGCCTTCGGGGCTCTCGAAGGTGTGAAAGTGTTTGTTCCGCGAGAGGGGCCGGGTGGGGTCGGCCATGCGCAGAACGAGGCGGCGTACGAACGGATCCATCGGAGCAGCGGAATGCTACGGTCGGCGCCGTTGAAAGTCCTGCGACACGTGGTGGCCGTGCTGATGCTCTCGGCGGCGGGCTGCAAGAACGCCGAGCAGCAGGCGGTCGACAGCACCCAGGCGCAGCGCACGCAGGCGGTGGCCGACGGGCGGGCGGCGATGTCGGCGCAAGACTTCGAGAAGGCGGTGAAGGCGTTCACGAAGGCGTCGTCGCTGGCTCCGAACGACCCGGGCGGTTTTTTGCTGCTGGCGCAGGCGCACCGCGAGGCGGGCAACGACGGGGCGGCGGTG
This sequence comes from Myxococcaceae bacterium, assembly GCA_016793725.1. Taxonomy (GTDB): domain Bacteria; phylum Myxococcota; class Myxococcia; order Myxococcales; family Myxococcaceae; genus Xiheicaenimonas; species Xiheicaenimonas phototrophica. The sequence goes on along the minus strand of JAEUJP010000393.1, from coordinate 10,711 downwards.
ATGGCGCTGAAGCACGCCGAAGAGCTCGGCGCGAAGAGCGACCCGGCGGTCAAGCGCGAGCGGGCCGAGCTGTACAAGCGCATGGGGCAGACGGGGGCGGCGATCACGACGCTGCTCGAGATGCGCGACGCGAACCAGCTGACCGACGCCGAGCTGCTCATGCTGGCGAAGCTGCAGGCGCGCTCGACCGACACCGACGGGGCGTTCGAGACGTTGGGGCGGGTGCAGTCGCGCAAGCCCGACGACCCCGACGCGAAGGTGACCGAGACGGAAATTCTGCTGGTGAAGGGCGACGAGGTGCTGGCGGCGAACCTGATGGATCGCCTGCTCAAAGAGAACCCGCACCTGACGAGCGCGCGGGTCTTGCGGGCGCGGTACTTCTTGACGAACGGGTACCCGGAGCTGGCCGAGGCCGACCTGGCGCAGATCGGGCCCGAGGCGCAGAAAGACCCCGAGATCGTGACGTTCAAGGCGCGCGTGTTCAACACGCAGAAGCGCTACGACGAGGCGGCGACGCTGCTCGAGCCGCTGGTCGAGAAGTTCCCGCGCGACGCCGATCTCGCCTGCCAGCTGGCCGAGACGAAGCTGCTCGCGGGGCAGCTCGAAGAGGCGCAGGCGATGGTCGACCAGGCGCTGATGCAGCGAGACAACTTCCCCCGGGCGCTCTACGTGCGCGGGCGCGCGTACGAGCTGCAAGAAGACCCGGTGAGCGCGCTCGAGAATTACAAGTACGCGCTGAAGGTCGACTCGACGTTTCCACCGGTGCTGTCGCGCATCTGGCGCATCTACCGCGAGAAAGACGAGAAGGGCGAGGCGATGGGCGCGCTCGAGAAGCTGCTGTTCATGAAAGAGGCGACGCCCGACGAGCGCATCGCGCTCGCCGAGCTCTACGCAGACACGGGCATCAACCTCGAGCGCGGTCGCAAGCTGGTCGACGAGCAGCTGAAGAATGCGCCGAATGATCAGGCGCTGAAAGACCTGAAGAAGCGGCTCGGCCGCGGCAAGCCGAAGGGCTCGGCCATTCAGATCATTCGCAAGCGCGGGCGCTGACCACCCGCCGCCGAAGAACCTGCCCCCAACCCCTGCCCATGCCGGCAACCGGGCTCGGTTCGCCGGCCAGACTCAGCTCAACCGCCGAGCCCTTCGGCCCTCTCGACTGCCGCCCTCAGCGTCTTGAGCCCGCTGCCGGGCCCGACCGCGATCGCGCGCAGGCTCGTTCTGCGCAGGTACGTGCGCGAGACGCGGCGAAGGTCCGCCAGCGTCACCTGATCGACCGCCCTGCACCGTTCTTCGAAGCTCTCGGGCGGCCGAAACAACTCGGTGCCTCCGAACCAGCCGATCAGGTCTGACGGCGAGTCTTGAAGAAAGTCGAGGTGCATGCGGTGGCGCCGCTTCGCGCGCCCGAGCTCTTCGGCCGTGATCTCACCCTCACGCAGGCTCGCCAGCGTGCGGCAGATCTCTCGCACCAGCGCGCCCGCCGCCTCTGGAGCACACGCGCCCTCGACGTCGAACACGCCCGTGTCGTGAAACGCCTCGAGCGCCGCGCTCACCGAGTACGCGAGCCCGCGCCGCTCGACCACGTTGTACGGCAGCCGTGACGACAGCCCGTCGTCGAGCACGCGCCGCAACACCGACAGCGCCGCGAAGTCGGGGTGCGCGTCGCTCACCGCGGGAAACGAGAGCCGCAGCTCGGTCTGCGCCTCGTCGAAGCGCACGTGCTTCAGGTGCGGCCCCTTCGGCGGCTCGGGCGGAGGCGTCTCACCGACCCGCGGCCCCGCCGGCAGCTTCGCGAACACGCGCCGCACGGTGCGCTCGACCTCGTCGTGCGCCACCGGCCCGCTCACGGCCACCACCATGTTGCCCGCCACGTAGTGGTGCGCGAAGTGCCGCTTCACCTTCGCCAGCGTCATCGCGCGCACCGTCTCGGGCGTGCCCGCGATCTTGAACGCCAGCGGGTGCGCCCCGTAGAGCTCGCGCTTCGCGAGGTTGTCGAGATCGATGTCGCGGCCCTTCTCGTCGACCTCGTCGAGCATCTCTTCGAGAATGATCTTCTTCTCGAGCTCGAGGTGAACGAGCCGCGGCGAGGTCAACAGGTCGCCCAGCGTCTCGAGGCACAGCTTCACCGAGTCGGGGTGACAGGGCGTGTAGTAGTACGAGCAGTCGCGCGTCGTGATGCCGTTCAGGTTGCCGCCGACGGCCTCGACCTGCGCGTTCATCTTCACCGTGTCTCGGTGCCGGTGCGAGCCGCGAAAGAAGAGGTGCTCGAGGAAGTGTGAGACCCCGTTGTTGTCGGCCGTCTCGTGCCGCGAGCCCACCCGCACGTACACGGCCACCATCGCCGAGTGCAGGTGTGGGGTCTCGACGGTCACGACGGTGAGCCCGTTGGGAAAAATCGTGCGGTGGTGTCTGAAGCTCATGCGCGGGGCAGGGTGATGCGAAAGCGGGCGCCGTGCTGGGCGAGCTTCTCGACCTCGAGCCGCCCGCCGTGGGCCTGCACGATCTGGCGCGACAGCGAGAGGCCCAGCCCGGTGCCGCCCTTCTTCGTCGAGAAGAACGGCTCGAACAGGTGCTGGGTCGCCTCGGTCGACAGGCCCGGGCCGGTGTCGGCGACCTCGATCTCGACGTGGCCGTTCTGCAGCTTCGTCGACAGCGTCAGCCGCCCGCCGCCCAGCTCGGCCATCGCCTCACGCCCGTTGCGCACCAGGTTCAGCAGCACCTGCCGCAGCTGGTTTTCGTCGGCCTGCGCGAACACCGGCTCGGCCGACAGCGCTTCGTCGACCTGCACGTTCGCGCGCACCAGCTCTTCGCGCGAGAAGTCGATCACGCCGCGCATGACCTGGTTCACGTCTTCGCGCTTCAGCGCCGGGGCCGGGAGCCGCGCGAGCGTCAGGTACTCTTCGGTGATCTCGGTGAGCCGGTCGACCTCGCGCGAGACCTTGCCGAGCAGCTCGCGCGCTTCATTCGCCTCGGCCTCGCTGCCGAACTTCGCGCTCGCGAGCTGCTCCTCGAGCATCTCGGCGTTGAGGCCGATCGACGACAGCGGGTTGCGCACCTCGTGCGAGATCTGCGCCGCCACCCGGCCCATCGCCGCCAGCCGCTCGGCCTGCAGCAGCTGCGCCTCGCGCTCTTTCAGGCTCGTCGCCATCTTGTCGAACTCTCGCGAGAGCTGCGCGATCTCGTCTTGCCCCGCGAAGCCCACCTGCGCCGAGTAGTCGCCGCGGCCGACGCGCGCGACGCCCGCGATCAGGGTCTGAATCGGCTTGAGCGCCCGCGCCGCCGCCGCCGTCGCGATGAGCCCGACCAGAATCGCGAGCACCGACAGCGCGATGATGAGCGCGCCCGTGCGCCGCTCGCGCTCTTGCGCCTTGTCGACGCGGTCGAGAATGCGCGTCTCGAGCGACGCGTGCAGCAGGCGAATCGACGAGTTGATCTGGTTCTGCAGCACCGTGACGCGGTCGAGCTTGTCTTCGACGAGCGTGGCGTCGACGTTCGGGGTCTCGAGCAGCTTGAACGCCTCTTCGCGCGCGTCGACGTAGCGGCCGATGGCGGTCTCGAGCTCGGTGAGCTTCGTGTCGACCTCTTTGACGAACGCGCCCTCGCCGGGTGAGGCGAACTGGCGGGCCTCGGCGGCGCGCTGGTGGCCCTCGGCGATCTTCTGCGACATCGTCTGGAGGAAGTAGCGCCGCGCGAGGCTGATCACCAGGCGCCGGGCTTCGGGGTTCTTCTCGTCGCGCAGGCGGCTCATGTCGCGCTGCTGGCTGTTGAAGTAGCCCTCGATGTCGGCCGAGGTCTGCGAGAGGTGGAGGTAGCCCTGGGCGACGAGGCGTATCTCCTCCTGGCTCCTGCGCATTTCGGCGACGGCGAACAGCGACACCGCCCCGAACGTCAGGAGGACGGCGGCGTAGCCAAGAAAAATGCGGGTCGCGAGTGATAGGCGCATGCGCGCTTCAAATTGATTTTCAGGCCCAGTGGTGCGTACTGTGCCCGCGCTTCAACCATGGGTTTTATCAGCCGATTCCTTTTCGTCCTCGTTCTTGGTGTTTCGGCAGTCGCCGCAGCCGGCGATCAGCCGCGCGTCGTCGTGGTTCCTTTCACTGCCGTCGACGATGCCTCAGAGACGGCGGCGGGTCGTTTTACGAGCCAGGTGACGGAAGAGCTTCGCTCGCGTGACGACGCGGTGGCGCTGGTGGCGTCGCCGACGATCAACAAGGCCGAGAAGCCGACGAGCAAGTCGAGCAAGCCGAACCCCGAGGCGACGCTGGCGCTCGAGACGGGCAAGAAGCTCCTGGCCGACTTGAAGTTCGACGAGGCGGCTCCGGCGCTGAAGAAGGGCATCGAGCTGTCGCTGGCCGAGCCGGGCACGGCCGACTACCCGTCGGTGCTCGAGGCGCACGTGTCGCTGGCGGTGGCGCAGTTCCGCACGGGCGCTGAAGACGACGCGCAGAAGACGCTGACGCAGCTGGCGCGAATGGACCCGACGTATTCCATACCCTCCGGGTACCCTCCGGCGTTCACGCGCGAGTTCGAGAAGGCGAAGAAGCGGCTCGACAAGCAGGGCAAGAGCTCGATGTCGGTCGAGGGGCCGCCGGGGTCGACGGTGTTCATCGACGGGCGCGACCTCGGCATGGTGCCGGTGCTCGAAGAGGGGCTCGCGTTCGGCACGCACTACGTGAAGATCGAGGGCAGCCGCGGCGAGCGCTTCGGGCAGGTGGTCGAGGTGAAGGGCGGCATGGCGAAGGTGAAGGGCAGCTTCGGCGATGCGCCGGCGAAGAGCGCGGGCGGGGTGGCCGACCCGAAGGTGACGCAGTCGCTCGACGAGGCGACGCTGACGCGGGTGCAGGCTTACGTGAAGGCGGCGAACGCCGAGTACGCGGTGGTGGGCATCGTGTACCGCACGGGCGACCAGCAGCTGACGTCGGGGCTGGCGCTGTACTCGGCGCGGCGCAGCGGGTTCGCGCCGCTGCCGGCTGTTTCATTCGACCATGAGGCGCTGACGTCGAACGTCGAGGCGTTTCGGCTGGTCGAAGAGATCGTGAAGAAGGTGCAGAGCTACGGCTCGTCGGCGGCGCTGCCGTTGTCGCTGATCACGAAGCCGCAGACGAAGCTGAGCCGGGTGGCGACGTCGAGAGACCCCGACGCGGCGAGCGGCTCGCGCACGGTGGCGAAGCCGCGGCTGACGCCCGACGAGGGCGAGAAGAAGCCGACGTACGTGGCCGACCCGGTCGAGAAGCCGGTCGAGGTGAAGCAGGGCCAGGGCGGCGGAGTGCCGGGCTGGGTGTGGATCGTGGTGGGCGTCGGGCTCGCGGCGGGCGCCGGAGTGGGCGGGTACTTCATCGTCAGCGAGAGCACGAAGCCGGTGACGGGAACGGTGACGGCACAGTGGTGAGCGTGGGCGTGCTGAGGGTTTCGGTGGTCGTGGCGGTCGGCCTGCTCGCGCTGACGGGCTGCGGGCCGAAAGAGGTCGACATCGCGGTGAACGTGGTGACGACCGGCTGCGACGCCGATGCCGACCCGTTTCAGGGTGTGAACGTGCTGCAGGTGCGCGTGACGGGGCCCGGCATCGAAGAGCCGCTGGTCAGCAAGGTGGCGCGCGCCGAGGCGCGCATTCAGATCCCCAAGATCCCCGCAGGCGATGCACGGGTCATCGAGGTGCGCGGCTACGCCGATGATGCGTCGCCGCGCCCGCTGTCGATCGGCCGGTCGATTCCCACCAAGATCCCCGACGTGATCGTGGGCTCGAACCAGCGCATCGACATCAACATCTTCTTGCGCAAGGTCGACTCGTTCACGCGGCCGGTCGCGTACACGACGCCGCGCGACTGCTCGGTGATGCGGTCTCAGCGCGCGGCGCACACCGCCACGCTGCTGAAAGACGGGCGCGTCTTCATCGCCGGTGGCTTTCGGCTCGAGAGCGGGGTGAACCGCATCGCGCTCTCGACGACCGAGTTCTTCGACCCGAACACCGGCACGTTCGATCAGGGCCCGGTCATGACGGTCGGCGGTGGCCAGGTTCAGTTCCCGAAGGCGTTTCACACCGCCACGCTGCTCATCAACGCACAGGTGCTGCTCTACGGCGGCGAGTTCTACGACAAAGACACGTTCGCGCCCCGGCCCACGACGGCCGCGCTGGTGTTCGACGTCGAGCGAAATGCCTATGGCGCGCTGTTGCCGCGCAACGAGCCGATCAACATCGCCCGTACGCGCCACCTCGCGATCGCCGAGACGAGCGGGCGGGTGCTGCTGGTCGGCGGGCTCCAGCGCAGCACGCTCGACCCGGTCACCGAGGTCGAGTGGTTCGACCCGAGCACGAACCAGGTGCAGGTGATGATGGGTGAGAGCCTGCCCCGGCTCGAGGCGAGCGGCGCCACGGTGCAGAACGGCAGCATCGTGGTCGTGGCTGGCGGCGTCGACGCGACGCAGACCCCGCCCGCGCTGGCGAACCAGGCCCACTTCTACAAGTACGAGGGCAACGCCTTCGTTCGCGCCGGGGCTCCGCTGCCGATGAACGAGGCGCGGCGCGGCGCTGCCGCGGCGTCGCTGCCCGATGACCAGACGGTGCTGGTGATGGGCGGCTACACCGATGCGACCACGATCGCGCCGACCCCGTCGTCCGAGGTCATCAAGACGTCGAACAACACGGTCGCGACGACGATGGCGACCATCGGCGAGCGCGGCGACGCGTGCGCGGTGACGCTGCCGCAGGGCACGCTGGTGATCGGCGGCCGAAAGATCGGCGGCTTCAGCGACGGCAACGCGGTGCTGGTGCGCGTCGATGCGCAGGGCACGAGCACGTCGACGGCGGCCGCGCCGCTGAAGGTGCCGCGGTACTTTCACACCTGCACGACGTTGACCGACGGTTCGGTGCTGGTGATCGGCGGCATCGACGAGACGAGCGGCTCAGACCCGCGCTCGCTCAACGACGCGTGGATCTACACGCCCATTCCGGTCGACTAGCTGGCGAGGCTAGTTCGACGTCGCGGCGGGTGGTCTGCTGCATGCGCCGAATGCTGGTCGTTCTGGTCGTGGGGTCGAGCTGTTCGCAACCCATGCCGCGGGGGACGTCATTCGAGCCCGAGGTGCTGACGCCCTCGGGTTGTGACACGAGCTTTCGTCGCACCGATGACCAGGTCGAGCTGTCGGAGCCCGCGGAAGGGGGGGGCCAGGCGACGGTGAGCCGCAACGGCGAGGTGATCGCCTGGGGCCGCGCGAGGTCGTCGACGCGCGTGCGCGCGAGAGGGGTCGGGCGGTTCACGCGCATCTGCGGCTTCACGACCGAAGCGAGGGCAGGGCACGCGGCAGTCTCGGTTCCGGGACACGGCGTGATGCTCTCGGGCGGGTACCGCACGACGAGCGAACGGCCAGAGCTGCTGAGCAGCATCGATCGCTTCGACAGCGCAACCGAAGAGATCGTGGAGGCGGGAACTCTCGGGTGCGGGTGTTCGTTTCCCCCGCGCGTTTCACGCGTCGGCGCTGCTGCCGAACGGGCAGGTGCTCGTTCACGGCGGTGAGCGTGCACCAGTCCCTGTCAGCACCACGCTGGTCTACGACGTCAACGTCGGCCGCTGTGGTCCCCTCGGGCCTCGCCAGCAGCCGCTGACGGACGATGGCTGTTCGTCTCGGGCACGTCGGCCGCCATCGTCTCGCGCGACATGTCGGTGACGATCCTTTTCATGGTCTGCCGACCGACCGGAAGAACATGTCGTGCACGCTGCTCGACGAGGGTGGGGTGCTCGTCGCCGGCGGCGAGACTGCGGGCGCGACTCACCCGAGGCGTTCATTCATCTTCACGCCGCCGCTGCCGTGACCACGCCGGCCGCGGCCAGCAGCCCGACGTCCGGAATCTGTGTGAGTTTGCGGATGCTGGAACAACACCAGACTCACACAGAACGCCGCCCACCCGCTCGCGCGTCGGCTCGCTCACCCTGGCCCTCTCCCCTACGAGGGGAGAGGGGACTCGGCTTCCCTCTCTTGGAGTCGACTACGCGCTTCGACTACGCGCTGGGCGTCGGGTTCGCAGGGGCCGGTGCAGCCGCCGCCGGAGCGCTCGGCGCCGGAGCCGGCAGCTCACCCGCCGCCTCGCGCGCCGCAGCCTCGGCCTCGAGCTTCGCCCGCGCCTCGGCCTCGAGCTTCTCTTGCGCCGCCTGCTGGGCCTGAATCTTCCGGTCGCTCTCGGCCGCCTCTTCAGGCGACAGCTCGACGCGCTCGCTCGCGGTCTGGCCGGTCTGCTTCTCGAGCGCGCGCAGCGCCCGAACCGACATGTCGCGCTCGAGCAGCGTGCGGTTCAGCCGCATCTCGACCGCGCGGAACTTGTCTTTCGCGAGCTGCGCCTCTTTGCGCACCTCACGCAGCTGGCGCGCCTGGCTCTCGGCCCGGCCCTTCGCGGTCTTGAGCTCCCGCTCGAGCTCGATCTCGTGGTACCGCGCCTTCGCGGCCTTCTGCTCGAGCTCGGTCATCTTCGCCTTGTCGGCGTCGTTCAGCTCGCGAATCACCTTCTGCACCACGACCTGCTCGACCGGCGCCGCGGGCGCAGGGGCCGCCGCAGCAGCAGCAGGCGCGGGAGCCGCAGCCTCGCGGCGCTTGTTCTTGCCGCCCTCGGCCTCGGCCTTGAGCTTCGCCACCTCGGCGAGCGCCGCGGCCAGCTCGGCGCGGGTCGTGTCGAGCTGCACCGACGCCGCGCGCTCGACGTCAGCGCGCGCCTTCGCGAGATCGGCGTCGCCCTTGCCGGCCTCTTTCGCCTCGTACAGCTTCTTCTTCACGTCCTTCAGCTCGCTCTTCAGCTCGGTCTGCGCGCTCTTCAGCTCGTCGATCTCTTTGCGCTTCTTGTCGAGGTCGGACTCGAGCTTCGAGACGCGGCCCGAGTCAGACGCCGCCGAACGCGACTCGACGGCCTCGGCCGGCCGGTTGTCAGACGCCACGCGCTTCGGCGCGCTCGTCGCGTTGAGGTAGTGAACGAAGAAGCTGATGGCGAGCGCCACCGCGAGGACAATTACGATTGCAGTCATGGCGGTGCCAATAGCACCAACTTGAGGCAGGCTTCAAAGCCCATGGCCCACCTCGAGCTGTTGAAAAAAGACGACGTCGCCAGCTTCCGCAAGATCGCGATCGGAACGTGGACGACGACCTACGACCCCACGGTCTACGGCACCCTGAAAGTGCGCATGGAAAAGGCCCTCGACTACATCGAGCGGTTTCGCCAGGTCACCGGCAAGCGCCTGACCGTCACGCACCTCGTCACCAAGGCCTGCGCCGAAGCGCTCAGGCGCTGCCCCGACGCCAACGCGATTCTTCGCTACAACAAGGTCTACCTCCGCAAGCACGTGAACATCTCGGTGCTCGTCGTGCAGACCGACCAGGGTGACGGCAAGGTCGATCTCACCGCCGCCAAGATCGACGACGCCGATCAGAAGTCGATCTTGCAGATCGCCGACGAGATGCAGGCGACCATCGACAAGGTGCGCGCGCGCAAAGACAAGGCGCTCGAGAAGGGGAAGGGCACCGTCGCCCTGATCCCCTTCATGTTCATGAACGCGTTTCTGAAGGTGCTCGCGTTCTTCATGTACACGCTCAACATCGACCTGGGCTTTCTCGGCATGCCGAAAGACGCGTTCGGCTCGCTCACGGTCACCAACGTCGGCTCACTGGGCCTCGACACCGCGTACGTGCCGCTCGTGCCGTACACGCGGGTGCCGATCTTCGTCGCGCCGGGTGCGGTGCGTGACGAGCCGGTCGTCGAAGACGGCAAGGTCATCCCGGGCAAGACCATGAACATCAACGCCTCGTTCGACCACCGCTTCATCGACGGCTACCACGCGAGCGTGTTGTCGAAGACCGTGCGCGAGGCCCTCGAGAACCCGTTCGAGTTCTTCGACAAGCTCGACGGCCTTCCGGCTCAGGCCAGCCCGTCGACCAGCGCCTGACCGTCGGCCGGGCGATCGTCGGGTTTCTTCTCGAGGCAGGCCATCACCACGTCGATCACGTGCGAGTCGACGTCTTTGGCGCGCATGCGCGTCGGCGTCGTCTTCACGTGCGCCGTCAGCATCTCGAGGTCGTGCTTCGCGTCGAACGGCAGCTTGCCGCTCAACATGCGGTAGGCGAGCACGCCGAACGTGTACACGTCGGTGCGCGCGTCGCACGCCTTCGCGAGCGCCTGCTCGGGCGCCACGTACGACGGCGTGCCCGCGATCTGCCCCGCGGCGGTCAGAAACTGCTGGCCTGCGCCCACGTCGGTGAAGCGCGCGATGCCGAAGTCGAGCAGCTTGAGCGTGCCGTCTTTCGCCACCACGATGTTCTCGGGCTTGAGGTCGCGGTGAATCACGCCGCGCGCGTGAATCGCTGCGAGCGCCGCGGCGAGCTGCTGCAGGAGCGACACGCCGAGCTTCGGCTCCAGCGCCTTGCCGCCCATCAGCACGTCGAGCCGCTCGCCGTCGACCCAGTCGGTCAGCAGCAGCAGCCCCTCGGGCGCGTGCTCGAAGTGCACCAGCCCCACGATGTTCGGGTGCTTGATCTTCGCCATGACCGAGGCTTCGCGGGCGAAGCGCTTTTCCATGTCTTTCACTTCGGCGAGATCTTTTTTCATCACCTTCACCGCCACGTGTTTGCCGGTGGCCACCTCTTCGGCCAGGTACACGGTTGCGGTACCGCCCTTCGCGGCGGCCTTCAGCAGCCTGAACCGCCCGTTGAGAATCAGGCTCACAGAAAGAAACGGTCTGTC
>JAEUJP010000391.1 GCA_016793725.1 Myxococcaceae bacterium | reverse complement strand
GTGATCGAGCGCATGGCGGCGCACCATACAGGTTAGAAGGGCGGGCGTGACTCAAGACCCGCTGAAGGCGATCGCCTTCTCGCTGCACGACTCGCTGATGGTGCTGGCTCCGCCGGGGTGGACCTCGGTCGAGCTCGAGGTCGTGCCCGCCGCGTCGGGCCTCAAGCTCGCGGGCCTCTCGACGCGCGGCGACGGCGCGAAGGCGCCGCGGCCCGCGCCCAGGCTCGGCATCGCGAAGGAGCACGAGGCCCAGCGCATCGGCGAAGGCCTCGACGAGCTCGCGCACCGGCTCTCGCACCAGGGCAAACGTTGGCTGGGGGGCAGGGCGCTCTGCCGCCGCGGCCCCGAGCACACCGACCTCGAGCTGCACGATGGTGCGCGCGTCGTCTGGCTCGGGCGCCTCGAGAAGGCCGAGCTCGATCAGCTGCTCATCACCGACGCGCTGCTCGACGCGCTCTGGGGCAGCGAGCGCGCCTTCGATGATCTGCAGTCACGGCTCGCCGTCGGTGACGACCCGAAGCTGCTCGAGCTCGCGCGGTACGATCGCCAGGAGTTCGTGCTCGAGTGGAACCACGCCCACCCTGACGTGAAGCGGGTGTGCGCCGTCGAGCACCAGCCCGCCGGCCTCTCGGCGTTCTGGCGGCCCGGGCTCGCCTGCGACGAGGGGTTCGCCTGGGCGCTGTGCACGCACCTCGTGGTGGCCCTGGGCGCGCGCGGGCTCGTGACGGACGGGCAGGGCGCTCGGGTTCGGCTGTGCGCGGTGCTGCGGCCCTTGCACGGGTGACTCGGGGGCGGTTCACGCTTCACGTGTACGTTGACGTCGACGTACACGGCGACGGGAGCGTTGCCGGGTTCGGGTTCGGGGTTCGTTGACGAGGCCATTCACGTCGGCCGTGCATGAGCTCGGCGTGCGACGACTACTTCTTCTTCGCCGGCTTCTCGGGCGCCTTCGTGCCTGCATCGACGGGTGCCGCTGCCGCCGGCGCCGGCGACGGGCCACCCTTGAGCTCGAGCACCCAGTAGACCAGCGCCCAACGCTCTTCTTCAGACAGGTGACCGAAGGCGACCATCGCCGTGTTCGGCACCCCCGTCTGCAGCGTCTTGAAGATGTCTTCGGGCTTGTCGCCCTGCTTGAACGGGTCTTTCGCGTAGTTGCGCGGCTTCGGGTTCAGCGCGATCGCGCCGGGGCCGTCGCCCGCTCCCTTTTCGCCGTGGCACGCCACGCAGTTCGTCATGAACGACTGCTTGCCCTTGTCGAGCAGCGCCTGACTCTTGGCAGGAGGAGCGGCGGCGACGAGGACGATGAGCGCGGTCGTGAGCATGTGTCCTCTCTACTACGAGCCCGCGCCGCGGCGATTCATCGCCCTCTCAGCTTGAACGAGACCTTCTTCACTTCACCTTCTGCCACCGACAAGGTCTGCGACACCTCGATCTTCGGCTTCTTCGAGGTCACGACGAGCGTGTGCTCGCCCGCCGCGAGCTCGACCTCGGTCAGCGGCGTCACCCCGAGCGACTTGCCGTCGAGCACCACCGTCGCCTTCGGAGGCACGCTCTCGACCGTCAGCCGCGCCGGCCTTGGCTCCGGCGCGCCCACGTCGGGCACCTCGACTTCGGTGCCCGCGTCGACCGCTTCGACCCCCGCGTCGAGCGGCAGCGGCACCACATCTTCCCCCGCGCCGCGGGGCCCCGAGTGTTGCTCCGCTCCGGCTGTTCGCTGCGCAATCGGGTCGATGCCCAGCCTGGCGAGAACGTCAGGAGGGATCTTCGCCCGCACCTGCGGCTCGAGCTCTCGCCAGTCGGTGAACACCTTCCACCCGAGCAGCCCCGACATCGCCACGAACATCAGCCGCAGCAGCGCCAGCACCGGCCGGCGCCTCTTCGTGGCCTTCTGCGCCTTCACCGGCTCAGCGCTCGTCACGTCGAGGGCCGCGTCGGCCTTCTTCATGCGCAGCCGCATGAGGTCGGCCAGCCGCTTCGGGTGCTCGTACGGCTTGATGCGGTCGCCGACGTCGAGCATGCCCTGAAACGCCTCGAGCCTCTGCCGCAGCGCCTCGGGCCGCGGCGAACGTCGGTCGGCGTCTTTGTCGAGCGCCCACTGCAGCGCCTCATCGAGCGCCTTCGGCACGTTGTCGCGCGCCTCGCGAAACGCCGGCAGCGGCCGGCTCGTCACCGCGTCGAACGTCTGCGCGAACGTGTCTTCGAGAAACAGCGGCCTGCCCAAGAGGGCCTCGGCCAACATCGCGCCCACCGCAAACACGTCGGTCGACGAGCCCACGCCGCGCGAGCCCACCTGTTCGGGCGCCACGTACGCGAACGCCGGGTCGGTCTTCGACTGCGGCTTCACCAGGTGCGCCGCTGCGGCCTCGAGCCCGAACCCCGTCACGCGCACCTCGCCGATCGGCGTCAGCACCACGTGCTCGGGCGACAGCCGCCCGTGAAACACCCTCTGCGCGTGCGCGTGCTCGAGCGCCTCGAGCACCTTGATCGCGAGCCACGTGCAGTGGCTCACCGGCAGCTTTTCGCCCGTCGCCGCCAGCGTCGTCAGCAGGCCGCGCAGGCTGTGGCCTTCTTCGGCCTGCGTCGTCACCGTCACCAGCCCGCCGTCGACCTTCACGTCGGTCGGGTGAAAAATCGACGCCGCCTCGAGCTTCATCGCCGCCGTCAGCTCGGTCACGATGCTCTCGACCGCCGCTGGCGCCACCAGCATGCGGCGCACCAAAACCGTGCGACCGCCCCGCGACTCGGTCAGAACTTCGCCGAGTGCGTCTCTGCTCATTCACATGACCCCAAGGAGATTCGAACTCCTGTTCTTGCCGTGAAAGGGCAATGTCCTGGGCCGCTAGACGATGGGGCCTGATGTCTCACTACTTTCACTGTGCTGCGTGCGGCTTCACTTCTTGCTGCTTCCTTCGAGTGAGTCGAGGGGGATTTGAACCCCCGACCCTCGGCTTAAAAGGCCGGTGCTCTACCAACTGAGCTATCGACTCGGGTCTATTTCTTTTTGGGTCCCTTCGCGGGCTCGACCGTAACGGGAACTGTCGTCTTGATGCCATCAATCTGAACGTCGACGGTGGCGGTGCCGGGGCCCATGCCGAAGACGGCGTTCTGGGCGACCGAGATGATCTTCGAGTCCGACCCCCTGAAGGTCGGCGTGCGGTCTTTGATCTCTTTGCCGCGGTAGTCGAACGCCTTGGCCTTCAGCTCGACCGACTCGCCGTCTTGCTGCAGCGTCAGCTCCTTCGGCTCGACGCTGATCTTCTCGACGTACAGCACGTCAACCGGCACGCGGGCCTCGGCGTCACCGTACTTCGCGATGATCTCGGTGTGACCGCTCTTCGCGGGCTTCACCTTTCCCGTATTGTCGACGGTGGCGATGGAGGGATCGGCGCTCGACCATCCCACCACGACGCGAATGCCGGGGCGGCCCTGACGGCTCTTGCCGTGCGCCACCAGCCAGACCTCGTTGTTCGGCTGACGCAGCACGATCTCGCTCGGCTCGAGCTCGATGTAGTCGATCTTCTCGCAAGCCGTCACAGCCAGGAGCAGAAGACAGGGGAGGACGCGTCGCATCGCGCGCGCGCAATTACGGTAGAAAGCGCCCGTGAGCAAGGCATTCAAGTCGAACGACGACCAGCCCGACGACGAGCCCCTCGACTTCGCCCCGCCCGACGACGACGACGACCCGCCGCGCGGCAAGCAGTACGTCACCGCGGCTGGCTCGAAGAAGCTGCACGACGAGCTGAGGCAGCTGCTCAACGTCGAGCGCCCCAAGGTCACCGCCGAGGTGAGCGCCGCGGCCGCGCAGGGCGACCGCAGCGAGAACGCCGAGTACATCTACGGCAAGAAGCGCCTGCGCGAGATCGACAGGCGCATGCACCACCTGCAGAAGCGCATTCGTGTGCTCACCGTCGTCGACCCGACCGAACAGAAAGACGTGAGCCGCGTCTACTTCGGCGCGACGGTCACGCTCGAGAACGAAGAAGACGGCACGAAGTCGACGTACCAGCTCGTGGGCCCCGACGAGATCGACACCAAGGGCGGGCGCATCAGCGTCGACTCGCCGATCGGCAAAGCGTTACTGGGTCGAAACAAGAGCGACACGGTGCTCGTGCAGCGGCCGAAGGGCGAGGTCGAGCTGACGATCGTGGGTATCAAGTACGTCTGAGCCGGTATACTGCCGACCTCCTCACCACCTGAGGCACATTGGCGCGCAAGAACTTCGTCCTCGACACCAACGTTCTGCTGCACGACCCGCGATCGATCTACTCGTTCGACGACAACACGGTCATCATCCCCATCTACGTCATCGAGGAGCTCGACCAGTTCAAGAAAGACATGAGCGAGCTCGGGCGAAATGCCCGTATGGTCGCCCGCTACCTCGACGCGTTTCGCGCCGAAGGGCCCCTCGCCGAAGGCGTCGCGCTGCCGAACAACGGCGTGCTGAAGGTCTCGTTCACCGATCACGAGCTGCCCAAGTCGATGGCCGACGGGCAGCTGATGGACAATCGAATTCTCGCCGTCGCGATCGACGCCAAGATTCGCGACCCGTCGACGCCGACGTTCTTCATCACCAAAGACACGAACCTCCGCATTCGCGCCGATGCGCTGGGCCTCGAGGCCCAAGACTTCGAGCCCGAGCGCGTCGAGATCAGCGAGCTGTACTCGGGCTTCATCGAGGTCTCGGTGCCGGCCGACCTGGTCGACCAGATGTACAAGCCGAGCGCCGAGGTCGAGGTGCCGGGCCAAGAGACGTTCGCTCCGAACCAGTTCGTGCTGCTGAAAGACGCGGCGAACCCGTCGCACACGGCGATGGGGCGGCTGAACGCGGCGAAGAGCAAGATCGTGCCGCTGGTGCGTACCGGCAAAGACGGTGTGTGGGGCGTGCGCGCCCGCAACATGGAGCAGAGCTTTCTGCTCGACCTCTTGCTCAACGACGAGGTGAAGCTCGTCACGGTGGTGGGCAAGGCGGGCACGGGCAAGACGCTGCTGGCGATCGCGTGCGGCCTGCACAAGGTGACCGAAGAGACGGCGTACCAGAAGCTGCTCGTGAGCCGGCCGATCTTCCCGTTGGGGCGCGACATCGGCTACCTGCCGGGCGACGTCGAGCAGAAGCTCAACCCGTGGATGCAGCCCATCTTCGACAACGTCGAGTTCTTGATGAACCTGTCGCGCGCCGACAAGAAGGCGGGGCGGGGGCACCACGAGCTGATGGATCTCGGCATCATCGAGATCGAGCCGCTCACGTACATTCGCGGCCGCTCGATTCCGAACCAGTACATCATCGTCGACGAGGCGCAGAACCTGACGCCACACGAGGTGAAGACCATCATCACGCGCGTGGGCGACAACACGAAGATCGTGCTGACGGGCGACCCCTTCCAGATCGACAACCCGTACGTCGACTCGACGAACAACGGCCTGGTTCACGTCGTGAACCGGTTCAAGAACGAGCGCATCGCCGGCCACATCACGATGAACAAGGGCGAGCGCAGCCTGCTCGCAGAGCTCGCCACCAACCTCTTGTGAGGCCCGTCACGCGTGGAGCAAGCCCCCGCACTGATCGAGTACCCGACGGTCTACGCCTTCAAGGTGATGGGCAAGCAGGAGCACGGCTTCAAAGAGTACGTGCGGCAGCTGTTCAAGCGCGTGCTCGGCACCGAGGTGAGCCCCGACTCGATCAGCGAGCAGCCCAGCCGGCAGGGGCGCTACGTGTCGCTGACGGTGTCTGTGTACCTGCTGTCGGAAGATCAGCGGCAGCAGATCTACGGCGCGCTGCACAAAGAAAGGCGCGTCCTCTACTACTTGTGAGGTGAGGGCGCCTGGTGGTAGGCGCCTGTCGCGATTTCAATGGCCGAGAGCTTCCCCTTCTATCTGCCCGCAGAAGCCCGTCGGCTGTACACGTCGGACGCCGTGGCGCGGCGCATCGCGCTGACCGCGCACTGGACGAACACGGCCCGCGTGCTCGAGCTGTACGGGTCGAGCGCCGGCATCGCGCTCGCGAAAGAGCTCGGCTGCGACGTCACGCTGGCTGACGGTGACGACGTCGTGTGCAAAGCGCTCGAAGGCCGGGTCGCGGCAGCAGGCGTGTCAGACCGCGTGAAGGTGCAGAAGCTCTCGATGACGGCGCCCGCGGTGCCCGACGGCAGCCAAGACGGCATCTTGCTGCTCGGTCGACTCTGGGCTCCGCTCGACGAGACGGCGACGAAGCTGCGGCGGTTTCTCGCGCTGCGCGGCCGCCTGGTGATGACGTGGCCCGTTCGCGTCGGCCTGCGGCCGGCGAAGGCCGCGCTCGAGCTGTGGGAAAAGCGCGTCGGCTCGCCGCTGCAGAGCCCGCGCGAGTGCCTGATGTCGGTCGAGAAGCACGGCTTCGAGCCCGAGACCATCGAGACGCCCAGCGAGGCCGACCTCGACGACTACTACAAGAGCGTCGAGGCCACCCTCGCCAAGGCGCCGCCCGAGTCGGCGAAGGCGCTCAAGGCCGAGATCGAGGTTCACCGCGATGCCGGCGGCAAGAGCGGCGTCACACTCGCCCTGATGGTGGCGCGGCGCAAAGAGCCGGGCGAGCGCCCGCCGGCCGCGCGCGACGGCGGCTAGGTTCAGCCTCTGCGCCGCCTGGCGGGGTGCGCCGGCGCGCCGAGCAGCTCGGCGACATTGCCGGGCCACCGCTTCAGCATCGCGGCCTCGACGCGCTCGGCCGTCGCGGCCTTGCCGAGCAGAAACGCGATGTCTTCGCGGCGCTCGTGGAGCGACGGCAGACGCACCTCGACGTCGAACACCTTCGGCGCGTTCGCCACGTGCCGCGTCGTCGCGACCAGCCGCACCTTCGCTCCGTCGAGCAGCGCGAGGCCGGCCGCGGGCGCCAGGTCGACGTCGTCGATGAACAGGGTGCCGCCGCGCGCCGCCGCGATGTGCTCACGCCCCAGTGCGCCGCTCTTCACCTCGACGAAGGGCCGGTTGCGCGCCGCCGCCTCGTGAAACACCCGCGCGGCGAGCGTCTTGCCGGTGCCGGGCTCGCCCGAGATGAGCACCCGCTTGCCGTCACGCGCTGCGGTCTCGAGTGCGTCGAGCTGGGCGCGCAGGGTCGGGCCGGCGACGACGGCTCCGGCCGCCACCTTCGCGCCCTCGAAGCGCCGCACGTCGTCTGAGAGCATCACCACCGTCGTGCCCATGCGCACGACCGCGTTCGTGCCCGCGCGAGCCTCTTCGCGCGCGACGAACCCGTCGACGAAGGTCTCGGCGTGGGGCATCACCGTCCACCCCGGGCCGTCGAAGACGAACGTCGCGTTGCCCAGCTTCTCGGGGCCCGGCGCGATCGAGACCGCTCGCAGAGCCGGCCTGCCCGCGAAGACGACGACCGCGCCGGGTACCGGGCGTTTCAGTTCACGGCGCCGGTGAAGTCGACGACCTCGAGCGGCTCGGGCGCGACGCTGAACCGCACGTCTTCACGGTAGCCCTCGGCGTCACCCGCGACCTGAAACGCCATCGGCTTGTCGAACTTGATGCGCACGTCGCTGCAGAGCACGTCGTGCATGTTTTCGGGGTGCCAGGTGCCGGCCCAGAGGCCTTTCAGGTTCGCGAGAATGCCGGCCGTCGACAGCGCTCCGAAGCGCAGGTTCATCATGCCGCGCCGCTTCGCCGCGAAGGGGAACATCTTCAGCTCGTAGCCGTAGTACGGAATCGTGCCGGCCGCGGCCATCATCAGCGGGCCCTTGAAGATGGTCTCGCCCTTCGCCCACGACCGAACCGGGCGGCCGTCGGGGCCACACTTGTAGGCCGTGACGCCCTCGTTCACGATCTCGGCGTTCACCGAGGTCGAGTGCGTGTAGTAGTAGGGCACCTACGGCCGCCCGGTTCGGTCGTGGGC
>JAEUJP010000367.1 GCA_016793725.1 Myxococcaceae bacterium | reverse complement strand
TCGAGCTCGTCGAGGTCTTCGAGCCGCTTGCACGACTCGTCTGCGATGATCGGCACCTTCGTCTTTCGGCTCAGCGCCCTCAGCTCTTCTGCGGTCGCGCACGGCTGCTCGAAGCAGCTGAACGGCAGCCCCGTCTCGAGGTAGCGCAGCGCCTCTTCGACCGTGAACCCGCCGTTCGCGTCGGGCTGGAACTGCGCCTTCGGCACGGCCCTGCGAATCGCCTCGAGCCGCTCGAGGTCTTTTTCGAGCTCGTGCCCCGCCTTCACCTTGAACTTCCGGAACCCGCGCTGCCACCACTCGGCCGCGAGCTCTGCCATGCGGCTCGGCGTCAGAATCGGCAGCGTGATGTCGGTCTCGATGACCGGCGCTGCGCCCTCGCCGCCGAGCCAGCGCCACAGCGGCTGGTTCGCCTTCTTCGCCCTCGCGTCGAGCAGCGCCATCTCGAGCGCCGCTCTCGCCACCGGGTACGCGTCGAGCGCTTCGAGGCTCGCGTGCTCTTGCAGGGCCCTCAGGGCGTCGGGCTGGTCTTCTTTCGTGACCGGCGGCAGGCACGAGCCTTCGCCGTAGCCCGTGAAGCCGTCGAGCTCGACCTCGACCAGCACGCTGCGCGTCGCGTGCACCTGGCCGCTCGCGATGACGAACGGGTCATGCGTCGGTACCGAGAGCGCGGTCGCCTTGACCCTCATGAGAGCAACTTGGCTTCGAGCGGGGTCCCGTGCAATAGGACCTGCCCGTGGTTTCCGTCACCGACCCGATGGCCGTGCCCGTGTATGCACCTTCACGGTTTCAGCGCTTCTGCGAAGGCCTGCTGTACGACCCCCGCGACGCCGTCTTCGTGCGGCTCTCGCTGAAGGTCATCGTCATTCTCGTGCCGTTCATCGCCGCGCTGTACGTGTGGTTCAGCTGGCCGCTCGCCCTGGTGTTCTGGGCCGTTCAGCTGGGGTGGCTGTCGGCGCCCGTGATTCTGATGCTGCACAACACGATGCACCGCCCGTTCTTCAAGCGGCGCCCCGTGCTCAGCAAGGCACACCCGTACCTGATGTCGCTCTTGTTCGGCATTCCCACCGGGTACATGGAGCATCACGTCGCGATGCACCACGTCGAGAACAACCTGCCTCCCGACCTGTCGTCGACGATGAGGTTCCAGCGCGACAACCCGTTTCACTTTCTTCTCTACTGGGGCCGCTTCTTCTTCTTCATCATGATCGAGCTGCCGCTGTACCTGCGAAAGAAGAAGCGGCTCCACCTGATGCGCAGCGCGCTCATCAGCACCCTCGCCCACTGGGCCATCATGGGCGCGCTGCTGTCGGTGAACTGGCGCGCCACGCTCGTCGCGTTCGTCGTGCCGTGGTTCATGATTCACCTGCTGATGATGGTCGGCAACTGGGGCCAGCACGCGTTCATCGACGAGCGCCAGCCCGGCAACAGCTACGTGAACAGCATCACGTGCATCAACAGCGGCTACAACGCGCGCGCCTTCAACGACGGCTACCACATCGGCCACCACGTGAAGTCGAACCGCCACTGGGCCGAGATGCCGAAAGACTTTCTCGACAACATCGACCGCTACGCGAAAGAGGGCTGCATCGTGTTCGAGCGGCTCGACTTCTTCGTCGTGTCGCTCTTGCTGTTCGCGAAGCAGTACGACTTTCTCGCGCGCCGCTTCGTGCGGCTGCCGGGCGATACGCGCTCGCACGAAGAGATTGTGGCGTTCTTGAAGCAGCGCACGCGCCGCGTAGGGACTGGCTACTTTTCCGGCGCCGCAGAACCCGCGTAGTCAGCAGCAGCGCCCGACCGGAAAAGTTGCCTGTCCCTGAGGCAGTGCGCCGCTCAGCGCTCCCGTCGCAGCGAGCGCACCAGCACGAGCACCGCGAGCAGCATCAGCTCGCCGCCGGCAACAACGCTGCACCCACCCGGCGCGGCGGGCAGCTCGACGCGCGGCGACTGCAGCGTCACCTCGCCCTGGCAGTAGCGAATGCCGCGCACGCCGCCGATGCACACCTCGCCGGCCGGGCACGACCGCAGCGCCGAGCACGCAGGCCGGCAGGTGGTCAGGTCTTCCGCCGGGCCGCCGCAGACGCCGTCGGTGCAGAACGTCTGCCCGATGGTGCAGGCCTCGCCGAGGCTGGCGACGCCGTTCACCGGGTAGCGGCACACGCCGAAGGTGCAGCGCATCTGGCCCTCACACACGTCGTGGTCTTTGCACGTGCGGCTGCAGTAGCC
Organism: Myxococcaceae bacterium; assembly: GCA_016793725.1. Lineage (GTDB taxonomy): Bacteria > Myxococcota > Myxococcia > Myxococcales > Myxococcaceae > Xiheicaenimonas > Xiheicaenimonas phototrophica. Next base: position 8,677 of record JAEUJP010000367.1, on the reverse strand, counting down.
GTTCGGGTGGCTCGCGTCGGTCAGGCACTGCCGACCGGGACATATCTCTGAGGTGCCGCACGCATCGCCGTCGCGGCGGCAGTCGGGGTCGGGCACGCCGCAGCTGCCGATGGCGCAGACCCCGTCGGCGAGGCACCCCTTCGGGCAGTCGCGGTCGGTGTCGGGCAGCGGGCAGGTCGCGCTGCACATGCCGTCGGTGAGGCAGTTGCAGTCGAGGTCTGGCTCGGAGCAGCCGGTCGCGCACGCGCCGTCGACCGCACACGTCGGGGCCTTGTCGCGCGTCCACTGGTCGATGAAGTCGGCGACCAGGTCGACCCGAATGTCGCCGCCGCCGTTGCACGCCGCGCTCGTCGCGAACGAGTGCACGCCCACCACCCGCTCGATGCTGTCGGGCCCGCGGTGCAGCGACGGCCCGCCCGAGTCGCCGAAGCACGTCGACGCCCCGCTCGAGCTGCCGAGCATCAGCGTCGTCGCGCTCATCGACGTCACGTCGAGCATCACCTGCATGCGCACGCCGTTGCCGTCGGCGTGGGTCTCGCCGTAGCCGACCGCGCGCACCTGCGGCAGCGTCTCGAGCGTGAGGGGCACCCGGTTCCACGCCTTCGGGGTCACCGCCGGCGCCGACGCCAGCAGCACCAGCCCTACGTCGTAGTCGGAGTTGCCCGTCGCCCACTTCGGGTGCACCCGCACCTCGGTGATGGCGATGGCGTTCGCCGGCCAGCCGCGCACGTCGCCCTGGTTGCTGGCGCTCATCGTCGTGCCGCCCTCGAGGCAGTGGGCCGCGGTGAGCAGGGTGCGCTCGCCGATCAGCGTCGCCGTGCACGACATGCCCTGGCCGCTCTTGCCGAGCGCGAACACCTGGGGGTCGTCGAGCGAGGGCGAGCCTCCGACGATGGGAGCCCGCGAGGCCTCGGTTCCTCCCGGCGTGAGCACAGGCCCACATCCGGCAGCGGTAACGCTGATGAAGAGGAACAACAGCCGGCGCACGAGAACCTCCGAGAGCCGAACGTTAACGGCTGGGGTGCCCTGCGCGCCAATCGGCGCGCCGGTCAGGCGTCATGGGTGGGCGGCGGCAGGCGGTCTTCGATGGCGCGAGCCAGCTCTTCGAACAGCTCGCGCGAGCCGAACAGGTGCCGCGGCACGAGCACGCGCCGGTTGTTGCCGATGAAGAGCACGAGCGTGTCGCGTGTCGAGCCGCCGCGGCGCAGCTCCTTCACGGTGCTCCACGGAATTTCGAGCACGCCGTCGATGGGCTTCGACACCTTCAGCACCGTGCCCTCGAGCTTCACGCCCCAGCCTTCGCGCGGCGCCAGCTTCCACAGCACGTACGCCATCGCGAGCTGCAGGCCGAGGCACAGGCCCGCGCGCGCCATCTCGATGGGCTCGCCGCTGTTCACCGCCGACGACAGCGCCCACGCGAGCAGCACCACACACATCACGCTCGCGGTCACGAGCACCGCGCGCAGCTTGAGCGGGTGGTACGGGTAGAAGTCGCGGCTCATTTTTTCGCCGGCCGCAGCGGCTCACCGGCGCGGCCCTTCTTGCCCTTCACGTCGAGCTCGGGCACCGGGCTCTCGGCGAGCGCGTCGACCTTCGCGGGGTCGCGCGTGACGAACGCGGTGTCAGACGCCGTCTTCGTGCCGGCCTCGACCTCTTTCGGCCACGGCCCACCCCAGCGCCCGTAGCTGGGGTTCTTGCACTTCACCTCGCCCTTCCACGGGTAGCGAATGGCGTAGCGGCCCTGAAAGTTGTTCCACGAGTCGGGGCGGCTGCCCTGCTCGAGGTTCTTGCCGTCGGTGAGAAACTCACGGCCACCGACGATGGGCTTCGCCGCGCGGAAGACGAGGTCTTCGCCCAGCGACGTCTTGTCGTAGCGCGCGTGAAGGCGGGTGAGCACGTACGCGGTCGCAGGGTTGTACGGGTCGACCGGGCCCTTCGGCGCCGGCATCACGTCGGCGCCCAGCGTGGCGAAGTCTTCTTCGCTCAGCGGCGACGTCGGGCACGGGTCGCAGCTCGTCGCCTGCCACGCGTACTCGGTGACGACCGCCTTCGGGTGCTTGGCGAGCGTGCGGTCGAAGAGGCTGACGTAGAAGTAGGGGAACTCGCTCTTCGCCGTGGGGGCGAGGTCGATGTTCGTGGGGATGGTGACGTTCGGCAGGTTCGCGAGCTCGTAGCGCTGGTTCTTCGCGAGCACGTGCACGATGAGGTCTTGCTTCTCTTTCGCGTTGATGAGGCCCAGGCGCACCGGCAGCTCGAACTTCTCGCTGTCGTAGTGGAAGCGGAGCGGGCTCAGCCGGGCCATGCCCCTGGCATCGAACGTCACCTTCTTCGCGTTCACCTTCGCGACGAAGAACTTCATGCCCTGCTGAATGTACGGCTTGAAGAGCGGCTCGGCGCCGGCGGGAATCTTGTATTTGTTCTCTTTGAGCCACTGCTCGAGGGCGAGCGCGTCTTTCGCAGAGAGAATGACGACGTCGTACTCGCCGACCTCGAAGCGGGCCTCGACCTTCACCAGGCCCCCCTTGGGCGAAGGCTCGGGAGGCATGGCGCTGGGCACGTCGCGCTCGGCGGCGAGCATGTCGTCGTAGGGGGGCTCGACGTAGCAGGGGTCTTGCTCCCAATATTCGACGAGGCGCGGGGCCGAGAGCTGATCGACGCGCGTGAACACCTCGCGCGGCAGCGTCTTCACCTGCTCTTTTTTCAGCACCACCGGCACGGGCACGACCATCGCGAAGTCTTGCGGAGGGCCCTCGTAGTTGTTCTGCATCGAGAGCACGGTGCGGGTGCCCTCGCGCATCAGCACCACCTGCGTGGCGTTGTTGAACAGCTCGGCGCCGCCGCCCGCGACGTAGAAGCCACAGAAGGCGTGGGCAGCGGCGGGCAGCAGCGCGGCGACGGCGGCAGCTCTGAAGTTCATGGGCGCGGAACGTACCCTCAGTTTTGCGAGGGAGCACGCGTGCTCCACCCGTTCGTTTGCGCGCACTTGGTGATCCACCCGAGCTGGCACCACCGATGCAAACCGCCGCGCTCATGAACTTCAGACCCGTCGCGGCGTTGCTGGGCAGTCTCGTTCTTCTGCTTCAGGCGTGCGGTCACGGTGAGCCTCCGAACGTGCCGGCGCCGGGTGAGCTGGCGGCGTCGTCGAAGCAGCGCATCGTCTCGGCGGCGCCGCAGGGCGACATCGACCAGACGGTCGACAGCGCGACGACGTTCGCGTTCGACGTTTACCGGAAGCTGGGCTCCGAGAGCCCGAACACGGCGTTCTCGCCGTACAGCGTCGGCGTGGCGCTCTCGCTGACGTACCCCGGGGCGCGCGGCACGACGCAGAAGGCGTTCGAAGACGTGCTGCACCTGAAGCTCGACGCGGCGAAGCACCACCGCGCGATGAACGGCATCGACGCGGCGCTGCAGAGCCGCGGCGTCGGCGCGAGCGGGCGCGACGGCAAGCCGTTTCGGCTGCGCGCGAACAACCAGCTGTTCGGGCAGAAGGGGCAACACTTCGAGTCGCCGTTTCTCGACGTGCTGGCCGAGGAGTACGGCGCGGGCCTGCGGCTCCTCGACTTCCACGGTGACGCCGAGGGCTCGCGCAAGCAGATCAACGACTGGGTGTCGACCAACACCGAGCAGCTGATTCCCGAGCTCTTGAAGCAGGGCACCATCGACTCGGGCACCGTGCTCGCGCTCGTGAACACGCTCTACTTCAACGGCGCGTGGAAGAAGCCGTTCAGCGCGAACGCGACCGCCGATGCGCCGTTCAAGCGCGCCGACGGCTCGCAGGTGCAGGTGAAGATGATGAGCGCCGAAGACGTGCCGCTGCGCTACGCCGACTCGGGCGGCACCGAGGTGTTCGAGGTGCCGTACCAGAACGACGAGGTCTCGATGGTGCTGCTGGTGCCGCCGGCCGGCAAGCTCGGCGAGCTCGAGCAGTCGCTCGACGGCGCGAAGGTGCGCCAGCTCATCGGCATGCTGCAAGACGAGAACGTGGGCCTCAAGCTGCCGCGCTTCGAGGCGCGCACGCAGGTCGAGCTGAAGAAGGTGCTCGGCGAGCTGGGCCTGGGCGTCGCGTTCGGCGGTGAGGCCGACCTCTCGGGCATGACGGGCGAGAAGGGCCTGCGCATCACCGCGGTCGTGCACGAGGCGGTCGTGAAGACCGACGAGGCGGGCACCGAGGCCGCGGCGGCGACGGCGGTGGTGGTGGGCCGCGTCTCGCTGCCCCAGTTCAAGACCATCGACCGCGCGTTCGTGTACCTGATTCGTGACCGCGCGACGGGCGCCGTGCTGTTCGTCGGGCGCGTCGGCGACCCGAGCGTGGCCGCGAACTGAGGGTTCAGTCAGCGGCCCCAAGCTTCGTGCGTCGGGGCCGCGAGGTCTCGAAGTACGTCGGCGGGCCGAACGACGTCGCGACGTGCTCAGGTCAGGCGGCGGCCTTCTTCAGCTCGACGAGGTCTTTGTAAATCTCGAACACGACGCGCGCGAAGCTGCGCTCACCAGCGCGACCGAGCGCGGCCTGCCGCGACAGCCCCTCGCCCTCACCGCGCGTGAGCTCGGCCGAGAACGTCGCGTTGTACATGTCGGCCTTCAGGTTGTCGTACGGGTTGAAGACGGCGAGCCGGTCGCCTGCCTTCGGGTTGATGCGGCGGTCGGTGCCCTCCCACGCGGCGCGGTGAACCTGGCCGGCCTTCCACGTCGTGTTCGCGAGGCGCACGGCGAACCCCAGCACCTTTTGCTCGGCGCCGCGGTTGGCGAGCTTGTCGAGGTGGCTGAAGAAGTAGTCGTCGGGCGCCACGACCGCCTTCAGCGTCTCGGCAATCTTGGCCGCGCTGGGGAAGTAGCTCAGCTTCAGGTCGCCGCTCGCCACCGACGCGACGTCTTCGATGGCCGCGCCGCGAATCACCTGCGCGGCGTCGGCTTTCACGCCGAGCAGCTCCATCAGCTTCGGCAGCGCCCTGAACGCGACACCGCCGGCCGCGCTCTGGGCCGCGCCCCGCAGGCCATCGGCGTCGGGTGAGGTGCTCTTCGTGCCGTCGGCGTTGAACGCCGGGCGAAACGCGTTGCCGGCCTCGAACGCCGACTCGAAGAACAGCTGGTAGAGGGCGCCGAGCGTCGCCGGGTCTTTCACGCCCGCGGCGGCAGCGGCGAGCACGGCGCTCTCTTGGGCGATGACCTGCGAGCTGATCAGGTTCCGCTGCTCGAATGACGGGGCGGCGAGCGCTTCACGCGCCTTCGCCTCGAGCAGCACGGCCAGCTTCTTCGCCGTCGGGTTCAGCTGCACCGAGTTGCCGTCTGTGTAGCTGGGGCCCAGCTCGAGCAGCTCGTTCAGCTCGGCGGCGCTGAGCGGTATCGCAGCGGGCGACGGCGGCTTCGCGCCCTCGGCCACCGACTTTGGCGTGAGCGGCTGACCCGACACGGGGTCGACGGCGGCCTGCTTGATGCCGGCGTGCCACGCAGCCTGCTTCACCTGCTCTCTCGGGTCGAAGAAGTTGGCGGTCGCGTCGGGCCGCACGAGCGCCTCGAACGTGTCTTTGAACCGCGCGACCGCGGCCTTCAGCGCAGCGGCGTCGAGCCCGAGCGGCGCGAGCGCCTGCGAGATGTTCTCGGCCTTGAAGCCGGTCGTCGTCTCGAGCGCCTTCAAGCCCATCGCGGCGGCCTCGAGCTTGGGGTACCCCGTGCCGGGAGGCGCGACCTGTCTCACCCACGACTCGATGCTGGGCATCAACCACCCGTACTACGCTTGCGCGCGCCTTGAAAACCGTAGCCTTGTCTCTTTTTTTCGCGACCGCAGCGATGGCGAACCCCTCTCACCGCATCTTCTTCGGCCACCAATCGGTCGGTGACAACCTGCTCGCGGGCGTGAAGACCGCGGCGCCGTCGCTGAAAATCGTCGAGACGCGCGACGCCATCGACGGCCCCGGCCTGTACCACACGAAGGTCGGCAAGAACGAAGCGCCGCTCACCAAGCTCGAAGACTTCGAGCGCGTGATGGAGACCCTCGGCCCGAAGGTCGACGTCGCGCTCGTGAAGCTCTGCTACATCGACTTCAACGCCGCGACCGACGCAAACGGCGTGTTCGCAGCGTACGAGGGCACGCTCGAGCGGCTCGAGAAGAAGTTCCCCGCGGTCACGTTCGTGCGCGTCACGGCGCCGCTCACCACGGTGCAGGGCGGCGCCAAGGCGCTGCTGAAGCGCGCGCTCGGCAAGCCGCTCGCCGGGCAGGCCGAAAACGCGAAGCGCCACGCGTTCAACCAGATGCTGCGCACGGCGGCGGCGAAGAACGGCAAGAAGCTGTTCGACGTGGCGAAGCTCGAGAGCGAGCGGCCCGACGGCACGACCGAGCTCGACCCGAGCGGCACGCCGGCGATGGTGCCGTCGTACTCTGACGACGGCGGGCACTTGAGCGCGGCGGCGCAGGCGAAGCTCGGCAAGGCCTTCTACGAAGCGCTGTCGGCGCTCTGATGTTCGCGTCGCTCGACGAGCTCGCCGCGAGAGCGCGGCTGTGGCGATGCGCGCAGGTCGGAGCGCGGGTGCGCGTGCGCGGGCGGGTGGTGGTGCACGGGCACGGCCGCATCGTGGTGGGCGACGACGTGTCGCTCGACGGCCGCGAGGTGCCGATCGAGCTGTTCGCGGGCCCGGGCGCAGAGCTCGTCATCGGCGATGGGTGTGTGCTCGCCGCCGGCGTCTCGCTCGAGGCGCACCGCAAGGTCGCGTTGGGCCCTCGCTGCACGCTCGACCGTCTGGCGAAGGTGATGGACAGCAACTTTCACGCGGTGAACGCCGACCGCCTCGCGCCGGTGACGCCGGCGCCGGTGCTGCTCGACGAGGGCGTGAAGGTGGGCGAGCGCAGCATCGTGCTGCCGGGCGCGCACCTCGAGGCGGGCGTCACGCTGCTGCCGTACACGGTGGTGAGCCGCCGCGTGCGCGCCGGGGCGACGCTGCGCGGCTGCCCCGCCCGCGCCGTCGAGAAGGTGAAGGGCTGACCGTGGTGCTCGACCTGTTGCGCCGCCTCGAGCTGCCCCAGCCCGCGCGCCATGTGGTCTCGAGGCTGCGCGCGCTGTGGCTGTTCCGGCATGCGGCGGTCGGGCGCAAGACGCTCGCGGCCGGGCACGTGAAGGTCGACGCGCGCGGCGCGCTCGAGATTGGCGAGGGCACGTACTTCGTCTCGGGGCTCGTGCCGTGCCGGCTGGTGGTTCACCCCGGCGGGCGGCTGCACATCGGGTCGCGCTGCACCTTCAACTACGGCGTCACGCTCGAGGCGCGGCGAGAGGTCGTCATCGGCGACGGGTGCATGTTCGGCAGCTGGGTGCACATCACCGACTCCATCGACGGCAGCACTCCGAAGCCGGTGCGGCTCGGCGCGGGCTCGTGGGTCGCGCACGGCGCGGTCATCAACCCCGGCGTGACGCTCGGTGAGCGGGCGGTGGTGTCGGCCGGAAGTGTCGTGACTCAAGACGTGCCTGCTCGCATGATGGCGATTGGGAACCCGGCACGCATCGCCAGCCAGGCCCTCACCCGGACGGAAAAAACTTGAGCGACATTCGCAGCGGTCTCCGAACCTTCATCTCGGACACGTTCTTCGTGCAGGACTTCAAAGACAGCGACAGCTTCTTGACCAACCGGCTCATCGACTCGACCGGCATGATGGAGGTCGTCGCGCACCTCGAAGAGGTTCACGGGGTGAAGGTGAAAGACGACGAGCTGGTGCCGGCGAACCTCGACTCCATCGACAACCTGGTGGCGTTCATCGCGCGCAAGAAGGGGTGATGGCGGAGTCGCCCTTCGACTTCGACTGGCTCGCGGCGCACGCGGCAGCCACACCCGCGGCGCCGTTTCTCGGTTCGCCGGCGACGCAGTGGCTCGACTACGCGACGGTGCACGCGCGGGTGAAGGCGCTCGCTGCGGGCCTGTACGCGCTGGGGGTTCGGCCCGAGAGCCGCGTCGCGGTGAGCCTGCCGCACGCGCCGGTCGCAGCCATCGCGACGCTGGCGGTGCACTCGCTGGGCGCGGTCGCGGTAGAGCTCGACCGTGAGCGCAGCGAGGCGTCGCTGGCGGCGGCGCTCGAGCAGACGAAACCCCTGCTCGCGCTGGTGCTCGGCCGCGACGCGCGCAAGTGGGCGTCGCCTTCGCTGCCGCAGCTGCCGGTGCTGGTGCTGCACCCGACGCGCGACGCGAAGCTCGCGGGCCTCTTCGGCGCGCGGCTGCAGGGCTGGCTGACCGAGGGCGGCGAGACCGACGTGACGGGGCCGGCGGCGCCTGACGTTCGACGCGACGCCGAGGCGCTGGCGCAGGTGGTGTTCACGAGCGGCACGACGGCGGCGCCGCGCGGCGTGATGCTGAGCCACGCGAGCTACGCGGCGAACTCGGCGTCGATTCTGGCGGCGCTGCCCATCGACGCGTCGTCGCGGGCGATGCTGGTGCTGCCCTTGTTCCACGCGTTCGGCAAGAGCGTGCTGGTCTCGCACCTGCGGGCGGGGGCGTCGGTGTGGCTCGACGACCGCTTCGTGTACCCGCGCACCGTGCTCGAAGAGCTGGCGCGGCAGCGCTGCACCCACTTCGCGGGGGTGCCGCTCACGTTCGAGCTGCTCAAGGGCCACGCGGGGCTGCTCTCGGGGCTCGACCTGTCGTCGCTGACGACGCTGCTGCAGGCGGGCGGCGCGCTGCTGCCTGCGACGGCGCGGTGGGT
>JAEUJP010000363.1 GCA_016793725.1 Myxococcaceae bacterium | reverse complement strand
AACAGCGGCGGTGGTCTCGGCTTCATCTTCGGGTCAGCGGGTGGTGCGGTGCAGCTGAACCTGCGTCTGAGCGCGCTCGAGGCACAAGGCCTCGTGAAGGTGGTTTCTGCGCCGAAGGTCACGACGCTCGACAACCAGACGGCGAAGATCAGCCAGGGTACTTCGATTCCGTTCAGTCAGGTGTCGGCCGCCGGTGTGAACACCCTCTTCGTCGAGGCGCGGCTCTCGCTCGAGGTGACTCCGCACATCACGCAAGATGGCAGCGTGCTGCTGCACATCACGGCCGACAAGAGCGAGCCCGACCCCGGTACGACGGGCGCAAACGGCCAGCCGGCGATCTTGCGCAAGCAGGCGAACACGAACGTGCTGGTGAAAGACGGCGATACGACCGTGATCGGCGGCATCTACGTGAAGAGCACGGCCGACCGCACTGCGGGCGTGCCGCTGCTGAGCAAGATTCCCGTGCTCGGCTACTTCTTCAAGAAGTCGACGCTCACCGAAGATCGGCAGGAGCTCTTGATCTTCATCACGCCTCGAATTCTCAACCGGCAGCAGATGGCGCAGTCTCTGTGAGGTGCACGATGCGAAAGCTCATCATCAGTCTCGCGGTCGTCGTGTTCGGTTCTTCGGCCTGTGTTCCGGGCTCGAGCCCCATTCGAATCGTCGGTACCTTTTCCGTCAACACGGGGATGAACAACAACGAGTGCAATCTGGACGATGACGTCGGCCGGTACGCCGGGCGGCTCGATGCGTCGGGGGGCGGTGACTTCATGCTCGTGTTCGCCGTCAACAACGAGATGAACGCGCAGCAGCAGATCTTGAACGACCGCAACGTGCCGCTGACCACGGTCGGCAAGCGCAACTTCATCTTGGAGTCGCTCCAGCTGACGTACCGTTCGACGCCGGTCATTCAGTTCGAGGCGGAGCAGATACCGATGTACGGGGTGATCGCTCCGTCGACGCTCGACAACCGGTTGCTCGTCGACATCATCGGTGACAAGGCCGCGGCGCGGCTCCGCGAGCAGGTGACTGACCGAGAGGCGACGGTGCAGCTCACGGTCAACGCGACCTTGAAGGGTAGAACCGAACAGGGCGAGACCCTGGTGAGCAACACGGTCACGTTCCCGATCGAGGTCTTCACGAGCGACAGCCAGTGCACCGACGGTGTCGTGCGTGACGGGCCGTGTGGCTCGCGCGGCGGTCAAGCGGGTTTTCCCCCCACTTGTTGCATGACGGGCCCCGGCACCTGCAACTAGAAGGGAGCCCATGGCTTTTCTCGCCCACCTCGAGTCGGTCGTCACGCAGGTCGAAGGTTCTGTCGCGTGCAGCGTGATGGGGTTCGACGGCATCGCGGTCGAGACCTTTCAAGCGCCGCAGCAGGCCGACTATGCGTCGCAGGTCGAGCTCAGCTCGGCGTGGGTCGAGTATGGCAACACGCTGTCGCAGCTGAAGACCGGTGCCGAGCTGCTCAAGGCGGGCGCGGTTTCGGAAGTCAGCGTCAACACCGAGAAGCTCATCACCTTGATGCGCATGGTGACGCCCGAGTACTTCGTGGTGCTGGCGCTGCGGCCCGAGGGCAACTACGGCAAGGGCCGCTACGTGCTGCGGGTGACGGCGCCGAAGCTCAAGGCCGAGCTGCAATAAGACCGGCAGCAGCAATCGGCTTGCTCAGACCGGTGGGGAGGGCTAGGAAGCCCGCCCACCATGGCCGGCGTCATCGACACATCCGAATTCCGCAAGGGTCTCAAGCTCGAGATCGACGGTGAACCCTACGAGATCACCGACTTTCAGCACGTGAAGCCCGGCAAGGGCGCCGCGTTCGTGCGCACCACCTACCGCTCGATGATCAGCGGCCGCGTGCTGCAGAACAACTTCCGCAGCGGCGACAAGTTCACGCGCCCCGACATCGAAGAGAAAGAGATGTCGTACCTGTACGTTCAGGGCGACGACTACTACTTCATGGAAGACAAGACCTTCGAGCAGACCTTCATCAGCGAGAAGGTGCTCGGCGAGAACAAAAACTTCCTCAAAGAGAACATTCACGTCTCGATCTTGTTCTTCAACGGCAAGGCGATCGGCGTGTCGCTGCCGAACTCGGTCGACCTCAAGGTCACGAAGTGCGACCCCGGCGTGCGTGGCGACACGGTGAGCGGCGCCATGAAGCCCGCGACGCTCGAGACGGGCTACCAGGTGAACGTGCCGCTCTTCATCAACGAGGGCGACGTTCTGAAGATCGACACGCGCGACGGCAAGTACCTGACCCGCGTCGCCACCGCCTGAACCACCCCATGGCCGACAAGAAGAAGTCGAACTCGAACGGGACCTTCGTTTTCGGGAAGACGTCGCTCGACGTCGAGGCGCTGCGGCAGATCGTCGAGGTCGTCGAGGCCTCCGAGATCTCGCGGCTCGTCTGGCAGAACGGCGACGAGAAGCTGATCATTCGCCGCGGCAACCCCGTGACGCACGTGGTGCATGCGGCCGCCGCTGCGCCCGCCTCGCCCGGGCTGCACGTGGTGCCGTCGCCCGCGCCCGCTCCGGCGCCTGCCGTCGAAGCGCCGCGCCCGTCGATCGGCAACCGGCCGACCGCGCCGGCCGCTCCCGCCGAGAAGAAGGGCCACGTCATCACGTCGCCGTTCGTCGGCACGTTCTACCGAAACCCGTCGCCCGACCAGCCGCCGTACGTCGAGGTGGGCAGCTCGGTGAAGAAGGGCCAGACGCTCTGCATCATCGAGGCGATGAAGCTGATGAACGAGATCGAGAGCGAGGTCGCGGGCAAGGTGGCTGAGGTGCTCGTCGAGAACGCCCAGCCGGTGGAGTTCGGTCAGGCGCTCTTCCGCATCGAGCCCGCCTGATGTTCAAGAAGGTACTCATCGCGAACCGCGGCGAGATCGCGCTGCGCATCATTCGCGCGTGTCGCGAGCTCGGCATCTCGACCGTGGCGGTGCACTCGACGGCCGACGCGAACGCGCTGCACGTGCGGTTCGCCGACGAGGCCGTCTGCATCGGGCCTCCGCCTTCGAAAGAGAGCTACCTCAACATTCCCGCGCTCTTGAGCGCCGCCGAGATCACGCGCGCCGACGCGATTCACCCCGGCTACGGCTTCTTGAGCGAGAACGCCGAGTTCGCCGAGGTCTGCGAGAAGTGCAAGATCAAGTTCATCGGCCCGAGCGCCCGCGTCATCAGGCTGATGGGCAACAAGGTGCGCGCGCGCGAGGCGGCGACGAAGGCCGGCCTGCCCCTGTTGCCCGGCAGCAAGGGCGTCTTGAAAGACGCGATCGAGGCCGAAGAGGTCGCGAGCGAGATCGGCTTCCCCGTCATCTTGAAGGCGGCGGCGGGCGGCGGCGGGCGCGGCATGAAGATCGTTCGCGAGGCGCGGGCGATTCGTGCGGCCTTCGCGACGGCGAGCGCCGAAGCGGCGAACGCGTTCGCGAACGGCGACATGTACTGCGAGCGGTACGTCGAGAAGCCGCGGCACATCGAAATTCAGATCGTGGCCGACGAGCACGGCAACGTCGTGCACCTCGGCGAGCGCGAGTGCAGCGTGCAGCGGCGGCACCAGAAGCTGATCGAAGAGGCGCCCTCGCCCGGCGTCTCGAAAGAGCTGCGCGAAGAGATGGGGCGGGTCTCGGTGAAGGCGATGAACGAGATCGGCTACAACAACCTCGGCACCATCGAGTACCTGATGGACGAGCAGAACCGCTTCTACTTCATGGAAATGAACACCCGCGTGCAGGTCGAGCACCCGGTGACCGAGCAGGTGACGGGCGTCGACCTGGTGCGAACGCAGATTCGCCTGTCGTCGGGTGAGCCGCTCTGGTTCAAGCAGAGCGACATCAGCCTGAAGGGCTCGGCGATCGAGTGTCGGGTGAACGCTGAAGACCCGACGACGTTCGCGCCCTGGCCGGGCAAGATCACGGCGTACAGCACCCCCGGCGGCCTGGGGGTGCGCGTCGACTCGGCGGCGTACGAGAACTACGTGGTGCTGCCGCACTACGACTCGCTGCTCGCGAAGCTCATCGTGTTCGCCGAAGACCGCGACCTCGCCATCAAGCGCATGCGCCGGGCCCTGTCGGAGTATGTGGTTCAGGGCATTCGTACGAACATTCCCTTTCACCGGGCGGCGCTCGAAGAAGACGCGTTCGTGAGGGGCGAATACGACACACGCTTCGTCGAGCGGCTGCAGGCCTCCGAGGTGGGGACGCAGCGTCTGAAGCGAGCGATCGAAGAGACGCCGTAGCAGAAGTCTGTTAGCGTGCCCCGCGCGCGAAGGGCGCGTTCTCATTGGACAAAAACAAGGTCATCGAGGCTGCCGCGAAGCTCGTCGCGAAGGGCGCCTACGACAAAGCGATCAAGGAGTACCAGAAGATTCTGGATGCCGATCCGAAGGACGTTCGGATCCTCCAGAAGATGGGCGAGCTGTATCAGAAGAAGAACGACAACGCGCAGGCCGCCCACTACTTCACGAAGGTCGCAGAGAACTACGCGAGCGACGGCTTCTTTCTCAAAGCGGTCGCGCTCTACAAGCAGGTGCTGAAGCTCGACCCGTCGCTCATCGACGTGAACCTGAAGCTGGCCGAGCTGCACCAGCAGCTGCAGCTGATGAGCGAGGCGATGGCCTACTACCAGGTCGTCGCGAACCACTACGACAAGGCCGGCGACACGCGCGCGTCGCTCGACACCTTGAAGAAGATGGTCGATCTCGACCCCGACAACATCGCGTCGCGAATCAAGCTCGCCGAGCTGTACGCGCGCGAGAACATGAACGACGAGGCGCTGGGTGAGTTTCGGCGCGCCGCCGAGCACCTCAAGCGCAACAACCGCATCGACGACTACCTGCGCGTCGCCGAGCGCATCAGCGGGCTCGAGCCCCAGAACTTTCAGCTGGCGCGCGAGCTCGCCGACGTCTACCTGTCGCGCGGCGATCAGAAGCGCGCGCTCGCGAAGCTGCAGGTCTGCTTCAAGGCCGACTCGCGCGACGTCGAGACGCTGAAGCTGCTCGCGGTCGCCTTCCAGGGCCTCGGCCAGACGTCGAAGACCATCTCGGTCTACAAAGAGCTCGCGCGCGTGTACGCCGACAAGGGCCGGCGCGAAGACTCCGAGTCGATCTGGCGGCAGGTCGAGGCCCTCGACCCGAACGACGCCGACGTGCAGGCGCGCCGGCCCGCAGCGCCGGTGCCGGTGGCCCCTGCGCGGCCTTCGACGGGCGTGCAGGCCGCGGCCCGGCCCCCACCGGCCGCGGCATCGGCGCCGGCTTCGTCGCACGCGATGTCGTTCGGGGGCGCGCCCTCGTCGACGGCGACGGCGCAGCAGCCGGCGTTTTCGCCGCAGTCGCGCACCGCGCAGTCGCCTGCGTTCGTGCCCTCGGCGCCGGCAGCGCCAGCGCCGGCGCAGGCTGCGCCGGCGGGCGGCCCGAAAGAGAGCCTCGGCAAGCTGCTGACCGAGACCGACGTGTACGTGAAGTACGGGCTGCACGACAAAGCGCTCGAGCATCTGCGCAAGGTGTTCAACGTCGACCCCGAGAACATCGACGCGCACGAGAAGGCGTACGCCATCTACGTGGCCTCGAACAACCACGGGCAGGCGTCGGAGCAGCTGCTCAACGTGCTGCGGCTGCACACGCGGCGCGGCGACTCGGCGCGGGCGCAGCCGTACCTGCAGACCATCTTGCAGTCGAACCCGTCGCACCCCGAAGTGCCGGTATTTCTCGCCGCGCTGAAGTCGGGGGCGCCGGCCGGCAGCGGCGCGGCGGCCGAGCAGGAGCTGCCCGACGACGCGATTCTGGTCGACTCGTCGGACGAAGAGATCATCGTCGCCGACGCGCCCGAAGACGCGCTGGCGGGCGGCGACAGCTTCGCCGAGAGCTCCGACGACGACGTCGCGCTGCGCGCCGCCGAAGACCTCGGCAGCGAGCTCGTCACCGACGACCCGATCGCGATGGAGCCCGACGCCGCCGACGAGGCGGCGCGCTTCGAGGTCGAGCCCCCCCCGGTGATGGACGATCAGCCCGAAGAGCAGGCGGTCGTCTCTGACGCGTTCGACGACGCGTCGATGCAAGAAGACGCTTCGATGCAAGACGCGGGGCTCGAGGCGGCGGCGGCCGATTCGTACGCCGACCCGGTGACGGGCGAGCGCGAGATGGTGATCGAAGAGCCGACGACCTCGACGACCGAGCTGCCGGCCGACGACGCCTACAGCCTCGGCGGCGGGCGCGAGAGCTACGAGGTGACCGGCGAGATGCCGGCCTACCAGCCTCAGGCTGCCTACGAAAAAGAGGCTGCCTACGAAGAAGAGCCGGTCGAGGCTCCGCCCGAGCTCGGCGGCGACGAAGAGCCGATGTCGACGAGCCAGTCGGCGGCGCTGGTCACCGAGGTACCGCCGGAAGAGGGGGTCGAAGAAGAGGCGGTCGAGGCGCCGCCCGAAGAAGAGCTGCCCGCGCAAGAAGAGTGCGACGAGGCGACCTTCTTCATGGAACAGAGCCTCTTCGACGAGGCGTCTGAAATTCTCGAGACGGTGCTGATCGCGTACCCCGGCCACGCGCGTGCGACCGAGCTGATGGCGAAGCTCGAAGCGCTGCGCTCGGGCGCAGGCGCGAACGGCGTGGCGACCGACCAGACGCCTGCGTACGACAACGGCGAGAGCGCAGGGTACAGCAACGGCGCCGACGACCCGCCGACGGGCGAGCGCGACGCGTTCGACCTCGCAGCCGAGCTGGCGAGCGAGCTGGGTGACGCCGAGTCGTCGCCCGACCTGCCGTCGGGTGAGGTGCCGTCGGCCGACTACCAGGTGTCGGTCGAAGAGGTGTTCAGCGAGTTCAAGAAGGGGCTCGAGAAGGTCGTGAAGCCCGAAGACGTCGACACGCACTACGACCTGGGCATCGCGTACAAAGAGATGGGGCTGCTCGACGACGCGATCGGCGAGTTCACGGTCGCGCGCCAGGGCTGCCTGGGCAAGAAGAAAGAGATCGACTGCCTCGCGATGCAGGCGGCGCTGCAGGGCATGAAGGGCGACTTCAGCGCGGCGGTCGAGGCGCTGAAGACGGCGCTCGGCAGCGAGCACGCGACGGGCGAGACCGAGAAGGCGGTTCGCTACGAGCTGGGCAGCATGTACGAGCAGGCGGGCGAGCAGGGCAAGGCGCTCGCGCAGTTCATGAAGGTGAGCGACCTCGACGGCGCGTACCGCGACGTGGCGGGCATGGTCGAGCGGCTGTCGCAGGTGGCGAGCCCGGAGGAAGACGACCCTCCGCCTCCGCCTCGTGGCTCTGCTGGCGGGAAGGGCAAGGCTGGCTCGCGCAAGGTGGGCTACCTGTGACGTACCTCGAGTACTTCGAGCTCAGCCAGGAGCCGTTCTCGAACGCGCCGGTGAGCCGGTTCTATTACAACAGCACGCAGCACTCGCAGGCGCTGACGCGGCTCTTGCACACGGTCAGCTACATGAAGGGCCTGTCGGTGCTGATCGGCGAGATCGGCGCGGGCAAGACGACGCTGGCGCGGCGCATGCTCGATTCGCTGCCCGAAGACGAATACGAGGCCGCGCTGCTGGTCATCATTCACTCGGGCATCACGGCGAACTGGCTGCTCAAGCGCATCGCGCTGCAGCTGGGGGTCGAGAACCCGGCGCAAGAGAAGCTCGCGCTGCTCTCGCAGCTCTACCAGCGGCTGCTCCAGATCTACGAGCAGGGCAAGAAGGCGGTCGTGCTGATCGACGAGGCGCAGATGCTCGAGACCCGCGAGCTGATGGAGGAGTTTCGCGGCCTGTTGAACCTCGAGGTGCCCGAGCGAAAGCTCATCTCGTTCGTGTTCTTCGGGCTGCCCGAGATCGAGAAGAACCTGAAGCTCGATGCGCCGCTCGCGCAGCGCGTGGCGATGCGCTACCGGCTCGAGCCGTTCAGCGCCGACTCGAGCGAGGCGTACATCAAACATCGCTTGCGGCTCGCGGGCTGCCCGCGCATGCCGTTCTTGCCCGATGCGATCGAGGCGCTTCACCGGCGGTCGGGCGGCACGCCGCGTGTCATCAACACGCTCTGCGACAACGCGCTGTTCGAGGCGTTTCTGGCGCGCACGCCCGACATCGGAGGCGCGATGATCGAGCAGATCGCAGACAACCTCGGCCTCGAGACGGGCCTGCACGGGAAGAGAGAGGTCGCTCCGGTCGTTGCCGCTCCGGTGCCGCCGCCTCCTCCTCCGAGTCAGCCCCAGTCGTCGCGGCCGACGCCGCCCGCGCCGGTGGCGACGCAGGTGGCGCTGGCCGAAGAGGCGTTGGCCGCGCAGGCGCAGGCCGCTGCCGAGGTGCCGTCGCCCCACGAGCTGATCGTGGCCGACGAAGCCGACGTCGAGGTGCCGACGCGCGAGAACGTGCTGCCGCTGCCGCCCGAGGCGACGAACGGCGCCGCGGTGAATGCCCCCGCGGCCCAGGCGTCACCCAAGCCGGCCCGCGGGGTCGATCTCGCCGAGATCGACCGGTATCTGGAAGGCCTGAACAAGCTCTAGAGGGTGTGGTTCGTGCAGAAGCGAAGCCTGGCTCGACGCGTGATGCTGATCGCGGCGTTGTTCGCCACGGCCGTCGTGTTCGTGCTGCGCACGGAAGCTGCGGGTGACACGCTGTGCTCGACCCTGCGCCGCGAGATTCCCCAGCGGCTGGGCTACGAGGTGGGCATCGCGAAGTGCCGCATCGACCCGCTGTCGCAGACGGTGAAGCTCACGGGCGTATCGGTGTTCGAGCCGGGGCGTGAAGACCCGCTGGTCGCCGCCGAAGAGGCCGAGGTGTCGCTGCGCAACGTGCTGCCGGGCTCGGTGACGCTCGACTGGGTGAAGCTGGTGCGGCCGCGCGTGGCGCTGAAGCTGAAGCCGCCAGCCGAAGCGGCGCCGGAACAGAGGCAGGGCTGTGCGCTGTCGCTGCTCGACCACCTGAAGGTGCAGCACCTCGAGGTGACGGGCGCGGCGCTCGACGTCGAGGTCGAGGGCAGGGCGACAGCGCAGGTCGACGGGCTCGACGTCGAGTGGCGGCAGAAGCGAGGGGTGGTGACGGCGCGGGTCGAGCTGAAGGGCGGCGCGATGGCGCTCGCCGACGGCAGACGAGCCCGGCTGTCGAGGTCGGTGATCGAAGCCGAGCTCGACGTCGACGACGAGGTGCTGTCGCTGCAGCGCGCCGAAGCGGGCGTCGACGGCGTGACGGTGACGACGACGGGCTCGATCGAGGCGCTGTGCGACGCAGAGCCGAAGCTGGCGTTGAACGCGCAGGTGTTCGTGCCGGTGGCGACGGCGGTGAAGCTGTCGGGCGCGCAGGTGCCGAACGCGGGGGGCACGCTCTGGTCGCGGCTGCAGGTGAACGGGCGGCCATCGGCGCTCTCGGTGAAGGCCGAGCTGCAGGGCGCGGGCATCACGGTCGCCGAGTTCACGCCGGGCGACTTCACGGCGCGGGTCGCGTGGGCGGGCAAAGAGCTCACCATCGAAGACTTCTTCAGCAAGGCCGGCAACGGGTGGGTGCGGCTGAGCGGCAACGTGAAGCTCGAGGGCGGCTACCCGGCGCGGTTCAAGGTCGAGACCGAAGGGGCGGGCCTCGCGAAGATTCTCGAGCGGGCGAGCATCAAGGGCGCGTGGGCCGACCTGGCCGCGTCGGTCAAGGGCACGCTTTCGGGCACGATCTTGCCGAAGCCGAACCTGCAGGGTGACTTCGAGGCGCACGCGACGAAGTTCACCCTGGCGGCAAGGGCATACGACGCACCGCACAGCGACGGGCCGACGATTCTCGAGTTCCCCCGCGGCGACGCGACCCTGCACCTGGCCGTGCTGGCCGACCACGTCGAGATGAGCGACATCAAGGTGAGCTTGGGGGCGGGGCACACGCGCGCGCAGGGCTCGGTGTCGCTGTACTACGACACGGCCCGGGGCATCGAGGTGCACGTGGCGGCCGACCCGGTGGTGCTGGCCGACTTCGGCCACATCGTCGAGCTGCCGTGGGCGGGCGTGGGCTCGGCGCGCGTCGACATCACGGGGCCGTACGCCGACGTGGCGATTCTGGGGCAGGTGCAGCTGCACGACTTCAAGTTCGCGAGCTACTCATTGGGCGTGGTGCAGACGCCGCTGCGCTTTCGCGGCGAGCTGCTGCACTTCGAGGCGATCTCGGGCCAGAAGGGCAAGACGCAGTACTTC
>JAEUJP010000312.1 GCA_016793725.1 Myxococcaceae bacterium | reverse complement strand
GAGCGCGTCGCGCGGCTCGATGCCGGTGAGCTCGGCGAGCGCGGGGCTCCAGTGGGTGCAGCGGTGGTCGCGGTCGAACACGCAGACGCCATCGATGCTGGCTTGAAGCACGTCGTCGAGCAGGGCGGCCACTGCCGCTCGCTTTTAACACGGCCCCCTCGGCGCCGCAGTGCGCTGACGCGGCCTCAGCTCGACTCGAGAGCAGGCGTGCGCTCGTGCCACGGGTGCGCGCGCTCGTAGCTGCGGGCCACCGAGAACAGCTCGCCCTCGGCGAACGGCCTGCCGGTCAGCTGCAGGCCGATGGGCAGCCCCGCGTCGGTGAAGCCGCCCGGCAAGGCGAGGCCGGGCAGGCCGGCGAGCGCGCTGGGAATGGTGAACACGTCCATCAGGTACAGCGCCATCGGGCTCTTCACGGCGCCGAGCTCGAACGCCGGCGTGGGCGAGACGGGCGTCAGCAGCACGTCGGCCTTCGAGAGGGCGGCGTCGAAGTCGCGCCGCACCAGCGTGCGCACCTTCTGCGCCTTCACGTAATACGCGTCGTAGTAGCCGGCGCTGAGCGCGAACGTGCCGAGCATGATGCGGCGCTTCACCTCGGCGCCGAAGCCCTCAGAGCGGGTGCGCTCGTACATGTCGCGCAGGCCCTTCACGCCGTCGGCGCGCCGGCCGAAGCGCACGCCGTCGTAGCGCGCGAGGTTGCTCGACGCCTCGCTCGGGGCGAGCAGGTAGTACGTCGCGAGGGCGGCGTTCGTGTGGGGCAGCGAGACCTCGACGAGCTTCGCGCCCTGCCCTTCGTACCAGGTGGCGGCGGCGCGAACGGCGCGCTCGACCTCGGGGGCGAGGCCCTCGCCGAAGTACTCGCGGGGCAGGCCGATGCGCAGGCCCTTCAACCCGACGTCGGTGCGCGCGGGCGGCGGCACGCGGGCGCTGGTGGCGTCGCGATCGTCGGGGCCGGCGATGACGTGAAACACGCGCTCGCAGACGTCGACGGTGCGGGCCATGGGGCCGATCTGATCGAGCGAGCTGGCGAACGCGACCGAGCCCCAGCGCGAGACGCGGCCGTAGGTCGGTCTCAGGCCGACGAGGTTGCAGAACGCAGCGGGCAGGCGAATGGAGCCTCCGGTGTCGGTGCCGAGGGCGGCCTCACACATGCCGGCAGCGACGGCGGCAGCGCTGCCGCCAGAGCTGCCGCCAGGGGTGCGCTTCAGGTCATACGGGTTCATCGTGGGCCCGTACGCGCTGTTCTCGCAGCTCGAGCCCATGCCGAACTCGTCGAGGTTCGTCTTGCCGACGAGCACGGCGCCGGCGGCGCGCAGGCGCTCGACGACGGTGGCGCTGAACGGGGGCATGAAGCCCTCGAGAATCTTCGAGCCGGCGGTCGTGGGCATGCCCTCGACGTGAATGAGATCTTTGATCGCGACGGTCATGCCGGCGAGCGCGCCGGCGCCCGAGCCCGTCGCGGAGCGGTCGACGTGCAGAAACGCGTGCACCTTCGGCTCGACGGCGTCGATGCGTGAGAGCCAGCCGGCGCTCACTCGATCACCTTGGGCACGCCGAAGCTCGAGCCGACGGGGTCGGGGGCGTTGGCGAGGGCCTTCTTCACGCCGAGCGGCTCGACGGCGACGTCGCGACGAAGCGGCGACTCGGTCAAGTTCACCTGGGCGGTGGGCGGCACGTCTCGCAGGTCGAGGGTGTCGAGCGAAGCGGCGGCGTCGAGAACGGCCTGAAGGTCGACGGCCAAGCGAGCCTCTTCATCGGAGGTCAAAGAGAGCCGCGACAGCGCGGCGACGCGGCGAACCTGATCGAGAGACAGCTTCACGCGAGCGCTCTTTAGCCCCCTCTGCCCGCCGCGTCGTTACTTGAGCCGCTCGATGTTCGCCTTCGCGACGCCAGCCTCGGGCCCATTGGGAAACGTATCCAAGTATTTCTGGTACATGCCGATGGCCGAGTCTTTTTTGCCCTGAAACCGGTAGCTCTCGGCGAGGCCCATGATGGCGGGCGCGTAGCGGGGGTTCACCTTCAGCGCGTGCTCGAGCACGGGCTCGGCCTGCAGCGGCTTCGCCATGTCCAAGAAGCAGAGGCCCTTGCCGGTCAGCGCCTCGACGTTCTCGGGAGAGACATCGAGCGCCTTGCCATAGGCGTCGAGGGCGGCTTCGGCGCGCTCTTTGTCGCGCAGGCGGTCGCCCTGGCTGATCCAATAGTCGGCGCTCTTCTTCGGAGCGGGCTTGTCAGGCTTGTCACCCTTCTCGACCTTCTCGGCCTTGTCGAGCTTGTCGGGCAGCGGCCCTGAAGGCGCGTCATCGCCACCGGGCACCTTCTTCACGACGGCAGCAGGGCCGGCGTCGGGCACCGCAGCCGCAGCGGCCTCTTCGGCCTTCTTCTTGGCCTCGGCCTCTTCAGCGGCCTTCTTCTCGGCGGCGAGGCGCTCGGCCTCTTTCCGAGCGTCTTCTTCCTGCTTCAGCTTCTCGGCGGCGGCAGCCCTGGCCTTCTCTTCGATGTCGCGGGCTTCCTGCTCGCGGGCCTGCTCGGGCTGGTAGACGACGAAGTAGTAGCCGGCGGCGCCGCCGAGGCCGGCGAGCACGAGCAAGAGGCCGAGCACCATGCCGGCGCCTCCGCCCTTCTTGTCGGGGCGAATGGTCTCGGCTTCGACGCCGACGTCGGGGAGCACCTCGCGCTTCTGCTGAACGGGCAGGGGCGGCGGCTTGTAGGCGGGCTTCTCTTCGGCCGACCGCGGCGGGAGGCTGTTGAAGCCGGGGTCGCGCAGGGTCTCGAGGAGCTTCTTCTTCGGGTCATCGGGCGGCCGCGTCGCCGCCTCGTGCGGCTTGGGTGGCGGCTCGGGCGGCGGCTGCGCCTGCATGCGGGGAAACGAGTCGTCGGGCGGAGGAGGCGGCGGCGCAGGCGGAGCCTTCTCTTTCATCTGCTGCAGGGCCTCGAGCTCCTGCACCTTCTTCGCGTCGTCGACGATCTGGAAGAAGCTGGCGAGCTCGGCGATGCCGCCGAGGCGCTTCCACGCTTCGCCGGTCAGCGAGATCTCGTCTTCGCGGCTGACCTTTCTCTCGACGATCCACTTCTGGAGCGTCGTGAGCTCCTTGAACGAGAAGATGTTGCCGCTCGGCTGACGCACCTTCCACTCGCGCACCGCCGGCTGCTGCAGCTGCGGTGATCGGGCGGGCAACGTCTCGTCGCCGACCTTCGGGGTCGGCACGAAGGCGGGCTGCGACGTGGTCGCGGTGGGCGCCGACTTCTTGCGCACGCGAAAGACGTGGTTGCACGACGTGCACTTGACGGTCACGCCGCTGTCCGGGACGCGGGCGTCGTCGAACTCGTATTCGGTTTTGCAGCGCGGACAGGAGACGTCCATGGAGGTGCTCGCAAGCTACACCCAGTTCGCCCAAGCGGCCGGAAAATTGACCGTTCAACCCCCCGCCCTACTCTCGCGCCGGTACATCGAACGACAGGGGTGTTGCACATGGCCGCGAAGCGGAAGGGTGAAAAAACGGTCCTCACCCGGCAGGACATTCAGACTCGACGCAAGGCGCTGACCCAGCAGCGCATGGCCGTCGTCGGCATCGGAGCCCGCGCCATCGCCGCCGTGCTGCTCGTCGCCGTCGCCGTGCTCGCGTTCTTGTCGGTCGCCACCTTCGACGCCCACGATCGCCTCGGCCCCGGCTTTCGCAACGCCATCGGCCCCGTCGGCCACGCCCTCGCCGAGACCCTGCGCGGCTTCTTCGGGCTCGGCGCGTTCGTGCTCCCCGTCGCCGGCGCCTACCTCGCCGTGCTGATGGTCGCCGACGAGAAGCCCCGCCGCCGCTGGCCGCAGGCCCTGTGCCTCATGCTGCTGCTCGTCTGCGGCTCGGTGCTCGCGCAGCTCGTGTTCGGTGACGAGCGCGGCTGGGCGCACGCGCCCGGCGGCCTGCTCGGCCGCACCGTCGGCGGCGCGCTGAACGGCCTCTTCTCGACCGTCGGCACGGTCGTGCTCGTGAGCGCCCTCGCCTCGGTCGCCCTCATCGTCGGCACGCAGTTCTACTTTCTCACCGCCGTGAACTACGCGTGGGAAGGGCTGCAGTGGCTCGGCGCCAAGGTCTACGACGCCAGCCTGAAGCTCATCGCCGCGCAGAAGAAGAAGTGGGCCGAGCGCCAGGCGCTGCTCGCCGATGAAGCCGAGCGTGAGGCCGCCTTCCTCGCTGCGCTCGACGAGCAGGACGCCGAGCTCGCCGAGCTCGAGGGTGAGGCCGCCGAGGCCGAGGCCATCGCCGAAGAGAGCGCGCGCGTACACCGCGAGAACGAAGAGCAGCGCCTCGAGCGCCTCGCCCGCAAAGAGGCCGAGCGTCAGATTCGTGAGGCCGAAAAGCAGCAGCGCGAGATCGAGCGCATGGCCAGGCAGCTCGTGAAAGAGCAGCGCGCCGAGGCGAAGGCCCTCGCCCGCGCGGCGAACCCGCCTCCGCAGGTCACCGCCGCCGAGCCCGACCCGCTCGAGGTCGACCCCGACTCGCTGTTGCCCGACGAGCCCGTCGTCGCGGGCGGCGACCCCGCGTGGGCGATGACGCTGGCGTCGCCGAAGCGCGCCCCGGCCGTGCTCGAACCCATCGAAATTCTCGCGCAGTCGATTCCCTCGGACCCGCCGCCGACGCGCCGCTCGAGGGTGCCGAACATCATCGAGCCGCTCGCGGCTCCGCCGCCGCCTCCGGCCGAGGCGTTCAACTCGCTGCCGCCGGTGCCGGCAGCGCAGCTCGACGCCGTCGCGAGCGCGCAGAACGTCGCCGCCGCGGTCGCAGCGCCCGCCGTCGTCGCGAACGTGGGCGCCGCGCTCGCGCGCATGCCGCTGATCGTCGAGCCCAAGGCCCCGCCCAAGCCGACGGTGAAGAAGCAGCAGGAGCAGTTCGAGTTCGTCGGCGACCGCAAGTCGTTTCAGCAGCCGGGCATCGACATTCTCGAGATGAACAAGAAGGAGCGGAACGCGCTCGACAAAGAGGCCTTTCTCGCCACCGCCGAGAAGCTGCGCGCGAAGCTCGCCGACTTCGGCATCGTGGGTGAGGTCGTCGAGATTCGCCCCGGCCCGGTCGTCACGATGTACGAGTTTCTGCCCGGCCCCGGCATCAAGGTGTCGAAGATCGCCGCGCTGCAAGACGACCTCGCCATGGCGATGGAGGCCATGCGCGTTCGCATCGTCGCGCCAATTCCCGGCAAGGGCGTCGTCGGCATCGAGGTGCCGAACCGCGACCGCGAGACCGTGTTCTTGAAAGAGGTCGCCGAGCAAGACGCGTTTCAGAAGTCGAGCTCGCGCCTCACGATGTGCCTCGGCAAAGACATCGAGGGCATGCCGTACGTGTTCGATCTCGCGAAGGCGCCGCACCTGCTCATCGCCGGCACCACGGGCTCGGGCAAGTCGGTCGCCGTGAACGCGATGATCATGAGCATTCTCTTGAAGAGCACGCCCGAAGAGGTGCGCTTCCTCATGGTCGACCCGAAGATGCTCGAGCTCTCGGTGTACGAGGGCATCCCCCACCTGTTGCTGCCGGTCGTGACCGACCCGCGCAAGGCGTCGATCGCGCTGCAGTGGGCCGTCGACGAGATGACGCGCCGCTACAAGCTCCTCGCCGAGGCGGGCGTGCGGAACATCGCCGGCTACAACGCGATGCTCGACGCGACGAAGAAGAAGCCGGTCGAGCCGCCGAAGCCGGTGGTCATCGACGTGAAGCCGACGCCTGCAGCTGCTCCTGCTCCTGCTCCTGCTCCTGCTCCCGCGCCTGCTCCCGCGCCTGCTCCTGTTCCGGCCGGGGCAGCGCCGGCGCCGGCAGCGGGCCGGGCAGCGTCAGAGGCCGAGGTGGCACCGGCGGCGGCGCCTCCGAAGAAGAAGCGCAAGATGTTGATCGTCGACGTGGGCGAAGCGACGCCGGCGCCGGCGGCCGAGCCGGCGGCGATGGTGGCTCCGCTCGAGGTCGGCGTGCCTGCGCCCGCCGAAGCGGCGCCCGAAGACCCGGTCGAGCCGGTGGTGAGCGCGGCGGTCGAGGCCGAGGTGGCCGCCGCCGAGAAGGAAGGCGAAATTCGCGTCGAAGAGACGGCCGAAGAGACTGCGGCGCTCGCGCTTGCGGGCGCGACGGCCGAAGCCCCAGCGGCGGAAGAAGCGCCGGCTGAAGAGAAGAAGAAGCTGCCGTACATCGTGGTGATCATCGACGAGCTCGCCGACCTGATGATGGTCGCGAGCAAAGAGGTCGAGACGAGCGTGGCGCGCCTCGCGCAGATGGCGCGCGCGGCCGGCATTCACCTGATGGTCGCGACGCAGCGCCCGTCGACCGACGTGGTGACGGGCGTCATCAAGGCGAACTTCCCCACGCGCATCTCGTTCATGCTGCGCAGCAAGCCCGACTCGATGACGGTGCTCGGCACGGTGGGAGCCGAGGCGCTGCTCGGCATGGGCGACATGCTGATTCTGCCGCCGACGAGCGCGCACCTGCAGCGTGTACACGGCTGCTTCGTGAGTGAGACCGAGATCAAGCGGGCGGTTGATCACCTGAAGGCGCAGGGCAAGCCGGTGTTCGACGAGAGCATCTTGAAGCCACGCGACGAAGAGGGTGGCGACGAGGGAGGCGAAGACGACCTGAGCGACGAGCTGTACGACCAGGCGGTCGCGATCGTCAGCGACATGCGGCAGGTCAGCATCTCGATGCTCCAGCGCAAGATGCGCATCGGCTACAACCGCTCGGCCCGAATGATCGAGCGCATGGAGCGCGACGGCATCGTGGGCCCCGCCGACGGCGCCAAGCCCCGCGACGTGCTCATCAAGGCCGTCGGCCAGATGCCCGGCGCCGGCGCCATGTGAGGGCGCAGCGCCCGCGAATGTGGCCGCCGAACAGCAGTACCGTTCGCCGGCCTGATGAGCGAAGCGGAGCCCGAACTGGACATTGAGGGCGCAGC
>JAEUJP010000303.1 GCA_016793725.1 Myxococcaceae bacterium | reverse complement strand
GATGTCGCTCGGTGGGGCGCGCGTTCAAGGCGAGCTGGTCATCGTCGACGACCCGACGGGCACGCCGCACGACGTGACGGTGAACCCGGCGTCGGTCGACCTCGCGCTGTGCGCGTTCGCGGCGCGGGGGCTCTACACGGTGAAGCCCGACGTCTACGACTCGCTGGTGGTGTTCACGACGCACCCGATGACCGAGGTGCAGTACACGCTGTTCGGCAAGACGCCGTCGGGCTACGCGGTGCGCCAGACCGACCAGGGCATCACGTACGGCGGCTTTCTGATTCGCCAGCCGCCGTCGGCGTACGGCAGCGCGGCAGAGCTCGACCACTGCGCGTACATGGGGCCGCTGCGGCAGTGGCCGGCGAACCCCGACGCGCCGTTCGAATTGCCGGCGGGGCCGCTGGGCGGCACGAAGCCGATGGGGCTCACCGGGGTCGAAGTGCTGGGCCACGAGTTCGGGCACCACTGGCTCTTGTTCGCGGCGCACGACGCGAACGACGGGCGCGGGCTGCAGGCGCTGTTCCGCTCAGACCCGCGCGACCCCGAGCAGGCCGACCGGCCGAAGCCGTCGACGGCCGACCTGCACTACAGCCACCTCGCGGGCTCGCTGTCGGTGATGTTCGGCAACACGGTCACGCCGCTCGGGGGTGACACCTTTCGCCTCGAGGGCGGGGCGCGCAAGTACAGCCCGCTCGACCAGTACCTGATGGGTTTGAGGGGCGCGCACGAGACTCCGCCGCTGCTGGTCATCGACGACGGCTCGCAGCGCGGGCTCATCGGCACGCCGCTGATGGCGGGGCAGACCGAGCTGGTGCGGGGGCGGCGCGTCGACATACCGGTCGACGACGTGATTCGTGCGGTGGGCCCGCGGGTGCCGGCGTACCCGAACACGCAGCGCTGCTTTCGGTTCGCGTTCGTGGTGGTGGCGCACCCGGGGCACACGGTGACGGCGGCCGAGCTCGCGACGATCGAGGCGTACCGGCAGCGGTGGGAGTCGTGGTTCCCGTTCGCGACCGACGGGCGCGGCTCGGTCGACACGCGGCTGTCGCCGGCCGACCCGTGCCCGACGACGCCGGTCGACCTGATGCCGGCGAGCGAGGTCGGCATCGCGACGCAGCCGGTGCCGGTCGAGCCGCTGGGCACCGAGCCGCCGCCGACGCCGCCGGTGATGATGGAGCCCAGGCCCGAGCCGATGCAGCTCGACCCCGAGCTGAACAGCACGCTCAAGCCCGGCTGCGGCTGCGGAATCGGTAACACCTCTGGCCTGATGATGCTGGCGCTGTGCTGCCTGCTGGCGCGCCCGTTACGTCAACGGGCATGGCGACACAGACGCTGACGGCGGGTTCGGAGCGCGGTTGGGATGGGGTGCTCTGGGTGGTGCAGGCCGGCCTCGCCGGCATGTTCGGGGTGGCGGGAACGGTGCGCGCGTTCGAGCCGATCTCGAGCTTGCGAGAGGGGCGCCTGCACTGGGCCGACGCGAGCAACGAGTGGTGGCTGCGCGGCAGCGGCTACGCGCTGATGTTCGTGGCGCTCGCGCTGCTGTTGCCGGGGCTCATCAAGCTCGGTGAGCGGCTGGTGCCGATGGTGGCGACCGCGATGACGCTGGCGTGTGTGGTGTCGCTGGCGGGGCACCTGATTCACCGAATGCCGGAGCGCATCGTCGAGGACGTGTTCATCGCGGCCACCTGCGGGTTCGTGGCGTGGGGGCGCGTGTTCAAGACGCGCGTGTAGCCGTCTCGACGTCCCAGCCCCCAAAAAAGTCCCAGCCCCTAAAGTGCAACGCCCCTTTCCCGGCGGGTGCCTTACCCTTCCCATTCCCAGCTTTTTTGGGCGCTTCGGGAAGGGGAAGGGGAAGGGACTTGCAGGGAATGGGCTTGGACCTTGGGGGGCTTGGACCTTTGGGCTGGCCTCTACGCGCTCGTCCTCTTCCGCGCCTTCGTGCTTCGCGTCGCCCGCTTCGGCTTCGCCGCCTTCTTCTTCCGCTCCGACTTCTCGGGCTTTTTGCCCGACAGGCTCGCCTGCAGCGCCTCGAGCAGGTCGCCGACCGGCGCCGTCTCTTCTTCCTTCTCGGGCAGGTCGATGGTCTTCCCGGCCGCCTTCTGTGCGAGCAGCTTCTCGACGCGCTTGCGGTGCTCGTCGCGGTAGTCGTCGGGCGTGAACCTGCCGGCCATGCTGTGCATCAGCGCGCGGGCGAGCTCGAGCTCCTTCGCAGACGTCGCCGGGTGCGGCACCGACGGCGCCTTCGTGACCTCGTCGCCGTAGACCATCGTCGTCAGCATCAGCATGCCGTCGCGCGGGCGCAGCAGGCACATGTGCTCTTTCGTCGAGATGACGATGCGCGCGACCGCGACGTGCCCCAGCTTCTCGAGCGCCGTCGTGAACAGCGCGTACGCCTTCGCGCCTGCCCCGCTCTTCGCGTCGGGCACCACGTAGTACGTGTGCTCGAAGTAGATGGGGTCGACGCCCGCCGGGTCGACGAACGACTCGATCGCGATGGTCTTGTCGGCCTTGGGGTCGAGCGCCTTCAGCTCGTCGCGGCCGACCATCACCACCTTGCCCTTCGAGAGCTCGTAGCCCTTCGCGATGTGCGCGTAGGGCACCTCTTTGCCGTCGAGCTCGCAGACGCGCTTCTGGCGAATGCGGCCGCCGTCTTTGTCGTGCACCTGGTGAAAGCGCACGTCTTTCTGCCGAACTGCCACACCCAGGCTGACGGGGATGGTGACCAGGCCAAAGCTGATCGCCCCTTTCCACATTGCACGTTCCATAGGAGCAGCAGCGCTGCATATGCTGCGCCCGTGGCGACCCGGTACGACGCGCTCATCGACCTTTTGGTGAAGGCGAATGGCACGGCACCGAAACACGCCGCGTTCGGGGAATATCTCGAGAAGCTGAAGCTCCACGCGTACCGCATCACCGACGAAGACGTCGCGGCGCTGAAGGCGGCCGGCCTCGACGACGACACCATCTTCCACGCGACGACCGACGGGGCGATGAACGCGGGCCTCGAGCGGTGGCGTGCGGGGCTCGCCGTGCTGGGTGACGAATGAGACTGAAGGCGCTCGAGACCGACCAGAAGCTGGGCGTGCGGCTGAAGTTCGCGATGATTCGCCTCATCAGCCGGCGCGAAGTGCCCGACGTGCTGCGCGCGCTGCACTACCGGCAGAAGCGCTTCGGTGAGCCCCTGTCGAACCTGTTCCAGGCCGTGATGCGGGGGCCGTCAGACTGGTCGGTGGGTGAGCGCGAGCTGTTCGCGTCGTTCACGTCGCACCTGAATCAGTGTCGATTTTGAACGAACGCCCACGGCGCGGTCGCGTCGCGAAAAATCGGTGAGGGGCTGGTGCAGCAGGTGCTGGCCGACTACCGCACGGCGCCCATCGACGAGAAGCTGCGCGCGATGCTGGGCTTTCTCGAGAAGCTGACGCTGACGCCCCAGGCGGTGACGAAAGACGACGCGGCGAAGGTGCGGGCGCTGGGCGTGAGCCGGCAGGCGATGGAAGACGCGATGCTGGTGTGCTCGCTGTTCAACATGATCGTGCGCGTCGCAGACTCGACGAACTTCCACGTGGGGTCGAAGGCCGACTTCGAGGCCAGCGCCGACTCGCTCTTGAGGTTCGGGTACAAACTGTAACCGCTTGACGGTGAACACCCTTGGCCCTAAGCGCTGGGGCCGACATGGCGTCACTCCGCGACATTCGCAAGCGCATCAAGACGGTCAAGAGCACGCGGCAGATCACGAAGGCGATGAAGATGGTCTCGGCCGCGAAGTTGCGCAAAGCGCAAGACGCCATCATGGCGGCGCGCCCCTACGCGCAGACGCTCGAGACGCTCATCAGCGAGCTGGTCTCGCGCGTCGAGCCGGGCACGGTTTCCCATCCACTGCTCGCCGAGCGGCCTGTCAAGAAGGCCGAGGTCATTCTGGTGACCTCCGACCGCGGCCTCGCGGGCGGCTTCAACGCGAACATCTCGAAGGCGGCCTGGCGCTACCTGAAAGAAGACGGCGCGAAGCTCGAGAAGGTCTACGTCACGACGGTCGGCAAGAAGGGCGGCGACTACCTCAGGGCGCGCGGCTACTCGGTGCGCAGAGACTGGTCGGGCGTGCTGCAGCGCATCTCGTACGCGACGACGGCAGAGATCGCGGCCGAGGCGGCGAAGCGCTTTCTCGACGGTGAGACCGACGCGGTCTACCTCGCGTACAACGAGTTCATCAGCGTCATCAGCCAGAAGGTGACGTTCGTGCGGCTGCTCCCCTTCGAGACGTCGAAGACGAAGAAGGCGGAAGTGCTCGTCGACTACAAGTACGAGCCCGGCCCGCAGGCGGTGCTCGACGCGCTGGTGCCGCAGGCGCTCAACACGCGCATCTTTCGCGCGCTGCTCGAGAGCGCCGCGTCGGAGCACGGCGCGCGCATGTCGGCGATGGAGAACGCGACCAAAAACGCCGGCGAGATGATCAGCAGTCTGACGCTGTTCTACAACCGCACCCGGCAGGCGGCGATCACCAAGGAGCTGATGGAGATCGTCTCTGGCGCCGAGGCCCTGAAGTAACCACCCCCCGAGGAGTCACATCATGTCGCTGCTCGCCTGCGCCGTCGCCGTTGCGCTCGCTGCTGACAAGGCTCCACCCGCCGAGAAGGCGCCGGCCGAAAAAGTGGCGCCCGCGAAGCCCATCACGATGGGCATCTCGCAGCCGTATGGGCCCGAGCAGGCGCAGAAGGCGAAGGTGCTGATCGAGCCGTACCTGACGAAGGAGCTGAAGACGCAGGTCACGGTCACGGTCTTCCCCACGTACGATGAGCTGAGCGCGGCGCTGGCCGAGGGCAAGGTCGACCTGGCGTGGATCACGCCGCTCGCGTTCGTGCAGGCGAACGACAAGAACGCCGAGGTGACGGCGCTGTCGAAGGCGATGCGGCAGGGCGGCGGCGGCCTGTTCTACCGCGCCGTCTTCATCGCGAAGAAGGGTTCGAGCGCGGCGAACATCGCCGACCTGAAGGGCAAGAAGGTGGCTTGGGTGAACAAGAGCTCGACGTCGGGCTACCTTTTCCCCCGCGAGATGATCAAGAAGGCCGGCTTCGAAGCTGACGGCTTCTTCGCCAGCGAGACGATGGCCGGCGACCACCCCGCCGTCTGCAAGGCCGTGAAGAGCGGCTCGGCCGACTTCGGCGCGACGTTCGCGCAAGACCCGGGCGAGGGTAAGCAACCCCGCGCCGACGGCTGCGCCGACGCCGGCGGCAGCCTCGACGACTACAAGGTGGTCGCGGCGAGCGGCCCGATTCCCAACGAGGTGCTCGCGTGCCGGCCCGACTTCGCGTTCGACCGCAAGCGCACGAACGGCATCATTCAGGTGTTTGGCCGCATGAGCCTGTCTGACGAGGGCAAGCGCGTGCTGAAAGACGCCTTCCGCGTCGACGGCTGGGGCATCGCGATCGACGGCGACTTCGACCCGGTCATCGACCTGCTGCGGGCGAAGAACAAGAAGGCCAAGGTCGCTCCGGCCGAGTGAGCGGCGTGCTACGAATGGCACCTTAACGGTGCCGTACTCGCTCACAGTCACGAACGATGGTTCGGGGCCTGCCGGCCGCGGCAAGAAGCCCGAGTTCGTGTTCGACTCCGAAGAGGCACGGCTCGGCCGCACCGCCGACAACGACATCGTCGTCAAAGACCCGAACGCGTCGCGCAAGCACTGCCGCGTGTTCCCCAAAGACGGCAAGTTCTGGCTGGAAGACTTAGGGTCCGCGAACGGCACGGCGTGGAACGGCACGACCCTTCACGGCACGACGGTCGAGCTGAAGCACGGCGACAAGATTTCGATCGGCGAGGTGACGTTCGGCTTCGCGATTCAGAGCACGCCGTCGGCCGAGGTGCCGGTCTACGACTTCGACTTCGGCGACACGGTGGTGCGCGGCGGCTACGGCGCGAAGACGGTCGACCCCGACGCGGGCGTCGTTCAGACGAGCCTCACGCCCGCGTTCGACCCGCACGAGGTTCTGAGAGAGCGAGAGCGCTCGACGCGCCGCTCGCCGGGCGCGGCGAAGGCGCCGGCGCCGGCTCCAAAGCCGGCCGGTGACCCGTCGAAGACGGCCGACCTCGACGACGAGCCCGCGCAGCCGATTCACGAGAACGTCGACGCGACCGACCCGGTGCGGGCGATGACCAACCTCATCCCCCAGCAGGCGGCGAAGCCGCTTCACCGCACGATGACCGACGAGGTGCCGGCCCCGGCTGGCGCCATCGTGGTGACCCCGGCCGAGCCCGTCGCGCCTGTCGCGGTCGCCGCGGCTTCGCCCGCCGCAGCGCCGGTCGCGCAGCCCGCCGAGAGCGACCGCGTGCGCCGCGGCAAAGACAAGACGCAAGACGAAGACTCGCAGGTGGCCGAGCCCACGGCCGCCGACAAGCTGCGCGTTCGCCGCCAGGCGAACAAGACGACGATGGGGCGGCTGACGTACGCGTTCGGGCAGCTGCCCAGGGGCCTTCGCATCGCGGCCATCTCGGTGACGCTCGCGTCGCTCGCCGGCCTGGGCTTCGTCGTCGTGTGGCTGTTCGCGCCGGCGCCGAAGCGGGTGCTGCCGGCAGAGCCGGTAGAGCTCGTGAATCTGGGGCCCATCATCGAGTACAGCTTCGGCGCGGGCGACGCGGTCGACTACGAGCGCACCGACCTGAAGACGTTCTCGTTCAAGGTCACGACGCCGACGCGCGCGGTGGGCCTCTTGCACTATCACGCGCGCGACGTCGGCAAAGACGAGGTGGCGCTGTCGGTGAACGGCTACGACCTGGGGTTCGTGCCGCCCGACACGACGAACACCGCAGACCGAGACCTCGACCTGGTGCTGCCCGCGGGTCAGCTGAAGCGCAACGAGCTGAACCAGCTCACGTTCGACAACGTGAAGAACCCGCCGGGCAAAGACGGCTGGGCCGTGTGGAGCCTGTGGCTGCAGCTGATGCCGCTGCCCGACATCAGCGTCGAAGAGACGCCGGTGGCGGCGAAAGAAGACCTGGACCGTGCGCAGAAGTTCTTCGACCTGCGCGAGATCGGCCCCGACGCGCTGTTCAACGCGTGGCGCGCATACCGCGATGCGTGGCTGAAGCTCGAGTCGATGCCGGGCCGGCCGAACGACCTGTACGCGGTCGCGCGCGGGCAGCAGACCGAGACGTGGCGGCTGCTCGACCGGCGCTGCAAGCTGATGCAGATCGACGTGCAGCGAGCGCTGACGAAGACGACCCCCGACTACGATACGGCGCGCATCGTGCTGAACGACATGCTCCGGTACTTTCCGACGCGCGAGCACCCGTGCCACAACCTGGTGAAGTCGCTGCTCGAGCAGCTCGACCCGACGACGGCGCAGGGGGAATAACGTGAAGCCTTCGCGTCGGTGTGGCAGAACGGCGCTCGTGCGGCTGGCCGCCCTGCTCTCGCTGCTCTCGTTTCAGGCGCTCGGCGCCGAGACCATCGTCTTCGTCAACGCGGCGAACGACGGCCCCTCGGGCCTGCACAGCCTGAAGGTGCTGCGTGATGCGGTGGTGAAGGCCGACCCGACGGCCGAGAAGGCCATCAAGTCGTCGGTGGTGCTCGAAGAGCCGACGGCGCACGTGGCGCAGGGCCCGAAGCAGGTGCTCGGCGAGGTGAACCGGCTGCTCACCGAAGGCAAGGCGGCCTACAACCGGGGCAACCTCGACGGGGCGACCGAGGCGATCGCGCAGGCGACGGCGATGGCGATGTCGACCGAGCCGTGGCCCGAGACGTTCACGGCGATCGCCGAGCTCGAGCGGCTGACCGGGCTCATCTCACTGAAGCTGAAAGACTCGGCGGCGGCCGACGAGGCGTTTCGCAACGCGTTTCTCTTGAACCCGCAGCTTCAGTCGCTCGACTCGGCGATGGGCGTGTACGCGCGCATGCTGAAGTCGAAAGACCGCGGCACGGGGCAGGTGGTCATCAAGGTCGACCCGCTGACGGCGTGGGTGATGATCGACGGGCAGAAGGCGTCGTCGGGTGTGTCGGGGCCGCTCGAGGCGGGCACCCACTTCATCTCGGCGAGCCGTGAGGGCTACACGGGGCAGCTGCAGCGCATCACGGTGCCGAAGGGCAAGATCGTGCCGGTGAACCTGACGCTGCTCGAGGCGACGAACGAGCCTGACCTGGTGGTGGCGCGGGCGACGGTGCTGGCGGCGCAGACCGACGCGGCGATGGCGCTCGGGGCGAAGAAGGTGTCGGAGCTGATGAAGGCGCGGTTCGTGGTGCTGGTGCGGCCCGACGACGCGGCCATCTACGACGCGACGCGCACGCAGCTGGGCTCTTTCACGAAGATCGACCCGGCGGTGACGGCGATCGTCGACGCGCTGCGCGGGGCGGTGCCGAAGCCGCTCATCACCGACGCCGAGGTGAAGAACATCGAAGAGAAGCGCGCGAACGAGATCGCGGCCGGCGCGTCGCCCGATGCCTGGTACCAGAAGCCCTGGGTCATCGGCGCGGGTGCGGGCGCGGTGGTGGTCGTCGTCGCGACCATCGTGACGGTCGCGGTCGTCGCGAAGAAGAACCCACCGACCTACACGTTCAACAACTGGTGCTATGCGAGCGACTGCCCTCCTCGGAATTAGTGCGCTCTCGCTGGTGAGCTGCGGCAAGCCGGTGAACGTCGAGCTGTCGGCGCAGCTGACGATGTCGACGTCGCCGTCGAACTGGTGCGAGATGACCAAGAGCACGCGCATCGACTGCGAGTTCGAGCTCGGCATCTACGTGCTGTCGGTCGACCCCGACGGCGGCACGGGCAAGGTGCAGCAGACGCCGACGTGCGTGAAGCTCGAGGCCGAGGCGGGGCGCAAGTGGGAAGACCTGCCGCGCCGGCTGAACGAGGCCATGGTGAAGCTCGAGCCGATACCCGAGGGTACGTACCGCATCGAGGTCGCCGGCCTCGAGCCTCCGCGCGGCAAGAGCTGCGACTACGAAGACGCGCAGCTCTCGCCGTCGTTCGAGGGCAGCTCCATCGACTTTCAGCTCGAGGGCACCGAGCCGCTCAACCGGCAGACCGTGGTCGTGAACTGCAAGAAGCCGTTCACGCCGACGGCGATGTGCATGCAGTGAGGCTGCTTCCTGCTCGCTTCGCTCGCGTGCCCGGTCAGCTCACGCTGACCTTTTCCTGCTCGCTTCGCTCGCGTGCCCGGTCAGCTCACGCTGACCTAGACGCACGGCAGCACGTCGCCGGCGCGCACGTCGAGCTTGAGCGCCGCGTGCACGTCGCCGCGCGTCTCGCCGAGGTTCAGAATCGCGACCGGCTTGTTCGCCTCGGCAGCGGCGCGCACGAACCGGTAGCCCGACCAGACGTGCAGCGACGAGCCGACGACGAGCACGGCATCGCACGCGCCGAGCCACTCGAACGCCTCGGCGACGCGCGGCGGCGGCACGTTGTCGCCGAAGAAGACGACGTCGGGCTTGAGCACCCCGCCGCAGCGCAGGCACGGGGGCACCACGAAGCCGTCGACGGCCTCGGGCGGCAGGTCGGCGTCGCCGTCGGGGGCGAGCTCGTACGACCACGCCGCGGCTCCGGGGTTCGCTGCGAGCAGGCGGGCCTGCAGCCCGTCGCGGCTCTCTGACGAGCCGCAGGCGAGACAGCGCACCTGATAGAGCGAGCCGTGCAGCTCGAGCACGCGGCGGCTGCCGGCCTTCGTGTGCAGCCGGTCGACGTTCTGCGTGACGAGCGCGTGTACCCTGCCCTCGGCCTCGAGGCGCGCGAGCGCGGTGTGCGACGGGTTCGGCTCGAACGCGCGAAACCTCGGCCACCCGAGCGCGCTGCGGGCCCAGTAGCGCGCCCGGGCCTTTGGCTGGGTGACGAAGTCGCGGTGCTGAATCGGTCGCCGGGGCTTCAGCCGGGTGACGGGCCCGCGATAGTCGGGAATGCCCGACTCCGTCGAAATGCCAGCGCCGGTGAGCACGAAGACCCGGCGGCCCTTCAGCCACTGCGAGAGACGGTCTGTTTCCACGCCGGGGCTCAATCTATCGAGTAGGGTGTTCGTTTTCAGTGCAGACGCTCGGCCGGTACCAGCTCATCAAGAAGCTCGCGACGGGCGGCATGGCCGAGGTGTTTCTGGCCAGCGCCGAGGGGCCCGGCGGCTTCTCGAAGCAGCTGGTGGTGAAGCGCATTCTGCCGCACTTCGCCGACAACCCGCAGTTCGTGCAGATGTTCCTGTCGGAAGCGAAGCTCGCGGCCCAGCTGAACCACCCGAACATCGTGCAGGTGTTCGACTTCGGCCAGGCGGGGCGCGACTACTTCCTCGCGATGGAGTTCGTCGAGGGCATGAACCTGCGCTCGCTGAACCGCATGTACCGCATGCAGGCGGGCTCGATACCGATGCCGCTGTGCGCGCGCATGATCAGCCAGGCGTGCGAGGGCCTCTCGTACGCGCACACGTTCAGAGACCCGAAGACGAACAAGCCGGTGAACCTCGTTCACCGTGACATCAGCCCCGACAACCTCATCATCTCGAAGCACGGCGCGGTGAAGGTGCTCGACTTCGGCATCGCGAAGGCCGAGACGCAGGTGCACAAGACCACCACCGGCATGCTGAAGGGGAAGATGGCGTACATGCCGCCCGAGCAGCTGCAGCGCGAGCCGCTCGACATGCGGGTCGACGTCTACGCGCTGGGCGTGGTGCTGTTCGAGCTGATCGCCGGCAGCATGCCGTTCGATGCGACGAGCGAGGTCAGCATCATTCAGGCGGTGATGAAGCCCGACCCGATGCCTCCGCTGTCGCAGCTGGTGGCGAACGTGCCGCC
This sequence comes from Myxococcaceae bacterium, assembly GCA_016793725.1. Taxonomy (GTDB): domain Bacteria; phylum Myxococcota; class Myxococcia; order Myxococcales; family Myxococcaceae; genus Xiheicaenimonas; species Xiheicaenimonas phototrophica. Next base: position 594 of record JAEUJP010000303.1, on the reverse strand, counting down.
GCAGCTCGAGCACGTGGTCGCGAAGGCGCTCGCGAAGTCGAAGGAGCACCGCTACCAGGACTGCAAAGAGCTGCAGGCCGACCTCGAGAGCTACATTCAGGCGAGCGGCGAGAAGTGCCTGCCGTCTGACCTCGCGCAGCTCGTCGAGGTCGCCGAGGCCGGCCACCGCGAAGAGACGCGCAAGTCGCTGGTGTCGGTGCCCGACCCGTCGGGCGGTGGCGACGAGCAGCTGGCCGCCTCGACGTTCATCTCGCCTTCGGGCGATCGCCCCATCACCGGGGTGTCGAACACCCACCTGAAGGCGGTGCCCGAGGCCGCGCCCGCGAAGGGCGGCGCGCCGAAGGGGGCCATCATCGCGGCGCTCGGTCTGTTCGTGGTGGCGGGAGCGCTGTCGGCGTACGTGGTGGTGGGGCCGGGCGCGACGGGCGGCAAAGACAACGCGCCGATCGTGGTGCCGCCGCCTCCGCCGCACGTCGACCCACCGGTGGTGGCGGTCGTCGATGCGGGCGCGGCGGTGGCCGCGGGGGTGGCCGAGCCCGAGGTCGACGCGGGTGTGGTCGCCGAAGCCCCGACGCCGACGCCGACGCCGACGCC
>JAEUJP010000773.1 GCA_016793725.1 Myxococcaceae bacterium | reverse complement strand
CCTCGCGCCGCACGCTGCCCACCGCCCGCTCGAGGAACCGCTCGTCGCGCAAGACCGGCAGCACCTGCGTCAAGAGCTCGGCGCCGCCCTCGGGCAGCCCCAGCGAGCGCTCGGCGAGGTCCAAAGCCAGCGCCTCGACGGTCACCTGCAGCGGCCGGCTCGACGCGCGGTGCTCGGCGTACAGCGAGTCGAGGTCGAGCCGCGCCACCCCGCCCTGCCCCAGCCGCACGATGAGCTGCTTGCGCTGCAAGAGGTGCGGCGTCGACTGCCGCATCAGCTGCGCCACCAGCGCCTGCACGAACTCGTCGCGCGTCTCGGGCTCCTGACCCGGGACCGCCGCCGCGCCGTCGCCTTGCGAGAGCCCGCCGTCGAGAATCTGCGCTTCGCCGTCGAACGGGTCGATCTCGAGCACGCGCCGCACGTACTCGCGCGCGCGGTTGAGCTCGCCGCGCCGCATCGCGAGCAGCGCGAGCGCCTTGAACGCCTCGGGGTCTTTCGGGTTGAGCTTGAGGAGCTCGTCGAGCGCCTTCTCGGCCGGCCTGTACTTCTCGAGCGCGATGAGCGCGCGCGCCTCACCGAGCAGCGCCTCGGTGTCTTTCGGGAAGTCGCGGCGCACGCCCTCGAGCACGCTGAGCGCCTGCGCCGCCGCGTCGGCGTTGAGCAGCGCCTGCGCGTAGGCGACCTTCAGCGTGGGGCCTGGCGATTCGCGCGCCGCGGCCTCGAGCGCCGCGAGCTCGTCGTCGGCGAGCTCGAGGCCGTCTTCGACTTTTTTGCGCACTCGCGTGATCCGTTCGTCCACGACGGCTCTCATGCTAGCAACATCGCATCATGACTGTGCGCAAGGTCACCGCGATCGCCGGCGACGGCATCGGCCCCGAAGTGATGGAGTCGACCCGCCGCGTCCTCGAAGCCCTCAAGGTACCCCTCGAGCTCGAATATCAAGACGCCGGCGCCGAGGTCGCCAACAAGTACGGCACCAACCTGCCCAACACCACCGTCGAGTCGGTGATGCGCAACGGCGTCGGCTTGAAAGGCCCCACCGCCACCGGCATCGGCGGCGGCATGCAGTCGGCGAACGTCGGCCTGCGCAAGCGCCTCGACCTGTTCGCGAGCTTGCGGCCCGTGAAGTCGGTGCCCGGCGTGAAGACCCGCTACGAGGGCGTCGACCTCATCGTCGTACGCGAGAACACCGAAGACCTCTACGCCGGCATCGAGCACATCGTCGTGCCGGGCGTCGTCGAGAGCCTCAAGATCATCACCGAGAAGGCCAGCACCCGCATCTGCAAGTTCGCCTTCGAGCACGCCGTGGCCCAGAAGCGAAAGAAGGTGTCGGCCGTTCACAAGGCCAACATCATGAAGCTGTCTGACGGCCTGTTCCTCGACTGCTTTCGAAAGGTCGCCCGCGAGTTCCCGAACATTCAGGCCGAAGAGGTCATCGTCGACAACCTCTGCATGCAGCTCGTCAAGAACCCCGAGAAGTACGACGTGCTCGTGATGGAAAACCTGTACGGCGACATCGTCAGCGACCTCTGCGCCGGCCTCGTCGGCGGCCTCGGGCTCGTGCCCGGCGCCAACATCGGCACTGGCTGCGCCGTCTTCGAGGCCGTTCACGGCACCGCGCCCGACATCGCCGGCAAGGGCCTCGCGAACCCCACCGCGCTGCTCATGTCGACCGTGATGATGCTCGACTGGTTGCAGCATCAAGACGACGCCCGCCGCCTCGAGCGCGCCATCGGCAAGGTGCACCTCGAGGGCACCGCCCGCACCGGCGACCTGGGCGGCAAGGCCACCACCGCCGACTTCACGAAGGCCGTCATCGATGCCCTCTGAAGGGGACAGGCTGATTTTCCGCCGCCGAACAGACCGAATGAGGCGCCGAAGCGCGGGCGGAAAAACGGCCTCTCCCCGCGTCCTCAGTCTCCTCAGTCTCCTCGTCACCACCTTCACCGCCTGCACGACCCGCGGCCCGGTCTCGCTGTCGCCGAGCGAGCTCAAGGTGAAAGGCACACACGTGTTCGACGGCGCGTACGACGAGGTCTACGACGCGGCGTACCTTGCGCTCGAGAAGAACGAGGGGCGCATTCTCGCGGGCAGCCGGCTCGAGGGCATCATCGAGGGCGACAAGATCGAGTTCACCGCCCCGCCGGGGTGGGACGGCACGGCCTACCGCAGCTATTCCATCTCGGTGTACCCCGAGGGCGCCCGCGTCGGCGTCACCGCCGTGCCGCGCCTGTGGGCCGACGAGCGCGACGTGAGCGACGAGCCCCGCTGGGTGCTGCCCGGCTACGGCGGCGAAGAAGAGCACTGGGAAAAGTTGTTCGAGCACATCACCGACCTCTTGCACGCGTGGCGCACGGTGCCCGAGCTGACGGTCGACGCGTCGCGCGGCGAGGTGAAGGTGATGGGCGTGCGCTTCAACGCGCCGCCCGACTGGCGTGGCCTCGAGGTCTCGGTCGACCGGCGCACCGCCATCTCTCAGTCGTCGCAGCGCGGCAAGCCGGGCTGCGCCGAGTGCCCGGGCGGCATGAACCCGACCATCGTGTTCGAGGTGGCGCGGCGCTCGCCGCCGGCCGACGCGCACCGGCTCGAGAACGTGGCGCTCGAGAACGCGCTGGGGCCGAAGCTGGTGGCGCCCGAAGCGTGGGACGCGACCGAGACCGTGGTCGGCCTGCGCGGCACGGGCCTCGTCGTCGCGGGCGACCCCGGCAAGACGGTGCCGGTCGTGTGGTGGCGGTGGGACGCGAAGAACCCCACGTGGATGATTCGGGCCGCCGCCGCCTGCGGGCCCCCGGAGTCACCGGCCGGCTGCGACGCGCAGTGGCAGGCGGTCATCGACGGCGTCGTCGTCGACCCCAGGTGAACCGTTAAGTGGCCGTGCGCCCCGGCCGGCTTTAGGGTTGGGGGTCCGATGGCAGCCAGCCCACTCGACGCGTGTATTGCGACCATCCGCTCCAGGGCGCCGGGTGCGGCGCCGAAGGTCGGCATCATTCTCGGCTCAGGGCTCGGCGGGTTCGGCGACGCGCTCGAGAACCCGACGAAAATTCCCTACGGCGAGCTGCCGCATTTTCCCCTGAGCGGGGTGCCGGGCCATGCGGGCCGGCTCGTGCTCGGCATGCTGGGCGGCCAGCCCATCGTCGCGATGCAGGGCCGCGTGCACTTCTATGAGGGCTACACGCCGCAAGAGGTCGCCTTCCCCGCGCGCGTGCTGTGCGCGCTCGGCATCAAGGCGCTGGTGGTGACGAACGCGGCCGGCGGCATCAACCTGGGCTTTCAGGTCGGCGACCTGATGGGCATCACCGACCACCTGAACCTCGCGGGCTACAACCCGCTCATCGGGCCGAACGACCCGAAGCTGGGGCCGAGGTTCCCCGACATGAGCCACGCGTACGACCCGGGCCTGCTCGAGCTGCTGCGGCAGAGCGCGCTCGCGACGGGCATGCGGCTGCGCGAGGGCGTCTACGCGTGCCTCTCGGGGCCGTCGTACGAGACGCCGGCCGAAATTCGCATGCTGCGCACGCTCGGCGCCGATGCGGTCGGCATGTCGACGGTGCCCGAGGTGATTGCTGCGGCGCACATGGGCGTGAGGGTGGCGGGCATCAGCTGCATCACGAACCTCGCGGCGGGCATCAGCAAGCAGAAGCTCTCGCACGAAGAGGTGGGCGAGACGGCCGAGCGGGTGAAGGGCGTGTTCCAGAGGCTGCTCGAGCGGTTTCTGCCCGAGGTGGCGAAGAGCTGAGGTAAGGGTTCTTTCGCCATGTCCGACCGCCGCAAGAGCACGACGAAGAACCCTGACGTCGCGAAGAGCGACCGGCGCATCAAAGACGACGAGCGCCGCGACAGCCCTCGCGTGCCGATGAAGTTCCTGCTGCGCGACATGACCGAGGGCGGCAGCTACGTCGAGCGCGAGGGCGACCTGTCGCTGGGCGGCATCTACTGGAAGGGCAAGTACCCTCCGCACGGCACCGACGTCGAGGTGCGGTTTCGGCTGGCCGGGGTCACCAAAGAGATTCGTGCGAAGGGTGAAATCATTCGCGTGATGGACCGGGGCAACAACATCGACTTTCACGTGCGCTTCGTCGAGCTCGACGTGTCGAGCGAGCTTGCGATCGCGAAGTACCTCGACGAAGTGACGCGCTGACCGTCGACGTCGTACCCGTCAGCGGCCCAGCACGGCAGCCTGCAGCTCGAGCAGCCCCGCCCCGAGCGACGGCCCCGGCTGCAAGAGCGCGCGAGACTTCGGCTGAACCCAGCGCGGCTTCGAAACCAGCGCGCGGGTCTCGACCCGGCCGTCGGGCGAGTCGCTGCAATCAATCACCACATCGGGCTGCAGCGCGACGGCGCGCTCCAGCGAAAACACCGGGTACGCGTTCGGCGCCTTGCCCGCGACGTTCTCGGCGCCGACGTCGAGCAAGAGCTCGTGCGCGAACGACCCGGGCCCCGCGACCACGAGCGGCTTGAAGCCGTAGACCAGCATCACGCGCGGCGCCGGGCCCTGACGGCCGCGCGCCGCTTCGCGCACGCGCGAGCGCACCGCCTCGATGGCCGACACGAGCTCTGATGCCTTCTCGGCCGCGCCGAGCGCGGCGCCCAGCACGGTCACCGCCTCGAGCACCTCGCGCGTGCTCGTCATCGGCAGCGCGATCACCGAAATACCCAGCGAGGCCATCTTCTCGACGGCCTGCCGGTTTCCCGGGCTCATCTGCACCACGACGAGGTGCGGCTTCAGCGAGACCACCGTCTCGACCGAGGGGTCGATGAACCCGCCGACGCGCGGCAGCGTCGCGACCGCCGGGTCTTCGTCGAAGCGCGACACGCCGACCAGCGTGGCGCCGCGGCCCAGCTGCAGCACCGTGTCGGTCAGCGACGGCGCGAGCGTGACGACGCGCTCGACCTTCGCACGCACGGGCGGGCCCAGGCGGAGCACCGAAGGCTCGGCCGCCAGCACCAGCAGCAGCGCCGCCGAAATCACGGTAGCGAGATGATGTCAGAGACGTTCGAGAAGCCGACCGTCAGGTCGACGCCGCACGCCTGAATCGGGCCACCAGCCGAGCCGGCATAGCCGCGCCGCTCGGTCATGGTGCCGTCGGCCGCGAGGTCGGCGACGAAGATGCGGCCGCCGTTCTGGTCGCCGAGATAGACGCGCCCGTCGCGCACCACGAGCCGCGAGGGCAGCACGACGAGGCAGCTGGGGTCGTTCGGCGGGCACCGCGGGCTCCACGTGCTGAGGCTCCCCGAGGCAGGGTCGTACCGCACGACGCCCGAGGCCGGCGTGTCGATGAGCCGGAAGCTCATGTCGTAGACCGCAGCGCCGCCGCAGCTCACGAACAGCTTGCCGCCCGACGTGGTCACCGACACCGCGTTCTGGCAGCCCGCGCCCATGCTCACGGTCTTCACGACGGTCGCATCGGTCGGGTTGATCAGCGCGAGCACCCCGGGCCCCCTCGGCGTCAGCGGCGTGCCGTCGGTCGTGTTGTTCAGCGCCACCCACACCCCGCCGTCGAGCTCGACCACCGCGTACGGCCGCGACGTCGGTGGCTCGCCCGCATCGAACGGGAAGAGGTCGACACCGGGCGCCCCGTACTTCAGGTCGATGGTGTTCGTAATCGTCGGGCTCGCCGGGTTCGACACGTCGATTTTCATCACCTTCTGCCCCGCTGCGGCGTTCGCTCCGATGTCGCCCCACAGCGGCACGAACAGCGCCGAGCCCACCTTCGCCGCCGCCTGCGGGAAGGTGTTCGCCCCCGTATCGACCGCGCCCACCGTCATCAGCCCGATGCCGCCGTCGCCCGTCTCGGCGCAGCCCGCATCGGAGCCCGCCGGGCACCCCGCGTCGGACACCCGCAGCACCTGCACCGTGTGCGAGATGGAGTTCACCGAGTACACGTACGGCGGCGCCGCCAGCAGGTGGTTCGGGCTCGCCCCCGTCGCCACCACCGGCGGCAGCTGCTCGAGCGACGGCAGCTTCGCCTGCAGCACCCGGTTGTCGATGGTGTCGAGCACCAGCAGCACGTCGCCGACCTGCGCGAGCGACACCGGCCCCGAGCCCATCGGCACCAGCGGCCCGCGGCGGTCGCTGCCCGACTGCAGCCCCGCGAGCTGACCCGTCGACAGGCACGCGGCCACCAGGTCCCACGTGCAGCTCCCGCCGCGGCAGCTCTGCGAGTCGGGGCACGCCCGGCCGCACGCGCCGCAGTTCAGCGCGTCGCTGTCGAGCAGCGCGCACGCGCCGCCGCACCGCACCGCGCCCGCCGGGCAGTGGTCACCGCACGTCGTGTCGAAGCACACCTGCCCCCCGTCGCACGCCTGACCGCACATGCCGCAGTTCTTCGGGTCGTTCTCGAGCACCACACACTGCCCGTCGCACAGCGTCGTGCCTGCGCGGCACTTACACTCGCCCGCCGTGCACACCTGGCTGCCGAGGCACGCCTGGCCGCAGCCGCCGCAGTTGCGGCTGTCGCTCGTGAAGTCAGAACAGCCGTTGCCGCAGCGCTCGGTGCCCGCCCGGCACACGATGCCCGTGCTCGGGCACCCCGACAGAACCACCACCGAAAGCCCCAACCACAACGCCCGCTTCATGACTTCCTTTCCGGAACCACGTCCCAGCTCAAGCCCAGCGTGAGGTACGCCGCCCGCGGAGGCAGCGGGTACCCGTCGAGGTCGGCCCCCTGCGCATCGAGCAGGTTCTTCAGCTCGAACGACAGCGACAGCGACGGCCAGCTCGGCGACGGGGTCAGCACGCACGTCGCCCCGACGTTCACGAACACCCGCCCCGGCAGCGTCAGCGTCGCCGTGCGGTTCACGAACTGTTCAGACTGGTAGAGCACCTCACCTCGCGCGTACAGCCACTTCGGCCCGATGGCGAGCCTTGCGTGCACCTTGTGCGCGGGCCGGTACGGCAGCGGCTGCAGGTAGTAGCGCGGGTCGTCTTTCAGGTTCTGCGTGAAGAGCAGGCCGTACGACGCCGACGCCGTCAGCCACGACAGCGGCTGTACGCGCCCCTCGGCCTCGAGGCCCGCCACCTGCGCCGCCGCGAAGTTCACCGGCCGCGCCAACATCGGCGGGTAGTACTCGTAGCTGATGAGGTCTTCGTACAGCGCGTAGAACCCGCCCACCTGCACGAAGCCCCGCGCGTGCCGAAACGCCGCCGCCCCGTCGACGTACAGCCCCCGCTCGGGCCGCAGCTCTGCGTTCGGAGCCATGCGCCCCTGCTGCACGTACAGCTCGAAGAACGACGGCGCCCGCCACGCCTGCCCCACGTTGCCCTTCAGCTCGAACCCCTTCGGCAGCTTCGGCAGCAGCCACAGCGCCCCCAGCTTCGGCGAGAACCCCGTGAACTGCCCCACCCGGTCGACCCGCACGCTCGCGTCGACCGTCACGTCGCCGCCGAACAACAGCACCTCGTCGCGCGCCATCGCCGCGAACCGGCCCCAGCTGGGGCTCGCCACCGTCGACGGCCCCTGCAGCCACTCTCCGCCGCCGCTCACCATCGCCGACACCCCGTGCCAGCCGAACACGAGCTGGCTGTAGTTCAGCTCGACCCCTGCGCCCGTGTCGTTCTGCCGGTACACGTCTGGCCCGAACGAACCACCCACCAACGCATTGCGGTTGTGGCGCGCCCAGCCCAGCGCCTCGAGCTCGCCCCCGCCCTCGAACCGCTTCGTCGCCCGCACCGCGCCGGTGAGGCGCTGCCCCTGCTCGAGCGCGTCGGGCGTCGGGTTGTCGACCGTGCCCGCGAGGCCTCGGCCATACGCGAGCCCTTCGGCCACCGCGTCGAGCAGCACCCCCTTCGGCAGGTCGGCGCGATAGCGCATCAGCCCGCCGCCGTAGAGCGCGTGGTTGTTCTCGCGCGACCGCACCACCTCGAGGCTGCCCGGCACCTCACGCAGCGTGCGGTAGCGGTAGTCGAAGTTGCCTTCGCTGCGCGCGCCGTGCAGCACCACGAGCCCCTGCCCGCCCGGCACCTCGCCGCTCGCGCCCGCCGAGAGCAGCGACGTCTCGAACGAGCCCTGGGTGCCTTCGGCGAAGAGGCGCGCTCCGCCGTTGGGGCGCAGCGTCACCACGTTCAGCACGCCGCCGAGCGCGCCCGGCCCGTAGCGCGAGCCCGAGCCGCGCAGCACCTCGAGCCGCTGCACGATGGGCGCGGGAATCGTGGCGAGGTCGACGCTCTCGCCCGGCCCGCCGAGCGGCACTCCGTCGAGCAGCACCAACGTGCCGCTCGACGCCGTGCCCCGCACCGACAGCGTCGCCGTCTGCCCGAGCCCGCCCGACGACGACAGCGTCACGCCCGGCGAGGGCGCGAGCAGCTGCGCCGTGTCTTTCACCTCACCCGCGTGCTGCGACGGCTCGACCGTCGTGACGACGGCGGCCGGGTCTCGCCGCGCCGGCGACTGCGCAGGCTTCTCTTCTTCGGGCACCGGCACGTCGACCGGCGGGAGCTCCACCGCGCCTCCGGCGCGGAAACGGGAGCCCGGCGACCAGGAACCCGGCTCGACAGATGCAACCAGCGCGATGACGAGCAACCAACCCATGACCACCTTCTGCTCTCTTCCGCGAAGAGAGAAGGGTGAAGCACGCGAAGCGGCCTGGCCTCGCGTCTCATCGGGTTGGTGTCCTGACTCCCAGGCACCGTTGCCTGGTTACAGTGGCGCGACCGTGCCGGACTTCCACCGGCTTCCCCATTGCTGCCCTATCTGGGCACCCGAAGATGCCGCGGCTTCTACCTCAGTTGCAGAGCGTACGGTACTCGATGGTCAGCGACTGGCCGGGCTCCGGCACGTACTGCGCCGAGAACGTCATCGAGTTCGACAGCGGGTCGTACGACCAGATGACCGCGCCGCCCGCGTCGGTCTCGGGCATGACGATGTTGTTGAGCTTCACCACGAAGCGCGGCACCTGCGTCAGGTCGGGCAGCGCGTTCAGGTAGAACGTCTTGCGATAGCCGAACGCGGTCTTGCCGACGTCTTGCAGCTGCATCGCCCACGTCTGCCGGCAGATTTCGCCCTTCTGCCCGCCAAACGCCGTGACGAGCGACTCGTGCAGCGTCGGCTCGTGGTACGGGTCATACTCGCAGCCCGGAGGGCTCGACGCCCCGAACGGGCCGATGACGTTGTACGAGAACATCTGCGGCCGCTGCGCACCCTTGATGTTGCGCAAGAGGCCGACGACGACCGACTCGGGCAGCTGAGACTGGTCACCCGCGTCAGTCACGGCCACGACCGCGAGCACGGCGTCGGGCCGCAAGAAGCCCACGTTCTCGACGTTCACCAAGGGCGCCGTCAGCGCCCGCACCGCCAGCTCTGCGAACTGCTCTTCGCCCGAGCCCATCAGCCCCACGCGCACCCGCGTGCGGAACAGCGCCTCGGCGTTCGGCATCGTGTTCGTGATGACGCGCGGGTTGTTCGCCTCGAACCGCAGCTTGCCGCCCGTGTCGGTGCGCGGGTCGGAGTCGATGACGCCCAGGTGGTAGTCGAGCCCTCCCGGCACCGCCGTGGTCGCGTACGAGATGAACGCCGCGAAGTTCTCAGACAGCAGCTGCTGCTTGTCGTACATCGAGCACGAGCTGTCGATGACGAACAGCACGTCGGCCTTCGGCCGCGGGTCTTGCGCGAAGCGGTCGACGTTGAGGCCCTGCAGGTCGCCCGTGCCGGCCAGCGACACCAGCATGTCGACGCGCGAGCCGCCGTTCTGCGTGACGTCGAGCGCGAACGAGC
>JAEUJP010000266.1 GCA_016793725.1 Myxococcaceae bacterium | reverse complement strand
GTGGGCCGCCGTTCACATGCTCCGCGCCCGCTTCTGCGAGACCAACGAAGTCTTCCCCTTCGGCATCGAGAAGAACGGCTCGAAGAAGGCGCTCCAGGTCGCCATGGCCGACCCCCTCAACACCCCCGCCATTCAAGAGATCGAGTTCACCACCGGCCTGCCCGTCACCGTGCGCATCGCCTCGCTCTCTGAGGTGCGCAGCGCGATCTTGCGCTGGTGCCACAAGGTCAACCCCGACGTGGCCGGCGACGGCCGCATGGCCCTCGTACAGCGCGGCGGCGCCGTGCGCGTCATCGACTCGAAGGCCCCTCCTGCTCCGCCGCCGCCCGCGCCCGAAGACGAGCCCGACGTCGTCGTCGGTCAAGAGCTGCCCGTCGAGCCCACCCCCGCCGACGCCCGCGCCCTCGAGCGCCTCATCGATCAGCGCGCCGCCGCCGCCGCCTCGAAGAAGAAGGCCGGCGTCACCAAAGACCTCGACTACCTCTTCGGCCAGACCACCGAGCCCGACGACGTCGAGAAGCTCGAACGAAAGTTCTGGGCGCTCATGCGCATCATGGCGCGCAAGGGCCTCATCACCAAAGACGAGTTCCGCGAAGAGCTCGACGAGGGCGACGAGTAGACGTTCCTGCTCGCGCATCGCGCATCAAGCTCGCGTGCCGGCCGCCGCTGACGCGGGCGGCCTCTTCCTGCTCGCGCATCGCGCTCGCGTGCCGGCCGCCGCTGACGGCGGCCTCTTCCTGCTCGCGCATCACGCTCGCGTGCCGGCCGCCGCTGACGCGGGCGGCCTACCGCTTCAGCTTCTGCAGCACCGGCCCCACCACCTGCACCACCCGCGCGCGCAGCGGCGAGCTCTCGGGCAAGAACGCCAACACCGACGCCACCGCCCCGATCGGCAAGAGCACCAGAATCAGCAGCAGCCACGGCCACCGGCGCGGCGCTCTCGCCGGCTTCTCGGGCGGCGCGATGATGCCCGTCGTCACCGGCGCCGGCGTCATCATCGTCTTGAACGGCATCGGCGGCTGCGGCGACGCCGCCGGCGGCGGCACCTCGTCTTTCGCCTTCAGCGCCGGCTGCGGCTTGCTCGAGCCCTTCGACGGCCGCTTCATCGCCGCCGCGATGTCGGGCGCGTTGCGCACCGGGTCGGTCGGCATCAGCGACTGGTCTGGCGCCGGCGGCGGCGGCTCGACCGCCCGCCGCGCCACCGCCGGCGTGCCTACGATGGGCGTCGGCTGCAGGCTCGGGTCATCGACGCCCGGCGTGCCCGTGATGGGCGTGCTGTCTTGCGACGGCGCCCCCTGCCCCGGCGACTTGCGCGACGCCACCGTCTCGAGCGCCGACCGCACCTGGCGGCGCAGCCCGGGCGGCGGCGGCTCGTCGCGCAGCGTCTCGGGCTCGTGCATCGCCGTCGGCGGCAGCTCGCCCCAGTCGTGCGGCGCGGGCGTCGCCACCTGCCGCGCCTCGGGGTCGGTGGTGATCGACGCCTGGTCGATGACCAGCGCCGCGAGGTCGGCGGGCTTCACCCGGCTGCCCGACGACGTCAGGTACTCTTCGAGCGCCGCCGCCATGTCGCGCGCCTTCTGAAACCGGTCTTTCGGCTCGAGCGCGAGCGCCTTGTCGAGCACGCGCCGCAGCGGCGCCGGCGTCTCGGGCCTGAACTGATCGATCGGCGCGTACTTGCGCTGCGCCGCCGCCATCAGCAGCGCGTTCATGTTCTCGTTCGGCGGCACCGCCGGGTGCAGCGTGATGAGCTCGTACAGCACGAGCCCCAGCGCGTAGATGTCGGTGCGCTGGTCGATCTTCGACGTGCGCAGCTGCTCGGGCGACATGTACGCGTATTTGCCCTTCAGCGTGCCCGCCACCGTGCGGTGGCTGTCGGTCGCCGCCTTCGCGATGCCGAAGTCGATGAGCTTCACCTCGCCGTTCGCCCCGACCATCACGTTCTGCGGGCTCACGTCGCGGTGAATCAGGTCGAGCGGCCGCCCCTTCTCGTCGACCGCGTGGTGCGCGTAGTCGAGCGCCTGCGCCACCAGCGACACCAGCCGCGCCGCGACGGGCAGCGGCACCTTCTTCTTGCGCGCGAGCCGCGCCTCGAGCACCTGCTTCAGGTTCTGGCCGGCCACGTACTCGAGCGCCAGGTAGAACGTGTTGCTCTCGTGGCCGAAGTCGAGAATCTGCGCGATGCCCGCGTGCGACAGCCGCGCCGCCAGCCGCGCCTCGTCGAGGAACATCTCGATGAAGGTCAGGTCTTCAGACAGACCCGGCAGCATGCGCTTCACCACGCACACCTTCTCGACGCCGTTCGGCCCCCGCTGCCTCGCGAGAAACACCTCGGCCATGCCCCCCTGGGCGAGCTTCTTCTCCAGCAGATAGCGGCCGAGCTGCTCCACGTTCTTCTTCGAGCGACGACTTACAGCTTGTAGGCGGCGCCGACGACTGCATCGAGCGCGAACGACGCGCCGGCCGGCGTGATGGCCGGGCCCGCCCTCACCTTCGCGAGCACGAGCAGCGACTCGGTGATGGCGTACTCACCGTTCGCGCCCACCAGAATCGGCAGGCCCCAGGTCGCCGCCACGAAGAAGGGCAGCTCGAGCGTCGCGCTCAGGTTCAGCTTCTCGACGAAGTTCGGCAGGCCCACCGTGGCCGCCACCGGCAGAATCACGCCGGGCCGCACCCCGCTGCGAAAGAAATAGATGAGCGCGCCGGGCGCGAAGCTGACGCCGATCGAGATCGTGTCGTTGTCGAACACCTCGTACCGGGCCTGCGCCTGAATGCGCAGGCCGGGCACGATGGCGGGGAGGAAGCCCTCGTAGCTCCAGTTGAAGCCGACCTTCGCGCCGACGTCGAGCTCGCTCAAGATGCCGCGCCAGTAGCCCGCATAGATGCCGGGCCAGCCCGCGCCCGCCTCGATGACGTTCGCGCCGGCGCCGATGGTCTCGGGCGTGACGATGCTCCAGTCATCGTCGTCGGTCGCCGTCTTTTCACCCGCTTCGGCCGCCACGTTCTCGACCGGCTCACTCGCGGCGGGCGACGACGTCTCGGCCGCCGGCGCAGGGTCGGGCTGCGTCAGGTCGAGGCCCTCGTTCGTCTCGGCCGCGGGCGCCTCTTTTTCTTTCGCTCTGGGCGCCGCCTTCGGCTTCTTCTTCTTCTTCTTCGCCAGCAGCAGCTGCGGCACCTGGCTCGAGGCCGCCGTGGGCCCGGCGGCCGATACGACCAGCGCGAGCGCGAGCGCCGCCACCATCACATCGTCACCATCGGCAGCTTGATGGTGAACGTCGTGCCCTTGCCGGGCTCGGTCTCGACGTCGATGGTGCCGCCGTGGTTCTCGACGATGCCCTGCACGATCGACAGGCCCAGGCCGGTGCCCTTGCCGTCGGGCTTCGTGGTGAAGAACGGCTCGAAGATGCGCGCGCGAACCTCGGCTGCCATGCCCGCGCCCGAGTCTTTCACCTGAACCACGGCGAGGCCACCTTGAGAGCGCGTCACGAGCTGCACCGTGCCGCCCTTCGGCATCGCGTGGCACGCGTTCGTCACCAGGTTCACCACCACCTGCACGAGGTTCTGCTTCACCGCGTGAAACGGCCCCACCGAGCCGAAGTCGCGCACCAGCTTCACGTCGTGCTTCGAGAGCACGTGCTCGCAGAAGCTGATCGCCTGGTCGACGGTCGCGTTGAGATCGACCGACGTCGCCTTGTCGTGGGCGGGCCGAGCGTAGCTCACGAGGTCGCGGGTGAACCGCAAGACGCGCTCGCTGTTGTCGACGATCTTCTTGAACTTCTCGACGTCGGCTGGCTCGGCCGTCGGGCTCACCTGCGCGCGCATCAGCAGCGCCTCGGCGTACGTCGACACCGCCGTCATCGGGTTGTTGATCTCGTGCACCACGCTCGCCGCGAGCTGCCCCAGCGACGTCAGCTTCTCGGCCTGAATCACGCGCTGCTCGAGCTCTTTCATGCGCGTCAGGTCTTGCCCGATCGCGATGACGCCCTCGACCTCACCCGTCTGCGTCAGCACAGACGACGACGAGAACGCGACCCGCACCTCTTTGCCGCCGCGCGCCTTCACGAGCGTCTCGAAGCTCGACACCGACTCGCCCTTCAAGCTGCTCGCCATCACGCGCATGACCTTCAGGCGCTCGCTCTCGGGCACGAACTCGAGCAGGTCTTGCCCCAGCACGTCGCTCTTCGCGAGCCCGGTCAGCTGCACCATCGCCTTGTTGAAGACGACGACGCGGCGCTCGCGGTTCGCCACCAGAATGAGCGCGTTCGCGTGCTCGAGCAGCTCTTCGAGGTACTTGCGCACGAAGATGAGCTCGTCGATCAGCTTCGCGTTGCGCACCGCCACGCTCACCTGGTTCGCGAGCTGAATCAGCACGCGCTCGTCGCTGAGCAGGTCGGCCGTCATGCCGTCGGGGTACTCGACGTCGACCACGCCGAAGAGCTGGCCCGACGCCACCAGCGGCGCGCTGATGCCGCGCACGCTGCCGGTGAACAAGAGCGGCCGCTCGCCGGTCACGACCTTCACGCGATCGGGCGGCAGGCCCGCCGTCGACAGGTGCGTCTTTTCGGCGGCCGAGCGCTTGATGACGAGCACGTCGCGCACGCCCTCGCTCATGCGCCCCTCGGCGTACAGCGAGGTCAGCACGCACGTGCGCGGGTCGGTGATGCGCACGCAGAAGGTTCGGCCGGGGAACAGGGCCTTCACCCCGCGGGCGACCGTGGCGACGAGCTCTTCTTCGCTCATCGCGAGCGCGACCTGGCGGCCGAGCTCGAGCAGCCGCTGCTCGACCCGCCCGTGCTCGATGAGCGCCTTACCGGCGGCCGAGAGCGCGTCGGTGGGCAGCTGCCGCGCGAGCACGGCGACGGTGCCGCCGCGCCGCGAGAACGTCAGCGTCACGGTCTGGCCGCCGTCGCACTTCACGTCGACGATCTCGGTGCGGCCCTCGGGCGGAGCCTCGGGCACGTGCGACATCAGCTCGCCGAGCGGCCGGCCGGCGATGTCGCGCGAGCCGCACAGCGCCTCGAAGGGCTGGTTCGCCGTGAGCACGCGCATCTGGGCGTCGCAGAGGGCGGCGGGGCCGTCGACGGTCTCGAAGAACGCGCGAAACGCGTCGGCCGCCGGGCCGGTGGCGGGAAACGGAACCAGGGTGGCGGAGCTGTCACTCTTCATGCGCAGCCGCCTTGTCGATGTCGACGATGGTCTGATCGCCGACGTACTCCTTCACTTCGTAGCGCGTGATCTTGCCGATCTTGCGCACGATCTCGGCCATGCGCTCGGCCTCGCGGTAGATGATGTCGATCGGCCGGTAGATGGGCGAGCTCTCGTCGATCTTCCGCTTCGAGAGCTCGGCGTAGCCCATCACCGACGTGAGCGGCTGGTTCAGCTCGTGCGCGGCCGCGCCGGCGAGGGCCATCAGCACCTTGTTCTTCTCGCTCTCTTCGAGGCGCGTCTCGGCGTCTGACAACTTGCGCTCCAGCTTCAGGCGATCGCGGAGGTCGGTAAAGATTCCGACCGTGCCGATCTCGCGGCCGCCCTCGTAGATGATCGCCGCCGACATGCTCACGGGGATGCGGTCGCCATTCTTGTGAATGATCTCTCGCCGGCTCTGCGCCAGCCGCCCCACCCCCCCGTGCTCTTTGCTGCGCAGCGCCGCCATGACCTCGCGGCCCTGGTGCTTCGGGTAGAGCTTGCCGACGTCGAGCGACTGAAGGGCTTCTTCCGCCGTCCACCCGCAGATCTGCTCGGCCGCCTTGTTGAAGAGAATGACCTTGCCCTTCATGTCGGCCGCGATGATCGCGTCGACCGAGCTGTCGATCAGCCGCTCGAGGTAGTCTTTCGTCTTCTGCAGCTCGTCGGCCAGCGCCCGCGCCCGCGTCACGTCGCGCAGCGTCAGAATCGCCACCGCCTTGTCGCGCTGCAGGTCGAGCGGCGCCGCGCTCACGCTCAAGACCAGCCGACGCCCCGCCAGCGTGCGCACCGGCACGTCGACGTCGTTCTTGCTCTCACCCTTCGTGACGGTCATCAAGAGGTCCATCACCAGGCCGTCGTCGCTCGGGTTCGTCAGCGCGTTGATGTGCCGGCCCCGCGCCTCGTGCAGCTCGACGTCGAGCAGCTTGCGGCCCGCCGGGTTCAGCGACATCACGCACGCCTTCTCGTCGAGAATCGCCACCCCGTCAGACAGGTGCTGAAAGTACGACTCGTACTGCTTCAGCGCCTCGGCCCGCTCTTCGGCCGCGATGCGCGCGCTCTTCTCTTTTTCGCGCCGGTTGCGCTCGACGTCGAGCTGCCGCGCGTTGCGCAGCGCCACCGCCGTCGCATGCCCCAGCGTCGCCAGAAACTCGACCTCGCGGTTCACGAACGCCCCGCGCCCCGAAGACCTGCGGAGCAAGAGCACGCCGAGCACCTTGCCGCGCACCGCCAGCGGCATCGCCGCGATGTTGCGAATGCCGCGCGCGGCGACCTTGTCTTTCACGTCTTCGAGCAGCGGGTGCGACGGCGCGTCTTCGACGATGACGGGCTTGCCGGTGCGCACCACCTCACGAATTTCAGGGTACTGCTTGAGATCGATCTTGAGGTCTTTCAGCGCGGGGTCGTCGCTCGCCGCGAGAATCGTGCCTGTCGCCTTCTCTTCGTCGAGCAGCACGAGCGCGGCGCGGTCGATTTCCATCTCGTCGGCCAGCCGGCGCGTCACCTCGTGCAAGAGCTCGTCGACGTCGCTCGCCTCGGCGTAGCGCGACGTCAGCTCGAGCAGCACCTGCAGATCTCGCTGCCGAGCACGCGCCTCGCGGTACGTGAGCCGCCGCGCGTAGGCGCGCTTGAGCCTCATGCCGAGCTCGGTGTCGACGCTCGACGGCGCGACGACGTCGGCGACGCCGGCGATCTCGCGCTCGGCCAGCGCCCCTTCGGCGATCGCCACGACCGAAAGCTTGCTGCCGGCCGACGACTGCAAGAGCGCCTCGAGGGCCGCTTCGCCGCCGGGCGCGACCAGGTCGACGACGGCGAGCTCGGCGTCGGTCGGCACCGGCAGACCCGCTGCCCTGACCCCTTCACGCGACAACACCCGAAGCACCCCCTCGCGAGAGGGGGCGCCTTCGGGCAGCACGACGACCTGCTTATCTGGGAGCGACTTCTGTGGGAGCGGCACTTACGCCGCTATTTCTAGCTGAAGTTCAGCGGCGACCCCAGCGCTGCGGGCGGCTGTGCTCGACCCACACCCACTGCTGCACCGTCGTGTAGTAGCCGGGCGAGGTCTTGGTGACGTAGCGGCCGGGCGCGCAGACCTGCACGGGGCTGAACGGCGGGCGGTGGCAGGCGCCGCCGACCCACACCTGCTGCGACTGACCCGCGACCCACTGCTGCACGTTGCGCAGCTCGTAGTGCCCGCCACGCCTGTTGCCCCGGCGCCAGTTGTGGCCGCGGTAGTAGTCGTCGTCGAAGTCGTCGTCGTAGCGGTTGTTGAACGAAGCCTGAAAGCCCGGCCCGCCCACGGTCACCTGCACGCCAGGCCGGTACCCGCCCGGCGGAGGAGGCGCCGGCTGCGCGAGCGCGGCAGTCGAGAAGAGCGAGACAGCGAGTGCGGCGAGGAGCGTCGTTTTCATGCCCATACCGACGGGCGAGCCGCTGCGGTATTCATGCCACCCATGACTACACCCCAGGGCTACCAGCGGCAGTCGGTCGTCGCTCCGCGCATCAGCGGAGCGCCGCTGAAGCTCTTCGTCTCGGCGCTCGAGAGCGGGCTCACCTCGGACACGGTGCTCGCGAAGCTGGTGAGAGACAGCGGCATCGAACATTTCCGCTCGGCGAGCGCGGGGCATGCGTCGCCGATTCAGGTGCCGCTGCCGCTCGACGCGTCGGCCCCTGCGAAGCAGCACGAGAAGACCGAGGTGGCGGCCGGGGCGGCGGCGCTGCCCGAGGTCGCGCTGGGCATGCGGTTCGAGACGATCGCGCGGTTCGCAGAAGCGTATCGCGAGGGCACGACCGACCCGGTGCAGGTGGTGCGCAAGCTCGACGGGCACATCACGCGGCTCGAGAACGCGCCAGACCTGCTCGCGCTGTTCATCGCGCGCACGCAGAGCCAGGCGGTGGCGGCGGCCGAGGCGTCGGCCGAACGACTGCGCAAGGGTCAGGCGCTGTCGGTGCTCGACGGGGTGCCGGTGGTGGTGAAAGACGAGCTCGACGTGCAGGGGCTGCCGACGACGCTGGGCACGAAGTTCATGCGCACGCCGGCGGCGAAAGACTCGGCGGTGGTGGCGCGGCTGAAGGCGGCGGGGGCGGTCATCATCGGCAAGGCGAACATGCACGAGATCGGCATCAACCCAGTCGGCGTGAACCCGCATCACGGCGCGTGCAGAAACCCGTACGACCGCGCGCGCATCACGGGCGGCTCGTCGAGTGGGTCGGCGGCGACGGTGGCGGCGGGGCTGGCTCCGCTGAGCATCGGGGCCGACGGCGGTGGGTCGATTCGAATTCCCGCGGCGCTGTGTGGAGTGGTCGGGCTGAAGGCGACGTTCGGCCGCATTCCCGAGACCGGCGTGCCGCCGCTGTGCTGGAACCCGGGACACGTGGGGCCCATCGGCCTCACGGTGGCCGACGTGGCGATCGGCTACGCGTTGATTGCGGGGCCCGACGACGGCGACGCGGTGAGCTGGCGGCAGTCGGCGGTGCACCTGAGCGGCCTCGAAGACCGGTCGCTGAAGGGGCTCAAGCTCGGGGTGTGCCGGCCGTACTTCGACGACGCCGACCCCGACGTGGTGGCGCGGTGCCGCGAGGCGCTGAAGGCGTGCACTGATGCGGGGGCCGAGGTGGTCGAGGTGCCGCCGCCCGATCTCACAGTGATGTTGTGGGCGCACGCGATCATCATTCTGTCTGAGATGGCGACGGCGATGCTGCCGCACACGCAAGAAGACTCGAGCCGGTTCGGGCCCGACGCGCGCACGAACCTGGCGATCGGCCGCCACTTCCGCGCGACCGACCTGGTGCACGCGATGCGGCACCGGCACGCCATCACGCGGCAGCACCTCGAGCTGATGAAGGGCATCGACGCGATCGTGACGCCGACGACGGCGATTACCGCGCCGGCGATCAACGAGAGGTCGCTGCCCGACGGTGAGTCGAACCTGCCGATGATCGACGGGCTGATGCGGTTCATTCGGCTCGGCAACGTGACGGGGTTTCCCGGGCTCTCGGTGCCGGCGGGCTACGACGGCGCGGGGCTGCCGGTGGGCGTGCACTTCCTCGGGCGGCCGTACCAGGAGCACCTCTTGCTCAAGCTCGGGCGCGTGGTCGAGGCGGCGGTGCAGCGGCGCACGCCGCGGCATCACGTCGAGCTGCTGCGGTAGACCCGCGCTCAGTTGATTCGATTCGGATGCGGCGCGACGCGCCCCGCGGCTCTCGAGAGCTCGCACGTTGATGCCCCGCGCGGTGCGCGTGCATCCGAATCAGAACGACTGAGCCGGTGCCAGGCGGCGCCGTTCATCCCGTGATTGGCGCGCATCGTCCTTTGTGTGCCCCTGCGGCCCAGCTGGCAGTGGCGCACTTTGCCGCGCGCAGAACCCAAGACGGTGCTCGACCCTTCAGAGGCGCCGACGCTCGTCGAGCGAAAGCCTGCTGCGACTGCGACGGCTCCTGCTCGGGCCGACGAGCGCCGGCTCGTGGTGATGACCGCGGCGCTGCTCGCGGCCGCGGCGGCCGTGGTGGCGGTGCTGATCGTCCGGCAGCTCGTTCGCCCCTGACGTCAGGGCAACGGCGTCAGCGTGACCTTCAGGTCGTAGGTGAACGTCGCGTGGTGCTCATTGATGCCCGACATCGTGTTCATGCCGGCGAACGTGACCTCGAACGTGTCGTTGCCGCGAAAGCTCGACAGCGGCGCGGTGGTGAGAAACTTCGCGTCCCACGGGCTGCCGAAGCCCGACGAGTTGCACGTGCCGAGAATCATCGGGAGCGTCACGAGCTCGAGCTCGACGTTCGAGGTGTCGCTCCAGCCCAGGGGCTTCAGGTACATCAAGAAGGCGTCGAAAGTGGCCGAGTCGCTCATCAGGGTGCAGGTCTCGGTCATGCCCGAACGCACGCGCCGGCCGTTGCACGCGTCGCGCGTCATGTCGGTCGAGGCGGCGATGGCGCTGGGCACCGGCTGGTTGGGCCGCAGCTCGGTGACCGAGGCCTTGCCCCGCGCGGCGGTCACGGCGCCCGAGCAGCCGTCCATGTACTGCCGGTCGTTTGGCGAGAGCGCCATCGACGAGCTGGCCGTGTACGTCGCGGTCACGTTCGTGAGCTTGAACTTCACGACCTCGGACTTCTCGCTGCCGCCACCCGTGCCGCCGCTGCCCGAAGGCGCGCCGCACGCGAAGAACGTCACCCCCACCCAACAGAGCGTTCGCATGAACGCCCTCTAGCACGCCTCAGGCGGTCGCTCGCGCCTGCTGCCGCACCGACATCGTGCGCAAGAGCTCGGGCGGCCACGCGCGCGTGTCGTCGCACGGCAGCACCTTCAGCTCGGCGCGCTTCGTGGCGAGCAGCTCCGATGGGCGCACGTCGAGCAGCTTCGCGGCGGTCGAGAGGCCCGAGAGCGAAGCGCCGTGCACGCCGTGGCCGAGCACGCTCGCGCCGCAAAGCCACAGGCCCTCGAGCGGGCTCTTCATGCCCCAAGCCCACGGGCCGATCTGCGAGCGGATCTTGGCGGCGCCGTACATCGCCCCGCGCGTTCCCTCGCAATAGTACTGGTTCGTCAGCGGCGTCGACACCGACTGGTAGACGATGTGCCGCCGCAGGTTCGGGATCAGGGTCTCGGCGAGGTCGATCATCTGCGACGCCAGCCGCTCTTTGAGCGCCACGTACTCGGGGGGCCGCGCCTCGGGCGACGTGCCCGCCCACTTCGCGAAGACCTGGTGCGGCACGAACGTGAACGCCTCGATGACGTGGTGCCGGCCGTCGAACACGCTCGGGTCTTTCAGCGTGGTGCAGTTGAGAAACAGGCCGGGGCACTCGGGCGCGTCGGCGATTTCGGGCTTCGCGATCGCCTGGTACGTGCCCTCGGCGTCGAGGGTGCGGCACAGCCAGTAGTTGCCCGAGTCGAGCCCGAGCGCCTTCAGGTCGAGGTCGACCGCGAGGTACAGCCCGAGCGACGACGTCGACATCTCGGTGCTCTCGAGCTTCTTCTTGATGCCGCGCGGCAGGTGCTGCTCGCCGACGAGCGCGCCGTAGGTCACCAGCGGGTCGGCGTTGCTGACGACGTGCCGCGAGCGCAGGGTGCGGCCATCGGCGAGCTCGACGCCGAGCACGCGCCGGCCCTCGACGAGAATGCGCTTCACGCGGGTCTCGAGGTGCACCTCGCCGCCCGCCTTCTCGAGCTCGCGCACGAAGCCCTTCGCGAGCGCACCGCCGCCGCCCATCGGGTAGCAGCCGCCCTCGAGGTAGTGGCCGACGACCGCCGCGTGCAGCGCGAACGGCACGCGCGACGGGGGCAGACCGTGGTCGCCGCACTGCACCGAGAGCAGCGCGCGCGCCTCGGGGTCTTTCACGCGTGCCTCGAGCACGCGCTGCAGCGGCGACAGCCCGTAGCGGCCCATGTGCAGGGTGCGGAAGGGAATGGTGAGGGTGTCGATGAAGCCGTGCGACTCGCCGACGCGCATCAGCTCGATGCGCACCTGCTCGACGAGGCCGAGGTAGTCGCGAATGCCGCGCGCGTCGTTCGGGTAGCGCGACGTGAAGCGCTCGGTGAGCGCGTCGAGCCCCGCGGGAAAATCGAACGTGTGGCCGGGCCACCGCACGTGCTCGTAGCCGCCGCGGCTGAGCTCGAGCATCGTGACGTGCTTCGCGACGCCGAGGCCTTCGAGCGTCTTTCGAAAGTCGCCGCCCGGCTGAAGCTGGCCGCAGTAGTGAACGCCGGGGCTGAAGCGGTAGCCGCCGAGCGTGAAGCTGTGCAGGTGGCCGCCGGGCACGTAGTGCTGCTCGAGCACGCGCACCCTCTGGCCGGCCTGGGCGAGCGCGACCGCGGCGGCGAGCCCGCCCGCTCCGGAGCCGATGACAACGGTGTCGCAATCGAGGTCGAGGTCTGCCACGTGAGCCCAAGGCTCTTAACCGATCGCGCGCGTGCGCCGCGACCTCACTCGCTTCTTCGGAATCGAGACCGGCCCGATGACCAGAAAGCGAATGCGCGGGTGAAGGCGTGGTGCTCGGAAGGCGCGGGGGTGGAAGCGGTAGGCGATGTCGGACCATGGCCAGCCTGTTGTCGGACATCGGGTACCCCCTCGCCGGCCTCGAACCTGCTGTTCGCGACGTTGCCGGCGTTCAGCGCCAGACCGACCGCGACGCGTTCGGGTGGCGGCACTCGCCGCAGATGAGCGGCACCTCGACGGCGACGCAGGCCTCGCAGATGTCGGCCGCGCAGAGCGTGCAGCTCTCGGTCGCGGCGTTGCTTCGACACGCATCACACGCCTTCGGGGCCGCGAGCGCGTCGACGTTCGGCTCGACGTCGAGGCCGTGCTCGGTGTCGGGCTCGAGGCCGTCTTCACGCTCGTCGAAGTCGACGGGGCTCTGGGTGAGCAGCTCCTCGATGTCGGCGTCGGCGGCGTCGCGGTGCGGCTCGTCGGGGTCGTCATCGGGTTCGGGGTCTTCTTCGACCTCTTCACCGCCGGCGAGCGCAGCGGCGACGTCGACGAAGCCGTCACCGTCGGGCTGGGGGTCGGCGCGGTCGACGAGCTCGATGGGGCCGGCGTGCGCGTCTTCGTATTCGCCCCCGTCGTCGTCGTCGTCGTATTCCTCGTCGAGCTGGGGCTCGTCGAGGTCGGCCTCGAGCGGGCTGCAGCACGGCAGCTGTGGAGACTCGCTCGGCAGCGGCCCACGAAGACTCCGCGGCTCGGCGCCGTCGAGCGCGAGCAGCACGTCGTCGAACGCGCGCAGGCCGGGGTCGAACGCGAACAGGCGGTGCACGGCGCGGCGCAGGTTCTTCTTGTCGATGACCCAGCTCGTGACCGAGCTGCCGGCCCGCTCGTGCCCCCGGTAGAGCGCTTCGTTGCTGCTCAGAGAATCGGCGCCCTCGAGCACGCCGCGCACGCTGGTTGCGGCGAGGTCGGTCGCGAGCAGCTTGAGCAGCGAGGGCTGGGGCTCGTTGGAGCGCAGCTCGAGCGCGGTGAGCGCGTGCCCCCCGAGCGTGAACGTCGTGTGGGCCGCGGTGATGACGCCCGAGAGCGGCAGCTGCCTCAGCCGATCGAGCGCCTTGTTCAGCCCGGCGGGCTGCGGCTCGAAGAGCAAGAACGCGCGCTCGCCGTTCTGGGCGCTCGTGCGTGAGACCACCCGGCCCGGCGGCAGCTCGCCTTTCTCTTCGAGCGTGATGACCGCCCGGCGGGCACGGGTGACGTCGCCGCCGGCGCCGTCTTGCAGGTGCAGCTCGAGCCCTTCGAACGCCTCGAAGCGGCCCGCGTCGTTCGTGACGACGCGCCAGAGCTTCGGCTGCTCGCGCGGCGAAAGGCCTTCGACGTCGTCGACCTGAAGTGCGAGGTGCTCGAGCTCGGGCAGCGCAGCGAGCTTCACCTCTGCCCGGCCGTCGACCTCGAGGCGCCGCAGCCCCTTCAGCGGCGCCACGTCGAGCGTCAGCGCTTCGTAGGTCGTCACCTTCAGCGCACGAAGCCGCGGCAGCTTCGCGAGCGTGGCGATCGGCGCCTCGATGCCTGCGCCATGAAGCTGCAGCTCGACTCTCTCGACCAGCGCGAAGACGGGTCTCGAGAGCAGCGCGTCGGCCGACAGACCGTCGACCGAAAGCCGCACGGCCAGCTCGCGCACGAAACCACCGCGCCAGCACAGCTCGGTCTCGGGGGGCACTTCGCCGACGAGCTCGGGCCCATGCCTGGCGAGCAGCTGCTCTTCTTTCAGGCGCAGCGCGCGCTGGGCGGGGCCAGAACGGCTCGGCGACTGTCGCGCGACCTGCACGCTGATGAGCTCGCCCTGCACGTTGCCCTGGCCCAGGAGCCAGTCGGCGTAGACGAGCGCGCCATCGGGGGTGTCGGTGGGCTGCACGTACCGTCATGACACCCGAACTTCAGGGCGTGTGTAAACCGCGAGCGGCCTCGAGGGCGCGCGTGTAGGGCTGGGCGCGCCGCTCGGCGAAGACGTCGGTGGCCATCAGCGCGGTCGTCATGAACAACAGCGCGAGGCCCAGGCCCGAGGCCCAGTCACGCTTCACGGCGAGCAGCAGCACGAGCGCGACGACGGTGACGACGCCCCAGGCGAGCTTCGCCTTCGGCCAGTTCGCGTTGACCTTCGCCATGCGGGCGAGCTCGACGTCGAGGGCGGGCTTCTCACCGGCCTTCAGGTCGGCCTCGAGCTTCTCGACCTGGGAGCCGGTCTTGACGGCGAGAAAGGAGCCACCGCCGGCGAAGCCGAGGCCGAGAACGGCGAGCGGCACGAGCAGGGCAGTGGCGAAGGCGCCGTCTTGGGTGCGCCAGACCCAGACCGCAACCCCGAGAAGAAAGACGCCGTACACCGCGAGCGCGACGCCGAGGTTCTTCTCGCCGCGAAAGTACTCGTGCACCGCTTCCGTGAGCGTGGTCATCGGCGCGCACTGTAGGCCGCAACCGGGCGCTGGCGGCTATCGCAGGCTCAGCGTCGACAGCGACAGCTGGAGCTTGTCGGACCGATGATTGAAGTCGGAGCCCGAGCCGCTCCCGACCAGGCTGATGAGCACGTACCGGCCGACGCCGGGCACGTAGTACAGCTGGGCACGGTTCGACGCCGACTGGAGCTCCCACTGCACGACGGGTCCGGTTCGAATCGAGCTGGTGCGGGCGCTCTTCACCTCGCCGAGCTCGCCGAGCTTGCCGCCGGCGATGAGCGAGGTGCGCAGGGCGTCGAGGTCGCCGGTCGCGGCCTTCGCCTGCTCGGCGACCGAGCGAACTTCGACGCCGCCCGAGAACCGGGCGACGGTCACGGCGCCCTCGGTGGCCTCGCTCTGCAGCTCGACGCCGGCCGGCGGGCTCCACCGGAGCTTCAGCAGACCTTCGCGGTATTCGTTCGACGTGCAGCTCAACAAAGACAGCACCAGCACGATGCGCTTCATGTTTCCCCCCAGTTGGCTACTTCGGCGGCGTGTATTTGCCCGACAGCGTCTCGCGCACGCTGCGGTCGAACTTGATCTTGCCCGTCGCGACCTCGCGCAAGGCGAGCACGGCGGGCTTGTTTTTGGTCACTTCGACGAGCGGGCGCGCGCCGGCCATCAATTGACGGGCGCGCTTGCCGGCCAGAATGACGAGCGCAAACCGGTTGTCGACGAACTGCACGCAGTCTTCGACGGTGATGCGGGCCATGGGAGCTTCTCTCTGGCTGCCAGCGTGATGAAGATGCCGGCGGAGAGGGAGACCCCGTTGACAGGTAGCCCCGACGAGCAGCCGCTCGCCGAAGCCACGGGCACCATACGCTCATCTGGCGCTTCTACAAGGGCCGGGCCGGGGTTTCGCCCCGAAGAGGTTGATCAGGCAGACTGACCCGAGATGTCTCGCTGGCTGTTCACCGCCGGGCTCCTCGTGCCTGCGCTCGCGTTCGCACCCGTGCGCCCCGGAGCCGTCGAGGTGTCTTTGCACCTCGGCATCTACGAGCCGAAGCCACAGCCGGTGGCGGCGACGTCGCTCGAGCTCGAGGTGCAGCCCGACACCCGCGGCCGCCTCGACGCCGAGCTGCTCGATGGCGGCGCGGCGCCCGGTGCGCGCGGCGTCTTCCCCGAGCCGTACTCGAACCTCGAGGGCGTGTTCACGTTTCGCGGCGGGCCGACGCGCACGGGCGGCGCGTTCGGCAGAATTCCCGCGAACCCGACGAAGCTCGAGATCGTGTGGTCGGTGCAGACCGAGCACGGCAGGGAGCCCTGGTTCGGAGGTGTGGGGTGGACGGGAGAGCCCGTCATCGTGCGGTGGCCGGCGGTGATTCGCCGCTCGATGCACAAGCTCGGGCGCTACCGCGCCGACGACGGCCTGACCGAGGTGATTCAAGGCTCGCTCGACGGGCACGTGTACTTCCTGGACCTGTACACCGGCGCGAAGACGCGCAAGCCGCTCGACACGGGCAACCCCATCAAGGGCAGCGTGTCGCTCGACCCGCGCGGCTTCCCCCTGTTGTTCGTGGGGCAGGGCATACCCGAGAAGAAGAACATCGGGCTCTACGCGTACGAGCTGATCGACGACACGCAGGTGTTCTTCTTGCCGGGCAGAGACGCGAGCGCGCTGCGCAGCTGGTGGGGCGCGTTCGACTCGAGCGGGCTCTTGAACCGCAAGACCGACACCTACGTGGTGGGCGGCGAAAACGGGCTCGTCTACTCCATCAAGCTGAACTCCGACTTCGACCCGCTGGGGCTGACGATGAAGGTGTCGCCGGTCATCACGCGGTACCGGTACCAGAACGAGAAGCACAACGCCGAGCGGCTGGGCGTCGAGAACTCGCTGACGGTGGTGAAGAACGTGGCGTTCTTCGCCGACAACGGCGGGCTGATTCAGGCGGTCGACCTGCGCACGTTCGAGCCGCTGTGGGCGTTCGATGCGGGCGACGACACCGACGCGAGCCTGACGGTCGAGTGGCCGGCGCTGTACACGGGCAACGAGGTCGACCGCGCGGGGCTCAAAGGGTACGCGCACGCGCGCCGGCTCGACGCGCGCACGGGCAAGCTGGAGTGGGACCGCGCGTATGCCTGCGAGGGCACGCTCGAGCCGAAGCGAAACCAGGCGGGCATCTTCGCGACGAACGTCATCGGCACCGGCGACGTCGCCGACCTGGTGTTCTTCACGCTGTCGCGGTGCCCCGGCGAAAAGAAGGGCGCGGTGGTGGCGCTCGACAAAGAGACGGGCAGAGAGGTGTGGCGGCATGAGCTGAAGTTCTTCAGCTGGTCGTCGCCGACGGCGCTGACCGACACGAACGGCAAGACGTGGCTGCTGCAAGGCAGCATCGGTGGGCTGGTGCGGCTGCTCGACGCGCGCACGGGGAAGCTGCAGGCCGAGGTGCAGCTGGTCGGCGACATCGAGGCGTCGCCGGCTGCCTTCGGTGACCGGGTGGTGCTGGGCACGCGCGCAGACCGCATCTACGGGCTGCGGGTTCGCTGACCCAGGGGCAACGTCAGGCGCGGTGTGCCACCAGACACCCACCTGAGGCCCACGAGGCGACACGTGCAGGCTGTCGACCCCATCTTGTCTGAACCCGCGACACGCGCGGGTCGCTCCCCTCTCGTACGAAGTGTGGAACGTGCGTTGCTCTGACGCCATCGAATGCGCAACCTCCGCTGGCTCACGCCACTCTTCGTCGTCGCTGCTTGTGGTCCCACTGCTGTTCCCGTCGAGCTCGGCCCCCGCGTCGAGGTTTCGCCGCGCGTGAAGGCGAGCTGGCCGGGCTTCGCGCTCGGGCTGTCGCCGGGGCGCTGGTACGACCGTGGGCCGCTGCACGTCTCGCCCGACGGTGAGCCCATGCGCGCGATCTACGACCCCGACGCGCCGTCGGTGCCAGAGCCCGACGCTCCGACGTTCATCATGGGCGACGTGCGCGAAGGCCGCCTGTACGAGGTCGAGCTCGACGCCGCGAGCCTCACCCGCCTCGCCCAGGCGCTCACCGAGCGGGGCTGGGCCGACGGCCACTCTGGCGAAGCCCCGCCGCTCGACGAGCGCCCCACTTCGCCGACGGGCAGCACGTTCTACCAGGCCGGCTGGAGCGGCCTCTCGGACAACCGCCTGCCTCGCGGCATTCACGAGCTCGGGGTGTGGGCCTACCAGCAGGTCGGCCAATATCGGCGCGGCGGCACCGGCACGCTCATCGGCACGCCCGACACCGGTTACTACGTCATCACCGCCGCCCACGTGCTGTTCAACGCCGACGGCAGCTACCCCGACGCAGACTTCATTCCCCGTCGTGACGGGTGCACGAAGCCCGGCGGCGCCGCCCTCGCCGGCTGCAACACCCGCCCCTTCGGCACGTGGAACGCGTACACGTGGATGATGTCGACCTACTGGCTCGACAACTGCCGGGGCCGCGACACCACGACCGCGGCCTGCCTCGCCAACGACATCGCGATTCAAGAGGTCGGTCGGCCCTCGGGCAGCGCCGACCCCGGCGCCATGGGCTTCGGCTACATGACGCGGAGCTGGTTCGAGAGCACGCACTACTACCCGTGGAACCGGGGCTACCCCGACTTCGGCTTCAAGGGCTCACCCGCCAACCTGCGGCCGAACACGCTCTATGGTGACCGCACCGTCTGCGTGATGTCGAACTGGCGGCAGAACGACAGCGGCTTCTCGCGCAACACCGACATGACCTGCGACGTGAGCTCGGGGCACAGCGGCGGGCCGCTGTTTCGCGACCTGAACGGCGACAAGGTGCTCGGCGTCATCGCGGGCATGTACCCCGAGTGCTTCGACCGGAGCTGCGGCGCCGGCAGCATCGCCCGCATGATGACGCCCACCTTCTACGGGTGGACGCTCGACTTCATGGGGCTGTGAGGCGCTACTGCGCGACCTGCACGCACGACAGGCCGTCGGCCGGCGCGCAGTTCTGCCCGATGAGGCAGCCGCCGACGCCGCCGAAGTCGACGCAGCGCGGCTGCCGGCAGTCGGTCGTGTTGACGCACTTCTTCCGCGAGATGCTGCACTCGCCCATGCTGCAGCTCTCTTGCGCGCAGTCGGAGTCTTGCAGGCAGGTGCAGAAGCCGTTCGCCTGACCTTCGCCCACCGCGCACCGGCCGGCGCACGTGCCGGCCGTCTGCCCCGCGGGAATCACACAGGTGCCGCCGAACGGGCACTCTTCGTCTTTCGTGCAGATGAGCGAGTCGTTTGCGTGGCACGCCGGGTTGCCGCGCGTACACGCCCACTGGGTGTACACGACGATGACGTCGCTGCAGTCGTAGCCACGCGGGCACGACTGGCCTTCGCTGCAGTCGGCGCCGCAGAAGAAGTTGCCGGGGTTCGCGGTGTCGATGAGGCAGTAGTTCGCGCCCGTGCCACAGCTCTGCACACCGGCTCCGCCCGAGCAGTTCGTGCAGTACGGCCGGCGGTCGACGTCGAAGTCGCTGTAGCACTGGTTGCGCGTGGTGCCGGCGTCGGGAATCGAGCCGCACAGCTCGCCGAACTTGCAGAACGTGTTGTCGGAGCAGAAGTTCGGGTCGCACACGCCGACGGTGCACTTCTGCAGATCGGCGGGCGTCGTGCCCGTGCAGTTGCACGGCACCTCGCCGCAGCGGCACGAGCTGCCGGGGCAGTCACCGTTCGAGCGGCAGCCCGGCACGCAAACGCTGCGCGACGTGTCGCAGACGTTGCCGAGCGGGCACTGCAGGTCGAAGCTGCAGCGGCCGACCGGCAGGCACGTGCCCGTCGTCGTGTCGCAGAACGTCGAGGGGTCGCAGTCGGAGTTCTTCTCGCAGCCGGAAATCTTCTGGCAGAACCCCACGGCGTTGCAGAGCTGGCCCGGCGGGCACGCCTCGTCGGTGCGGCAGAAGCACTCGCCCGTCTCGGTCTGGCAGCGGTAGGCCGCGGCTGGCGCAACGCTGCCCGCCGCGACGCTGCAGTCTTCGTCGCTGAAGCAGCCGTTCGGGTTCACGCGCGTGCGATCGCATGAGCCGAGCGCAAAGACGAAGGTCACGAGGTAGAGCGGGCGCATCGCGTCTTTCAGGTCACGTTCTCGAAGGTCACGGCAAGAACGGGTCCGACTCCGTCAGTGTGTAGCTCGACCAGCTCACGCCAGAGAGGGTGTCGTACGTCCACTGGTTGTAGGCGAACTTCGGACTGCGGCTGGCCAGAATCTGAACACCGAGCTGCGTGCCCATGTACGCGTTGCGCAGCGCGAGCACCGCGGGCGGCGGCAGCGCCACCTGGGTCTCGGTGCCGGGCAGCACGACGCTCCACAGGGTCACGTTGCCGGCGAGCGTCGGCATGAACACGTTCACCTGCAGAATGTTCGCGGTCGGGCCGGGAGGCAGCGTCCACGTGATGTTGCCGTTGAACTGCCCGTTCGTCAGGCCGACGACGACCGGGTGCGGCGGCGGCAACATCGTGCCGATCGTGACGCCCATCGTCCCGTCTCCGATGTTCCCGGGCTGCCGGCGGAAGTAGAGGCTGTACGGGTCGGTCGGCAGCGTGCCGAGCGCGATGTTCATGAAGATGAAGTTGTCGCCGTCGAGCCGCGGAAAGTTCGGGAACTGGAAGTCCGGCAGGGTTCCCGAGACGGAGCTCCACACCTGCGTACCGGTGGCCCAGTTGTTCGGGTTCGGCACGAAGCCCTCGGCGCCGAGGTCGAGCCACGCGTAGACGTTGTTGTTCGCGTCGTTGCCAGAGAACTTCAACGCGCCATCGATGCGGATGGGCACCGTCATGTCGAGGTAGGTGTCGAGAATGATGTTCTGGTTCGTCGCCGGCGTATCAGCCGACGTCGTCACGCCGCGCTTCACGCCCATCAGGTACGGCGTGAACGAGTTCAGGTTGCGGTTCGCGATGCCCATCACCGCGTAGACGGCGCGAAGGCCCGCGGCCGAGAACACGAGGTACTCGCCCCCGTCGGCGACGACCTGCCACTTTTCACCCGCGCGGGTGCCGGGCGAGCGAAACGGCGGGCCACCGTACAGCGACGTCTGCGCCACGAACACGCGCGCCTCGAGCGTCTCGCCCATCACCAGCATGCGCGGCGCCTTGAAGCCCGTCACGCGGCCCGAGATCTGCGACGGCGGCACCCCCGGAGGCGGCTGCCCCGGCGACGGCTCACCACCACCCGTGCGCGCCACGAACACCGTCAGGTTCTCGGCGTTCACCGCCGTCACCGTCGTCGTCGCGAAGTTCTCTTTGTAGACCGTGACCGTCTGCGCCTTCACCAGCGACGGGTCGCTGAACGTAATCTGCCCGCGCGAGTCGGTGAGCCCCTGGAAGGGCGTCGACGAGTCGACCCCGAGAATCACGCTCGCGAGCGGCACCGGCGCGCCGAACGCCCCTTGGGTCGACTCGAGCACCGTCACGTTCAGCGTGCCCACCAGCGGCCCGCCCGACAGGCCGCCCGAGATGCTGCGCGGGTCGAAGTACGAGAAGCCGCCCGGCAGCTGGTCGGTCGGCCCGAGCCGCTCGATGGTCACGTCGACCGTGCCCACGTCGCCCTTCGGCGTGCGGCACGTCAGCGTGTGCTGGTCGACGACCTTGATGTCTTTGCAGACGTTGCCGCCGAACTTCACCAGCGTGCCCGTCGCGTTGCCGATGCCGAAGCCCGAGCCGAGCACCGTGACGAGCGTGTTGCCGGCGATGGCGCCGCGGTCGGGCGAGACGCGGCCGATGCTGAGCGGCTCGTCGAACGTGAACGCCTGGCCGAGCACCGCCTCGTTCTCGACGTCGGCCGCCTCGCGCACCCACAGCTCGTTCGCCTGGCCACCCGAGCCCTTCGGCGTCACCAGCGTCGCAGACGCCTCACCCGTGACGACGACGCCCGTCGCGTCGAGCGCGCCGACCGCGATGAGCGCATCGGCGGGTATCGCCGTGCCCGTGAGCGTCGCCGCCGTGCCGCCGGCCGAGGGGCCGTTCGGGGGCGCGAGCGCCGCAGCCGCGACGCGGAAGGTGAAGCCCTGGGCGAGCGTCGCCGTGTTCGCGACGACGTCGGCCTTGCGCGCCGCACCGCCGCGCAGCGGCACCGTCAGCACCGCGGTCGAGAACGTGCGCGCGCCGACCGTCACCGGCTGGCCACCGATGGTGACGTTCAGCATGCCGGCGTTGAGCGCGTGGCCCATCAGCGTCACCTGCTGGCCGGGGTACGCGACGTGGGGGAACACGGCGAACGCCGCAAACGTGCCCGCGGGGTCGTAGTAGCTGAACGCCTTCTTCGCGACCCAGGCGTCGCGCGGCGTGACGATGTTCAGGTCGACCGCGCCGGCCATGGCGCTCGAGGGCGCGGTGACGGTGATGCTCGTGTCGGAGTCGACGGTGAAGCCCGTCGCATCGACCGCGCCGAAGCGCACGCTGGTGGCGCCGGTGAAGCCCTGCCCGGTGATGACGACCGAGGTGGCCGCGTCGTTGATCGGCGCGGTGGCCGGCGTCACGCCGCTGATGCGCAGGTCTTTGAAGTAGCGGAAGTGGCGGCGCAGCGTGCCGGCGCCGTTCTTGTTGTAGACGGTGACGTCGACGAGATCATCGACGAGCCCGCGCGGAATCACGGCGGTGATGCGGGCCGGCGAGACGAGCGTCATCTCGGGCGTGGCCTGGCCGCCGATCAGCACGAGCGTGTCGGCGGTGAAGCCGGCGCCGTCGATGGTGATGGTGCCTCCGCCGCGCATCGGGCTCTCGCGGGGCGTCGTGCCCGTCACGACCAGCTCGTCGTAGTACGTGAAGCAGTTGCTGCAGAGGAACGTGCCGTTCGGGTTCGTGATGCGAACGGTCTGCTGGCCCGTCGTGCCGGGCGGCGTGCGCAGCTCGAGGGTGCGGTCGTCGATGATGATGTAGTCGATGACCGGGTTCATGCCGAACCGCAGCTGCGTGAGCGGCTTCGCCTGGCTGCCGCTGCCCGCGAAGTCGCGCAAGAAGCCCGAGCCCGTGAGCGTGACCGTGGTGTTGCCCGCCGACGGGCCGCGCGGGGGCAGCACGCGCTGAATGCGCAGCATCGGGGCCGGGCCGGCGTCGACCTCTTCGCCGCCGCCGCTGCCGCCCATGCCGCCGGCCAGGTTCGTGCCGCCGCCGGTGCCGGAGCCACCGGCGGTGCCGGCGTCGTCTTCCATCATGCCGCCGTCGCGACCGGGCCTCGGGCCGCAGTTGCAGGCAGAGACCACCGCAGCGAGGAGGAGCAGCGCTGACCATCTCACGGGGAACCACCCTCTCATGGGGAACCACCCTCTCACGGGAACTCGACCTTCAATGTGTAGCCGTTGGCGACCCTGTCCGTCGAGCCGAGCACCCGGGCGCGCACGCCCATGCGGCCGCCGACCTGCGCGGCCGTCGCGGTGACGGTGGGCAGCGGGTCTTCGCTGCACCCGAGCTGCGTCATGCCGTCGCTGTCGAACAGGCACAGCCGCAACAGGCCGCGCGACGCGTCGTAGTTCACGAGCGAGACCTTCGCGCCCTTCGCCGCCGGCACGTTGAACGTGAACCAGTCGACGTCTTGCGGGCAGATGGCGCCCTCGAGCTGCGAGGCCGAGTTCACGATGGTGGGCTGGTTCTCGAAGTCGTTCGGCTCGAGCGCGTCGTCGTCGCACGGCGTGCCGCGCGAGAGCAGGAAGGTGACGTCGTAGAGCTGGTACGGGTCGGTCGTCGAGATGCCGACGAAGTACTGCTGCGCCGAGGTCGCGACGTAGCTGACGAGCAGCTTGCCCGACGAGAGCGTGCGGCCGGTGCCGTCTTTGACCACGGTGCTGAACGTGCTCTCGCTGAACGGGTCGGCGTCGATGTTCACGCCGAGCTGGTCGCCGCGGTTCAGGTTGAGCCCGAAGTAATCGACGTCGCCCATGCACAGCGTGAGGTTGCGGTACGAGCCGTTCGTGACGGCGAACGCCATCGACGTGAGGTTGTTCGGCTCGTAGGTGTCGGGCTGGCACGTCGCGGGCACGCAGCGGCCCGAGCCGACGTCGCAGCGCTGGTTCGCCGGGCAGTTGTCGTTCGACGCGCACGGCGGCGGCCTCGGCCGGCACGCACGAATCTGCACGATGCAGATGTTGGGAATCGTGCAGTCGCGGTCGGAGTAGCAGCAGTTCGGGTCGGCGCCCGGCACACACGCGGCGCAGCGGCCGGCGGTGTCGCACTGCAGGCCCGCGCCGCAGTCGGCGTTGGTGGTGCACTGAACGCAGCGCTCCATGACGCAGCGCTCGCCGCCGGCGCAGACGGTGGCCTGCGTCTCGGTCGTGCAGCGAGGCACACACTGGTGAGAGCCGACGTTGCAGATCTCCATCGGGCTGCAGTCGGCGCGGTCGCTGCAGCCGAGGTCTTCTTCGCAGACGGTGTTGAGCGTGTTGCAGCGGTTTCCTTGAGGGCACTCGGAGCTCATGCCGCCGGGGCAGAGGTTCACCTCGCTGCGGTCTTTGCAGAGCCCCTGCTTGCACCACGAGCCGGCCTGGCACTGGTCATTGTTGCTGCACAGGGTGCCCCAGCCGTCGCGAAAGCGGCAGAGCTTCGAGGTCTCGTCGCAGACCTCGGTGACGCGGCACTGGCCCGAGGAGCTGCACTGATCGCAGTAGCCGCCTTCGACGCAGACCTTGCCCTCGCTGCACTCGGCGCGCGAGGTGCAGTCGGCGGGGCGCATGCCGCCGTCGCCGCCCGGCATCTGCGTCTTGGGGCACCCGGTGACGAAGAGGGCGAGCACCAGCGCCAGGCACGGCAGCAGGCGGGTCATGGTACGGGCACGACCATTCCACTCGGCCAGGTGACGTCGACCGCGTTCCACGTGCTGCCCTGGGTCGCGAGCACCTTCGTCTGCTCGAACTTCACGACGCCGAAGAGGTAGACGCGAATGGTGACGCGCGTCGACGGCATCGCCTCGAGGTGATCGTTCGCGAAGGTGGCGGCGATTCGGTACGTCGTGTCGATCGGGTTCACGTAACCGAAAATTTCGGGCCCGTAGCCGGTGAGCGCGTCGCGCAAGAGGGCCGGGTCATCCATCGTGCCGGGCATGCCCCAGTCGGGCGCCATGTTCGCGTAGTGGCAGTCGTCGGGCGCGCGGCCCAGCACCGACGTCGGCGTGCGCAGCACGTGCAGGTCGATGTCGGTCTTCGCGTTGTCCCAGAACATCTCGACGAGCAGCTTCTGGGCGGGCGAGGCCACGACGGTCGCGCGCACCGGGGCGCAGCTCTTCGCGCCGGCCGAGTCGGTCACGTCGAGCTGAACCTCGTACGAGCCGGGCAATTGCGGGTCGAGCCGCATCGTCGTCATCGCCGCGTCGGGCGCCGCGATGGTGGTCGTCGACGAGACCGGGGCCGAGCGCAGCGTCCACTTGTAGACGAGCGGCGTGTCGCCGTCGGGGTCCATCGAGCCGCTGCCGTCGAGCGTCACGGTCTGGCCGGGCGCGCCGTTGCCGAGCATCGCGATGACCGGCACGGGCGCCTTGTTGACGGTGGCCTCGAGGGGAATGACGACCTCACGCTTGTCGGGGTCGGTGCCCGCGATGCGAATGCCGCCGGTCGCGGGCATCGTCATGCCTGCGCTCGCGCAGTACTTCACCGTCAGCGTGATGGAGCCGCCGACCTTCACGGTCGCGGGCACGCCCCACGAGCCGACCTTGGTGAAGAGGTCTGACGTGCCGGCCGTGAAGCCGAGCTCGTTCACCTTCAGCTCGGCGGTGCCGCTGTTCTCGATGGCGAACGTCTGAATGGCGCAGGCGCACTCGTTGACGCGGCCGAAGTCGAGCTCGGCGGGCATGACGCCCATGACGGCGCGGGTGCTGCCCTTGCCCTTGAGCTTGACGGTGACCTCGGGGTGCTCGACGTCGTCGGTACCGAAGACGAGGGTGGCCTCGTAGTCCTGCTCTTTCGTGGGGAGGAACGCGACGACGATCTTGTCATCGCTCGCCCGATCGATCTCGGTGGGAAACGACTTGAGCGTGAAGGGGCCCTCGCCGGCCGTGAGCCGCACGTCGCTGATCACCATCGAAGCGCCGCCGACGTTGATGACGGGGATCTCGGGGGTCAGCACCTCGTTCAGCACCGGCACCGCGCCGAAGTCGTACTCGTTGTTGGGCGGGTCGAGCGACGGCACCGCCGGGCGCACGCGCTCACCGCACGCGGCGAGCACGAGCGCGACGAGCGCCGTTCGAATTGCCGTCAGTCGCACTCCAGGCCCTCCGGGCAGTACTGAATCTCGACCTGTCCCTTCACGGTGGGCACCGATTCACCGGCGAAGAAGATGGCGTTGTTTTCGGCCTCGTATTCCCACCCGTCGGGCGCCCCGAGCGGCGGCGTGCAGACCGCTTCGACGGCATCGGCCGCTTCACCCTCGCAGCGCGTGCGGTCGATGGTGGCGCAGCGCGACAGGTCGCCGTCGAGCACGTTGCAGGGGTACTTCACCGTCACGATGATGCTCGCCGGGTCGGGCTGGCCCTCGAGCGCGAACTTGCGCTTCAGGCCGACCGCGTTGTTCGCGAGCTTGCGCAGGGTCTCGCTGAAGTCGGGCGCGCAGATGGAGCCCACCTCGCCGCCGGTCAGGTCAGAGAGCGCCTTGTAGCGGTTGCCCGGCGTCGCGCCGCAGGTGTTCGTCGGCACGTCGCCCATGATGGCGGCCGTCGTCACCGTGCCGTCGTTGCCGACGCCCTTCGCAGTCTCGAACGAGCGCCAGAAATACCTCACGTCCTGGCTCGACCGGTCTTCTTCGTCGGTCACGAAGACGAGGTACAGGTAGGCCTCGGGCCGCAAAAAATCGATCACGTTGTTCTTGTCGCAGTTGGCCCGGCAGGTCTCGGGGTCCATCTGGCTGCCGCAGCCCGCTTTGCAGGTCTCGCGCGCCATCAGCTTCGGCACGTTCGCCGCCGCCTGGGTCTGCAGCGACAGCTGCGCGGCCTCGAGCCCGACCTCGTAGGGGCTGCCGTCGGTGCCGACGTTGCGCATCGTGGTCGCGAAGGTGTTCACGACGTTCGGCGTCTTCGGGTTCAGAATCTTCGGCGTGCCGACGAAGGCGCCCTTCTGCTTGAAGATGTCGGTGGTGGTGACGGCGATGCGGTAGTCGATGCCGCTCTTCTGGAACACCTGCATGAACGCCTGAAAGTTTTTGGCGACGTTCTCTTGCCGGGGGGCCATCGAGCCCGAGTTGTCGACCACCCACAGCACGTCGATGTTCGAGGCGGCCTGCTGGTTGTAGGTGTCGATGCGAACGTTGGGGGGCAAGACGTTGTTCAGCCTCGGCTTCTCGCAAGCCAGGGCCGGCGCCAGCACCGCCAGGAGGATCAGGAGTCGTGAGGTCCGCGCCGGTGTGCTCATGGGCAGTTCTTTACACCCCGCCGGCCAACAGGAGTACCAAAGGCTTACTACGTCGCACCTGGGTGTCTCAACCACCCGAGCCGATGCAGACGAGCCCCAGCACGTCGAGCAGGCAACACTGCCCGCCCGAGCAGCGCTGAGCCCCAGGGCACCCCCGGCAGCTCGCGCCGCCCGAGCCGCACACACCGTCGTTCGTCGCCAGCACGCAGGTCGTGCCGTTCTGACAGCAGCCGGGGCACCCCGTGCCGAGGTTGCAGACGCAGACCCCGCCCACGCAGGCCTCGCCGGTGCCGCACGCCGCGCCGCCGCCGCACATGCACATGCCGAAGACACACTGGTTCGCCTTGCTGGCGTCGCACACCTGGCACGCCCCCGCGGTGCCGCACGCCATCAACGTGCCGGCGTCGCGGGCGATGCAGCTGGTGCCCGAGCAGCACCCGCCCGTGACGCTGCACAACGTCGTGTCGCACGCACACTTGCCCGCGTCGGCGTCGCACCGCTCGCCGATGGCACACGCGGGGCCCGCTCCACACTTGCAGTCGCCGAGCTCGCAGCGGTTCGCCCTGAGGGCCGGGCAGTTGGCGCACGCCGCGCCGCCTGCGCCGCAGCGGTTCAGCAGGTTGCCGTTCGGCGCGCACGAGCCGTTCGCCTGACAGCAGGTGCCACAGCTCTCGGGGCCGCACGCACAGGTGCCGGCATCGCTGCAGTACTGGCCCTGGCCGCACGGGCCCCCGTCGCCGCAAGCGCAGCCCGTCGGCCCGCACCGGTCGGAGCGCACGTCGCACTGCTGGCACGCCGCGCCGGTGGCGATCGAGCAGGTGGGAAACTCGGGCGTCTCGTCGCAGCTCGCCCCGTTGGCGCAGCAGCCGTTGCAGGCCATGCAAGCGCTGCCGGCACAGATGCCGTCGGTGCACGCCGACATGCCCGGGCAGACGCTGCACTGGTTGCCGGCTCCGCCGCAGGTGGTGGTCGACGACATTCGAATGCACTGATCGCCGCTGCAGCAGCCGTCGGGGCAGCTCTCGGGCCCACACTTGCAGACGCCCTGAATGCAGCGCTCGTCGTTGATGCACCTGCGGCCCGCGTTGCCACAGGTGCACCCCAGCTGCGGGTCGCAGGAGTCGCTGAACCGGCTGTCGCAGGTGCTGCAGTTGCCGCCGCGCGGGCCGCAGTACTGACCCGACGGGCTCCGGCAGATGTTGCCGTCGCAGCAGCCGGGGCACGAGGTCGCGTTGCAGCGGCACTCACCGTCGTGGCAGAGCTGCTCGGGGCCGCAGGCCGGGCCCGAGCCGCACGCGCACCGGCCGTTCGAGCACGAGTCGGCCCGCTGGTCGCACGCGGTGCACGACGAGCCCGCGAAGCCGCACCGGTCGCGATCGGCCTTTCGGCACTCGTTGCCCTGGCAGCAGCCGTCGCTGCAGCTGACGCCGTCACACACGCACACCCCTTCTTTGCAGCGCTGGCCCAGCCCGCAGACGCCGCCGGCGCCGCAGCCACACTCGCCCGAGGGGCTGCACTCGGCGCGCAGCGGCGGGCACGCCCTGCACGCCTCGCCCGCCGCGCCGCAGACGAAGGCGTTCTGCTCGGTGATGCACAGCGAGCCGCGGCAGCAGCCGGCACAGTTGTTCGCGTTGCAGCCCTCGCACGCGCCGCCGGTGCACCGGTCGTTCGAGGCGCAGGCCTGGCACACGTTGCCGCCCCTGCCGCACGCGCCCGGCTGATCGCCGGCGATGCACGCGTCGCCGGCGCAGCAGCCGTTGCAGTTTTCGGGGCCACAGGTGCCGGCGTCGGGCTTCGGGCCCATGAGCCGTACGCGCACCTCGGTCTCGAAGCCGAGCACGACCATGGCACTGGCCTCGCCCGAGCCGACCGGCTCTGACTGGCGAAACGCCTTCACGCCGACGGTGACGGTCTGGCCGGCGCGCCCGTCGGCCAGGAGCAGCCGCACCGTCTGCGGGTCGGGCAACGGGCCGGCTGGCCCGACGGGCCGCAAGAAGATGTTGGCCTCGCCGGACACCGAAAACGAGAGCTGATCAGGGCTGACGGCGCCGAGCTCGACGATGACGAAGAGCGCGGTGCCGTTGTGTGTCGCGGGGTTCGCGCAGTCGCACGAGGCGACCATCACCGCGAGCACGCCGAGCCCGAGCCGCGTCATGGCGCACCCGGCCCGCGAAAGTCGCCGTCTTCGAGCGTCGTCGCGCGCGGCTGGGGTGCACCGACGGCGACCGCGAGCCCGGTGACGGCGCCGGCGGCGGCGACGCCGACGAGGGTCCAGAACCACCACTTCGTCGCGATGCCGTCGTTCACCTTCGTCGGGGTCGGCGTCAGCGCGGGCGCCGGCGCGGGCGCAGCCTGCGGCACGAGCACCACCAGCTTGGGCTCCGACGCGTGCACCATCGAGGCGGTCATGCAACCTGCGAGGGCGAGCACGCGAACCATCGGCCCGGCAGTGTACTGCAGAGTCAGCCGGCGCTGGTCTTCGGGCGCGGAAAGACGACGTACCTGAGCAGCAGGAGCTGCAGCAGGGTGAACACGACGAGGTCGCCCAACATCTTCGCGGGCGCGAACGGCACGTGCAGCGTGTCGCGGAGCACCGTCACCAGCTGGCCGTGCACCAGAATCTGCGCGGCGGTCACGAGCGCCCAGCGGCCGAAGCTCTGCGCGAGCCGCGTGTCGCCGTCGGCGAACGCAACCTTGCGCTGCGCGAGGTAGTTGAGCGTGGCGCCGACGACGAGGCCGGCGGCGGTGCAGACGCGCGTCGGCAGCTGCAGCACGACCGCGCAGAAGGTGCCGATGCCGAGGTCGATGGCGGTGGCCAGCGCTCCAATCACCAGGCTCTTCGTCGCCCACTTCACCCGCTGCTTCGTAACGGCAGCTCATGCGCAGCGTCGAAGGCGCGCCGTTCGGTAACGTCAGGGCAGCGGCGCGGTGACGAGCACGCCACCGCCGCCCGGCACGGCGAAGAAGCCGGCGCGGGCCTGGGCCTGGGCAGACGACGGCGGCGTCAACATGAACATCACGACGCCAGAGACGACGGCGGCGACGCCGACGCCGACCGCGAGGAAGCCGAAGGTCTGAAACGTGGGGCCGTTGCGCATGGCCGAAGACTCCTGCTCGGCGGTGAGCGGCGGGCCCGAGCCGTTCAAGAGGTCGTACGCCACCCGCGCCTGCCAGAGCAGAATGCCGCCGACGGCGCCGAGCACGACGCCGCCGGCGAACGGGGCGAGCCACAGCTTGCTCGAGCCCTGCGGAGGCGGCGGCTCGGCCTTCGGCGGCGCGACGACGACCGGTGGCGCGGGCCTGGCATCGGGCTTCACCTCGGCCTTCGGCTCGGGCGGGGGAGGCGGCGGGAGCTGCAGCTGGAGCTCGACCTCGCGGCGGCGCCCGGGCTGCAGCATCACGTCGCTGCGCGCGCGCAGCTGACCCGCTCCGCGGGCATCGACGACGTGGGCGCCCGCGGCGAGCTGAATGACGAGCGGCGCCGGCCCGTAGTCTTTGCCGTCGATGAGCACGGTGCCGTCACCGCCGGTGACGACCACCGAGAGCGTCGCGGGCACCGCGCTGCGCGCCTGCTCGAACACGCGCAGCGCATCGGGGCTCGCGCGCTGCGCGTCGAGCTCGACGTCGCCCCACGCCTCGACGGCGCTGGTGAACGCGGCGCGCGCCTGCGCTTCTTTGCCGAGGCCGAGCAGCGCCTGGCCGCGCCACAGCTGCACCTGCGCGGCGTCTTTCGGGTCGAGGCCGGCCTTGAGCGCGGCGTCGGCCTTCTTGATGACGCGCTCGAGCTCGCCGCCGGCGAAGTCTCTCTTCAGCTCGGCGAGCGGCGCGGGCTTCTTGGCGGGCCCGGCGGCGGCGAGCGTGAGCAGGCCGGCGGCGGCGAGCGCGGCAATCATGGCTTGAGCTCCACCGAGACGCGCTTCAGCTCGCCGGCGGTCGTGGTCACCTTGCGCGTCTGGGTCGCGAAGCCGGGGCGGCGGAACACGAGCTCATGCTCACCAGGCGGCAGCTTCAGCGTCAACGGCGTCGTGCCGCGGCGAATGCCGTCGAGGTCGACGTAGGCCCACGAGGCGTCGCCGTCGGGGGTCGTGGTGATGCACCGCACCTCGGCCGGGCCGGTCGGGGCGTGCTTCACCGGCGGCACGGG
Organism: Myxococcaceae bacterium; assembly: GCA_016793725.1. Classification (GTDB taxonomy): domain Bacteria; phylum Myxococcota; class Myxococcia; order Myxococcales; family Myxococcaceae; genus Xiheicaenimonas; species Xiheicaenimonas phototrophica. The sequence goes on along the minus strand of JAEUJP010000266.1, from coordinate 125 downwards.
CGCAGGCGCAGGCACCGGCAGCTTCGGCTCTTCGGCGACGACGAGCGGCGGAGGCGGCGGCGGGTCGGGAATCGGCTTGGGGGTCGGCACCGGGTCGGGCTTCACGACGACGGGCTCGGGGGGCC
>JAEUJP010000220.1 GCA_016793725.1 Myxococcaceae bacterium | reverse complement strand
CGCCCGAGCGGGGGGGCGCCGTCGAAGGCGTCGTCGAGCACGGCGAGCGCGAGCCGCCCCGGCTGGCGACTGGCCTGCTCGCCGCCGGCGAGCGCGATCGGGCGGAGGGTCGCGAGCCGCTCGAACCCGGTGTAGCTCGCGCGCAGCACCTCGCCGCCCCACGCGGCGCCGTCGTCGCCCCAGCCCGTGCCGTCGAAGGCCACCCCGAGCACCGAGCCCGTGAGGCCGTGTTCGGCCATGACGGCGGCGACGTGCGCGTGGTGGTGCTGCACGGCGACGTGGGCGCGGGCGGGCCGCTGCAGCGCGTAGCGTGTGGTCTCGTAGTCGGGGTGCCGGTCGTGGGCGATGACGTGGGGGCTCACCTCGAGAAAGCGCTCGAGCCGGGTGACCATGCGCTCGAAGTCTTGAAAGGTGGCGGCGTCGTCGAGGTCGCCGACGTGGGGGCCGAGGGTCAGGCGGTCGCCCTTGCCGATGCAGAACGTGTTCTTGAGCTGCCCGCCGGCGGCGAGCACGGGCTCGGTGAACGGCACGGGCGACGGCAGCGCGTCGGGCACCCAGCCGCGCGCGCGGCGCAGCACCATCGGAGCGCCCGCGACGACGCGCGCGACCGAGTCGTCGGTGCGCGTCGCGATCGGCCGGTCGTGCACCACGAAGCCGTCGGCGATGCCGCGGAGCCTGAGCAGCGCGTCATCGGTCTCGACCGCCATCGGCTCGTTCGAGCGGTTGCCCGAGGTCATGACCAGCGGGCGCCGCACGCGGTGCAGGAGCAGCTCGTGGAGCGGCGTGTAGGGCAGGAACAGGCCGAGCTCGGCGAGGCCGGGGGCGACCGACGGCGCGAGCCCCGAGCGCGAGCGGGCGAGCACGATGGGCCTCGACGGTGCCGTGAGCAGGGCGACCTCGGCCGGGCCGAGCGCGGCGTGGCGCAGGGCGGTCTCGAGGTCGGGCACCATCACGGCGAACGGCTTCTCGTCGCGGTGCTTGCGCACCTCGAGCTCGCGAACGGCGGCTTCGTTCGTTGCGTCGCACGCGAGGTGAAAGCCGCCGAGGCCGCGCAGGGCGACGAGGTCGCCCTCGAGCAGCCGGTGCGCTGCGCGCTCGAGCACGTCGGGCACGTCGAGGGGGGCGCCGGTCGCGTCGCGCCACGCGAGCTTCGGGCCGCAGGCGGGGCAGGCGATCGGCTGGGCGTGGAAGCGGCGGTCGAGCGGGTCTTCGTATTCGGCGCGGCAGTCGGGGCAGAGGGCGAAGTGGGCGAGGGTGGTGTTCGGCCGGTCGTACGGAATCGAGGTGGCGATCGAGAAGCGTGGGCCGCAGTGGGTGCAGTTGGTGAACGGGTAGTGAAAGCGGCGGGCCTTCGGGTCGTGAACCTCGGCGCGGCAGGCGTCGCACATCGCGAGGTCAGCGGGGAGGCTGGCGCGCGCCACGCCGTGGTGATCGCTCGCGACGATGGTGAAGCCGTCGGGGGGCGGGGCGACCAGCGGTGACCACCCGACGCGTTCGATTCGGGCGGCGGGCGGCGCCTCGGTCTCGAGCCGGTGAATGAGGCGGTCGAGCACGTCACGCGCCCCGAACGCATCGATGGTCACGCCCTCGGGGCCGTTCTTCACCGTGCCCCGCAGGTCGAGCTGGTGTGCGAGCTGGTAGACCCAGGGGCGAAGCCCGACGCCCTGCACGGTGCCTCGCACGGCGATGCGCAGGCCTGTGGTCGACGCGGAGGACATCTGCGGCGCTGGCACTTCAAGTCCCGAGCCGCGGGCGCACCCGTGAGCCGGCATGAGGCCGCGCAAGACTCGCGCAGGCCCGGCGAGCGGCGCAAAAGCTGCGCGTCAGGAGCGGGGCACGGGTGAGGCGCCGAGGCGCTCGAGCTCGGCGACGACGCGGGCGCACAGGCCGGGCAGGGCGCGTGCGACCTCTGAAGACAGCGAGAGGTCGAGGGTGAGGCGCTTGGGCTCGACGCCGTACAGCACGACGTGACGGGGCTCGCGGCCGAGGAGCTTCAAGGTGGCGAGGAGGTCGGCGATGCCGGCCTGGTGCGGTGAGAGTCGGGTGGTGAAGGCCGCAGGTACGGCGTCGCCCTCGAGGCGCACGAGGGCGGCGGGCTCGCGCCCGGCCGAGACGGCGTCGATGACGATGAGGTGGTCGAGGTCTTCGAGGTCGCCGAGCAGCTCGTGGGTCGAGGTGCCGCCGTCGACGAGCCGCACGCCGGGGGGGAAGTCGAAGCGCCGCTCGAGCTCGCCGACGGCGTGCACGCCGACGCCCTCGTCGCTCATCAGCACATTGCCGACGCCGAGCACGACGACGCCGCTCAAAGGGCCTTCACCTTGACGATGGGGCGCCTCGTGACGTCGGTGAGGTGAACGGCGCAGGCGAGGCAGGGGTCGAACGAGTGAACGGTGCGGAGCACCTCGAGCGGGCGCTCGGGGTCGGCGAGCGGGGTGCCGACGAGCGAGGCCTCGTAGGGGCCGGCCTGGTCTCGCTCGTTGCGGGGCGCCGCGTTCCACGTCGTCGGTACGACGGCCTGGTAGTTCTTGATGACGCCGTCTTCGATGACGACCCAGTGCGAGAGCAGGCCGCGCGGCGCCTCGTGAATGCCGAAGCCCTGTACCTCACCCTTGGGGAACACGGGGGCGTTGAACGTCGCGGCGTCGCCCTTCGAGATGTTGTCGATGAGCCGCTGCCACTGCGACTCGAGCACCTCGACGTTGCGCTGGCACATCACCGCGCGCGCGGCGTGGCGGCCGAGCGTCGAGTGCAGGCCCTCGAGCGGCACCTTCACCTTGCCGACCGTGTCGATGAGGCCGAGGAGCTTCTCGAGGTGGCGCGTGATGGCCACGTCTTTCGTCGCCACCGCCGCGAGCACGCGCGCGAGCGGGCCGACCTGCGCGGGCTCGCCCTGAAACGTCGGGCTCTTGACCCACGAGTACTTCCCGCCGGCGTCGAAGTCGGTGTACTGCGCGTTCGTCTCGCCGCGGTAGGGGTGCAGCGGCCCCTTGCCGCCCTGGTACCACGCGTGCTTCACGCTCTCGGCGACGCCCTCGCGCAAGAACGTGTCGCCGAACTTCACGATCGGCTTGAACGTCTCGAGCCTGCCGCCGGCGATGAAGCCGCCCGCGGTCTCGAACTGCGTGCCCTTCTCGTCGAGGGGGAAGTCGGGGCACGAGAGGTAGCTCGTGATGCCTTTCCCGTAGGTGGTCCACTCGGGGTAGAAGGCCGCGACCGCGGCGACGTCGACGAGGTAGACGTCGTTCACGAAGGTCTTCACGGCGTCGATGTGCTCTTTGATGGCGAGCAGCCGCTCGACGGTGAGCACCGACTGGCTGTTCAGCGCGATGGGGTTCGACACGCCGCCGACCGCGACGTTCTGAATGTGCGGCGTCTTGCTGCCGAGAATCGCGACGATCTTGTTCGCCTTGCGCTGCACGTCGAGCGCCTGGAGGTAGTGCGCCACCGCGAGCAGGTTCACCTCGGGCGGCAGCTTCATCGCGGGGTGGCCCCAGTAGCCGTTCGCGAAGATGCCGAGCTGGCCCGAGCCGACCAGCTTCGAGAGCCGCTCGTGAACGGCCTTCAGCTCGGGCACGCCGTTGCCGGGCCAGGTCGAGAGGCTCTCGCCGAGCTGTGAAGCCTTCACCGGGTCGGCCTTCAGGGCGCTGACCACGTCGACCCAGTCGAGCGCGCTCAGGTGGTAGAAGTGCACGATCTCGTCGTGCACGGCGTGCGCGGCGATCATCAGGTTGCGAATGTACTGGGCGTTCTTCGGCACCCCGAGGTCGAGGGCGTTCTCGACGGCGCGCACCGACGCGATCGCGTGCACGGTGGTGCAGACGCCGCAGAAGCGCTGCGTGATGGCCCACGCGTCGCGCGGGTCGCGCCCGAGCAGAATCTGCTCGACCCCGCGAAACATCGTGCCCGACGCCCAGGCCGCGCTGACGGTGTTGTCGGCGCCCACCTCGCAGTCGATGCGCAGGTGGCCTTCGATGCGGGTGATGGGGTCGATGGTGATGCGCTTGCTCATGGCGTCAGGGTCCTCTCGGGAGCAGCCGGCAGAATTGGCAACAGGCGAACGGCGACGATGACCCCCAACACCTCGAACGCGATCAGCCCGGTCGTGACGGTGAGCTCGCCGAGCGAGGGGAAGTACGACCAGCCGGCTCCGGTCTGGTACGCGACGAGGAACGCCGAGAGCCGGTACACGATGCCGCCGAGCGCCATCGCCATCGCCGAGAGGAAGAGGTACTTCGCGCGCTGCGCGTTCTTCTTCGAGGCGAGCAGCCACAGCGGCACCGAGAGCAGTGCGTTCTCGAGCCAGAACGTGAACATCGGCAGCGACGGCGTGTAGGTGTGGCTCAGGGCGCCGCGGTACACGACGTCGCAGAGGCGCACGAAGAGGAACAGGCCCATCAGGCCCCGGCCGATGGCGAGCAGCTTCGCGAGAATCTCTTTTTCGAACGGGCGCTCGAGCCCGACCGACGAGATCGCGGCCTCGATGGTGACGGCCGCGTAGCCCATGCCGACGGTCGAGGTGAGGAAGAGCAGCGGCAGCAGGTTCGACTGGTAGAGCGGGTGCACCTGCGGCCCGAAGACGACGAGCAGCGTGCCGAGCGACGACTGGTGCATGGTCGGCAAGAGCACGCCGATGGCGACGAACACGAACAGCACGCGGTCGAGTCGCTTTCGCGCGTTCTGCCAGTGGAGCCGCTCGAGCACGGCCGGCAGGAGCTCGATCATCAGAATGACGATGTACGCCATGATGCAGAGCGCGACCTCGAACAGCACCGAGCTCGGCTGCGCGTAGGTGGGCCAGAAGATGTGCCAGAAGTCCCACCAGCGGCCGAGGTCGACGAACACCGAGAGGCCGGCCTGCAGGTAGCCGAGCAGCGCGGCGAGCAGCGCGGGGCGAATCAGCGGGTGGTACTGACCGCGGTTCAACACGTAGACGAGCAGCGCCGTCGAGAAGCCGCCGCCCGCGAGCGCGGTGCCGATGGTGACGTCCCACGCGATCCACAACCCCCAGGGGTAGCCGTTGTTCAGGTTCGTGACGGCGCCCAGCCCGTAGACCAGGCGCAGCACCAGCACCGCGCCCATCGCCAGCATCATGCCGGCGAGCACCACCGTCGTCTTCGTCACCAGCCGCCCGCCGACCGGGGCGGGAGCCGCGTGCGCGGTCATGGCTTCACCGCGGGCGGGTTGGCATCGGGGTTCTTGCCCGCGGCGATCATGTTGCGCCGCGCGGCCGCCACGAGAATGCCGAGAAACGTCGCGGGCGCGATGAGCCCGTAATACAGCCCGTGCTGAATCGTCTCTGAGATCGCCGCCGGGGCGACGTCGGGCAGCTCGGGCTTGTCGAGCAGCTCGAACGGCACGCCCGACAGGTGCAGCACCTGCGTGCCGCCGATCTCTCTTTCGCCGTACACGCGCGGCACGTAGCGCCCCACGCGGCCGACGTACGAGTCGGTGCCGCCGAGCCGCCCGCGCGGAAACGTCGTCGTGCTGCCCGGGGTGAGCCGCCGGCGCCGGGCGATCTCTGCCTTCAGCTCCTTCACCTTGCCGAACAGCGTCGCGCCGGTCGGGCACACCGTGGCGCACGCGGCGAACTCGCCGTTCGCGAGCCGGTGTCTACACAGCTGGCACTTCGAGATGACCGGCTTCGGGGTGTCGTACGTGAAGCGCGGCACCCCGAACGGGCACGCGGCCACGCAGTAGCGGCAGCCGATGCAGGCGTCGACGCTGTACGAGACGATGCCGTTGACCGGGTCTTTCGTCATCGCCGAGACCGGGCAGGCCGACACGCACGACGGGTCGACGCAGTGGTAGCAGCTCTGCTTCGTGAACGCGTAGCCGTCGTGCACCACGTCTTTGGTGAGCCCCGTGCCGTCGCGCCAGGCCTTGATGACGTTGAGCGTGTGGCCCGAGATGTCGAGCGGGGCGTCCCACACCGCGCTCGTCTGCCCGTTTGCCTCGAGCGGGGTGCGCTCGGCGGGCATGCCGTTCGCCTCTTTGCACGCAGGCATGCAGGCGCGGCAGCCGATGCACAGCGTGCCGTCGAACAGCAGGCCCAGCGCTTCGTCGGGCAGCTTCGGGCTCGGCCGGGCTTCGGCGACCCTCGGCGTCGCCGCCGCGCACGCGGCCGTCTTCGCCGCGAGCCTGAAGAAGTCGCGCCGGTCGAGGCTCATGACTTTTCCCCGGGCTCGCCGTCTTTGTTGCCGAGCTTGCTCGCGAGCTTGAGGCCGGCGCCGATGGCGAGGCCTCCGAGCACGGCAGCGGCGCCTGCCGTGACCACGGTGGCACCCTGGCCCTGCGGCTCGGCGGGCCGCGCGAACTGGGTCGGCGGCGTCACCGTCTTCAGCACGGCCAGCTGGTGAATCGGCTTGGTGAAGCCGACGCCCTCTTCGGTGCAGCCGATGCACGGGTGCCCGGTGCCGACCGGCCAGGCGCCGGCACCGCAGTCGTTGAACAACAGCTGCGGGCAGTTCGCGTACGTCTCGGGGCCCTTGCAGCCCAGCTTGTAGAGGCACCAGCCCTGCCGGTGACCCTCGTCGCCGAACCGGGTCGCGAACCGCCCGGCGTCGAAGTGGGCGCGTCGCTCGCAGTTCTCGTGAATGAGCCGCCCGTAGGCGAACTTCGGCCGGCCCCTGGCGTCGACCTCGGGCAGGGCGCCGAAGGTCAAGAAGTGAACGACCGTCGAGAGGAAGTTGTAGGGGTTCGGAGGGCAGCCGGGAATCGTGACGACGCTCTTGCCCAGCACGGCGCCGACCGAGCTGGCGCCGGTCGGGTTCGGTGAGGTCGAAGGCATGCCGCCCCACGACGCGCAGCTGCCGATCGAGATGACGGCTGCGGCGTCGGCGGCCACCTCTTGCACCAGGTCGACCGCCGTCTGCCCGCCGACCTTGCAGTAGATGCCGTTCTCTCGGGTGGGGATCGCGCCCTCGACCACCAAGAGGTATCTGCCGGCGTTCTCTTTCATCGCCGCCTTGCGCGCGGCCTCGACCTGATGGCCGGCCGCCGCGGCGAGCGTCTCGTGGTAGTCGAGGCTGATGAGCTCGAGGAGCAGCTTCTCGAGCGTCGGGTGCTCGGCGCGGAGCAGGCTCTCGGTGCAGCCGGTGCACTCCTGGAACTGCAGCCAGATGACGCTCGGCCGCTTCGACTGGGTCATCGCGTTGACGACGGCGCCGAGGGCCGAGGTCGGCAGGCCCATCGAGGCGACCAGCGTCGCAGCGAAGTGAAGAAAGTCCCGGCGGCGAACTCCGAAGCGGCGCTCGGCGGCGCCGAGCGCCTCCGACTGCTCCATGGCCTTTGCGACCCGGCTGGTCTCGAGCCAGAAGTCGATGGCTGACATGTGCGCCTCCGCGCAGAGGTTCGTCGGAGCCCCTGCCCCTTCACGGAGCGGGCCAGCGCGGGGTTCGGGAGCTTCGGGGCGATGTCGCCTGCGCAAACTGCGCGCGGGGGCGCACCGAGCGCAGGAGCTGCGCGCTTGCCCGTCGAAAGGCCAGGCGCGATCGCTGCAGGTCGCTCGTCTCAGGCCGCATGGCGATCGAGCTCGAGTTCTTCGGAGGCGCCGGCACGGTGACCGGGTCGAAGCACCTCTTGCGAACGACGCGGGCGGCGGTGCTGCTCGACTGCGGGCTGTTTCAGGGGCGGCGGGCCGAGGCGCGGCGGCGCAACGTGGCCTTCGACCTCGGGCCGCGGCCCATCGACGCGATCGTGCTGTCGCACGCACACATCGACCACTCGGGGGCGCTGCCGGTGGCGCGGCGGCGCGGGTACCAAGGGCCGGTGTACACGACGGCGGCGACGCGAGATCTGTGCGTGCCGATGCTCGAAGACGCGGGCCAGCTGCAGAGCAGCGACGCCCGCTACCTGAAGCGGCTCATCGCGCGCGGTCACGCCGAGGTCGAGCCCGTCGAGCCGCTCTACACGCGGGAAGACGCCGTCGCGGTGCTCGAGCAGCTCATCGGCGTGCCGTACCACCGCCCGACGGCGATCGCGCCGGGGGTGCAGCTCACGCTCTTCGACGCGGGGCACGTGCTCGGCAGCGCGATCTGCGTGCTCGACATCGAAGACCGGGGCCGGCGGCTGCGGCTCGCGTTCACGGGCGACCTCGGCCGCGAGCACATGCCGATCTTGCGCGACCCCGAGATCGCCTCGGGCGTCGAGTGCCTCATGATCGAGAGCACCTACGGCGACCGGCTGCACGAGCCGCTGGAGCGGAGCACCGAGGCGCTGGGTGAGATCGTGCGCAGAACGGTCGCGCGCGGCGGCAAGGTCATCATTCCCTCGTTCGCGCTCGAGCGGGCGCAAGAGATCATCTACGCGCTGAAGGAGCTGCGCGAGCGCGGTGAGCTGCCCGCCGTGCCGGTCTACGTCGACTCGCCGCTCGCGGTGAAGCTGACCGACGTCTTCAAGCTGCACCCCGAGTGCTACGACGCCGAGGCGGCGCAGCGGCTGCGGAGCAGCGACTCGCCGTTCGAGTTCGCGGGGCTGCGGTACGTCTCGGAGGTCGCCGACTCGATGGCCATCGACGCGAGCGGCGAGCCCTCGATCGTCATCGCGGCGAGCGGCATGTGTGAAGGGGGGCGGGTGCTGCACCACCTGCGGCACGCGATCGGCAGCGAGCGCAACACGGTGGTCATCGTGGGCTTTCAGGCGCAGCACACGCTCGGGCGGCGGCTCGTCGAGGGGCGCACCGAGGTGCGCATCTTCGGCGTGATGCGGCAGCGCGCTGCCGAGATCGCGGTGCTGAACGGCTTCTCGGCGCACGCCGACCAGGCAGGCCTCGTCGCGCACGCCGCTGCGGTCGCGGCCCGCGGGGCGCTCTCGCGCATCGTGCTGGTGCACGGCGAGCCGGCCGCGCAGGCCGCGCTGAAGGAGCGCCTCGTGGCGCGCGCGGTCTGCGCCCGGGTCGAGACCCCGGGGCTCGGCGACGTGCTGGCGCTGTGAGGTGGTGAAACGCGCGCGGCCCTGCTTCGCCCGCTGAAGCTCGAGCAGGCTCGCGAGGCGCTCACGCGTTGCCGCGACCCTGCGTCGTACACGGCCTCTGACGGGGTCACTCTTCGGGCGCGAGCGGCGGCGCTGTCGGCACGGCGGGCGGCGGCCCGAGCTGCTCGGCCGGCTTGCGCGTCGCGGCGATCACCTCTTGGTCGAAGCGGAGCCGCGGGTCGCGCACGACGCCGTTCATGCGCTCGTGCTGTACCTCGCGCATGCGGTGGTCGATCTCGTAGAGCTTGCCCGTGGGCCGGGCGCCCTTCAGCAGGCGGTCGATGGCGCGCTGCACGTCGAGGTCGGCGTACCGGCGCATCGGCCCGGTGAACGTCGCGTACGCCTCGGCGCCGATGCTCACGTGGCCGATGGGCTTCTCGTCGTAGAGCGACTTCTTGCCGGGCTCCTGGTTGCGATAGCTCGTCTCGAGGCCGGCGGCCTTGAGCGCCTTGCCGAGCTCGGTCGCGGCGGTGGTCGTGAACAGGGGCGTCAGCTTCTCGATCGACACGGCGCCGCTCGCGCTGCCCTGAATGCGGGCGCCGAGCGCGCCGAGGGCGGTGAGCGCCTGCGCGAGCGCGGGGTCGGTCGCGCCACGGCCGCGGCCCTCTCGCGCCTCGGCGGCGTCGCCGGCGCTCAGGTGTGTGTTCACCACGACGCTCTTGTAGATGCGCGAGCCGAGCAGCTCGCCGCCTTTGCCATAGTGGAGCTCGACGGTCTTGCCGAGCCGCGGCTCACCCTCGAAGAGGCTGAGCTTCCCCTCTGACAGGGTGAGCGGCAGCATCGGGAGCACCAGGCCTGCGCTCGAGAGGTAGCGGGTTTCGGCCCGGCGGCGCGCGCCCGCGTCGAGCACGCTGCCCGGCCGCACCCACGCCGAGACGTCGGTGCCGGTGACGCTCACGTAGTGGGTGCCGTCGGCGCCCGGGCGGTACGAGAGCGCGTTGTCGAGGTCGGTCGTCTCGTACGAGTCGATCGAGAACGTGACGCCGCCGATGCGCTCGCGCTGCTGAAACTCGGCCGAGAGATCGGGCAGGCGCTTCGCCTCGTCGAGCGCGGCCTGCGAAAAGACGACGGTCTTGCCCTGGGCCTCGAGCGCGCGCACCTCGTCTGCGGTGGGCAGCTCGGCGCTGTGCGAGCGAATGCCGATGGAGGCCGCGATGGCGCGGGTCAGCTCGGCGTCGCTCGGCCCACGCTCGTCGAGCACGTGCCGTTGGGGCACCGCGGTCGCGAGCTCGCCCGGGTCGATGAGCTTCTTCGCGCGCGGGTCGCCTTCGAACGGCTTCGCGGGCGCCGCCGGCGACGGCGTGACCGCGGGCTTCGAGACGGCCGTGGGCGCGGTGAGGCCGAGGCCCTGCGGCTTCGCTCGGTTGATGGGGCCGGTGGGCATGGCGCTCACCGTAGCGTGCCACGGCGCTGGCCGGCCAGCCGCAGCAGGGTCGAAGCGTGACGCGCCGGCGTGACGGCGTGCGGGCGTGCAGCTCGGGGAGCGCGCAGGTGGTGCGGCGGCCGCGGTAGGCGAGCGCAGATTCTGCGTTGCGGGGCGCGGCGGGGCGGCGGGTAAGGGGCGGGCGTGGCAGGCCGGCGCGGGCCGTGCACCGCCCTGCGGGGGTGAGGCGAGCTCTCGTCGCAGCGGCCGTGGTGACCGTCTTTCTGGGGGGCGCGTCGTACCTGCCGCGCGCGCAGTTCGTCGCCGGAGGTGCGCTGGTGAGCGCGGGCTCCCGCCTGCAAGACCACCTGGGCGCGTTCGACCTCGTTCACGAAGACGACATCACCGCGGAGCAGGTCTGGCAGGAGCTCGAGGCGCAGAACGCGCTGGCGTCGTCGGTGCGCGAGCGGCTCGGGCGGCACGAGCACCACCCCGTGGTCGCCATGCTGGTGTGTATGGACGCGCGGCTCGACACGAACGAGCTGTCGGGCGACACACGGCGCAACACCTACGTGATTCGCACCGCCGGCTCGGTGATGAGCCCCGAAGAAGAAGACATGCTCGAGCTCGCGGTCGAGCACGGCGTGAAGGTGCTCGTCGTCAGCCGCCACACCGACTGCGCCGCCGAGAAGGTGGCAAGAGACCCGGCCGAGCGAGCGAAGTACCCGGCGCTGAGCGCGGCCATCGATGAGCGCGAGGTGCGGCTCGCCGAGTTCCTCGCGCGGCCCGCCATCGCGTCGCGCGTCGCGAGCGGCGAGCTCATCGTGAAGCGGCTGCTCATCGAGACGGGCACCGAACACTTCACCGAGCTCGCCGAGGGCGGGCCTGGGGCCGCAGCCCCGAACGTCGAACGAAAGGCGGGCCCCCCGTGAATGGGGCTCTCGCTGCGCGGGGTGCAGACCTCACGGCAGGGTGAGGCGATCGGCCGGCTGGCCGTCTGAGCGCGACGTGGTTCTCGAGGGCGTTGGCTCGCAGCCGCAGAGCGCGGTGAGCGGCGCTCTGCGGCGAGGCGATTCGCGACGCTCGTCAGGCCTTCGTCGGGGCCGACTGCACGGCGATCTTCTTCGGCTGCACCGACGCGAGCTTCGGCACCGCGATGGTGAGCACTCCGGCATTGAGCTCGGCGTTGACGTGCTCGAAGTCGGCGCCCTCGGGCAGGGTGTAGGCGCGGCTGAAGGCGCCGTACTTGCGCTCGCAGAAGTAATACGTGTCGTTCTTGTCTTCTTTTTCTTCGTTGCGATGACCGCTGATGGTCAGCCGGTTGCCGGTGACGGTGACGTCGAGCTCGGTGTCTTTGATGCCCGGCACGTCGGCCTTGAAGACGTAGGCGGTGGCGTTCTCTTTCACCTCGAATGCCGGTGAAAACTCGCCCGCGAGCTCGGCGGGCCAGATGGGCGCCATCTCGCGGAAGGGGTCCCACCGGAGCATGTCGCGGAAGCTCCGCAGCGGGTCGAAGTCGCGGGGGGTGATGGAGGCCGGCGTCGCTGCCTGCCCGCCGTGGGTCTTGCGAACGGTGATGTTTGCCATGTGCTGGCTCCTTCGAGTGAGGCCCCGCTTCAGCGCGGGGCGCGCCGGGAGCTTCAGCAAGGTGTGTTCCACCCCCCCCCACGAGGGCAGGGCGGCCCCGAGCGCCGCAGGCGTTGCGTGTCGCCCGCTCGAGCGCGCAGGGTGCGCGGGGGCACGTGCGATGCACCGCGCGGCTCATGCTCACCCTCTTTTTCGTTCTCGCAGCCGCGCCAGAGCCGACGGCGCTGATGCGCGGCAACCTCGTGTCGGTCTACGCGCTGCAGCCATACCTCGCGAGCCCGGCGCGCTTCAGAGACCCGCAGAGCGCCGAGGTCATTCTGGCGAGCCTCGACCAGCTGGCGCTGCTCGAGCACACGTTTCTCACGCCGGCGAGCGGGCCGACGCCGCGGGCGATCTCGCGGCTCTTCGCCGAGCAGGTGAAGCGGGCGCGGGCCGACTACGCGGCCGGCAGCACCGAGCCGGCGCGGGTGAAGCTGCGCGGGCTCACCGGCATGTGCCTCGCGTGTCACACGCGCTC
>JAEUJP010000193.1 GCA_016793725.1 Myxococcaceae bacterium | reverse complement strand
GTGTTGTCTTCGCGCAGAACTGCGGCGTGCCACTGCGACGCCTGCGACGCCCAGGCGCGCAGCGTGAGGCGGCGGGGGCTGCGCTCGGGCAGCGCGAAGCCGATGCCGTCGAACTGCCGCGTGGCCGGGTACTCGCGTGCCTCGGTGCCCGAGCACGCCTCGCTCGTCGGCGGCGGGGCCGTGCCGCTGTAGCCGAACACGTACGTGTTTGTGGCGAGCGTGTCGCCGTAGATGACCTGCTCGCCGGCCTCGGGCGGGGGCGCCGGGCACCAGCCGCGCTCAGAGAGATCGATCGACACCTCTTGAAACGCGGCCAGCGTCGGGAGCCGCTCGACGCGGTGCCGGGTCTGCCCGTCGAAGTCGTAGGCGTTCGTCTCGATCTCGAGACTCGAGGTCGAGACGATGAGGCGCAGGCTGCTCGGCAGCGCGATGCCGGCGCCGCCGTCGCCGGCGTACGAGAGCGAGCCCACCGAGGCGCCGCCCGAGCGGGCTTCGACCGCGATGGAGCGCACCGTCGCTTCGGGCGTCGAGAAGAACCTCAGGTCGACCTGGCTCCCGTTCGCACAGCCGCAGAGCAGCAATGACGCGAGCCAGGCGCGGGGCACGGTTCGCTGACATATCAGGGGTCGCGGTGAGGTTTCCGCCCCGATGTTGAGGTGGTCGGGCTGCACGGGCGACGGTGCGGCTGCCCAAGAAGCCTTGATTCAGCGCGCCGGCGCGCGCAGGTCTTTCACGACGGTGCCGATGAGCGAGACGTCGGCGTCGTGGCCGGCGTCGCGAAAGTCTTCTTTCAGGCCGGCCGCGTACCACTCGTTCATCGCGGGCAGGTCGAGCAGGCGCTTCACGTAGTCGCTCGTCGTGGGCACGCCGTAGGTCTGGAAGCGAAAGGCGACGGGGCAGAAGAACGCGTCGACGATGGTGAAGTCGCGCCCGGTGAGGAAGGGGCCGCCGAACCTCGCGAGCCCTTCGGCCCACAGCTCTTCGACGCGGGCGATGTCGGCGAGCAGGGCGGGCGGGCGCGACTTCACCTCGACGCGCACGCCGACGCTCATGCTGTGCTGACCGCGCAGCGCGCCGAAGCCCGAGTGCATCTCGGCGGTCGCGCTGCGGGCCCACGCGCGGGCGGCGGGGTCGGCGGGCCAGCAGCCGGGGTGCTTCTCGGCGACGTACTCGGCGATGGCGAGCGAGTCCCACACCGTGATGGGGCCGTCGACGAGGCACGGCACGCGGCCCGACGGCGAGAAGCTCTTGAACGCGCCGGCGGCGCTCTTGCCGTCGAACGGGTGGAGCACCTCTTCGAAGGGAATGGCGCGGGCCTTGAGCAGCACCCACGGGCGGAGCGACCACGACGAGTAGTTCTTGTTGCCGATGTGGAGCGTGAGCATGGGCGCTGCAATACCCCGAAAGTGCCCCGGCGGTGGGGAACGGTGACGCCCCGCGCGTGTGTAGAACGGCTCGATGCGCGCCTCGCTCGTCGTGCTGTTCGTCGCTTCGGTCGCATTCGCCGACGTGAAGGTGGTGGGGGCCGGCGCCCGCAGCGGCGCGAGCGCCCCGTTCGTTCTGAACGCGGCAGCGTCGTCGCGCCAGGTGACGGTCGGTCAGTACCTGTACACGGCGGCCGAGCTCGGCTTCCCCGCCGGTTCGCACCTCGTCGAGCTCGCCTGGCAGAAGGACTACTCGACCGGCAGCGGCACGACGGGCTGCGCGGTCGAGCTGTGGCTGAAGAACGTGTCGTCGACCGCGCTCGCCGGGTCGCAGACGTTCGCCGACGCGAAGGCCGGCGCGACCCGGGTGATGAGCACTGCCGCGTGGCCGGTGCCCGCGACGATGGGCTTCGTCTCTTTCGCGGCGATCGACTTCGGCTACACGGGCGGCGCGCTCGAGGTGCTCACCGTCGCCGACTGCCGCAGCGCCACGTTCGACGGCCCGATTCTCTGGCGCTACGACGTCGCGCCGGGCCTGGGCCGCGGAGCGATCACGGCGGCGATGCCCGAGACCCTCGCGCCGCTCCACCCGTTTTCAGACCGGCGGCCGCAGACGCGCTTCCGCGCGCTCGTGCCGGGCAAGAAGCTCGAGGTTCGCATCCCGGGCGGCGGCGAGATCTCGAACGGCGCCAGCTTCGCGCCGGCGCCGAACTACCTCGCCGCGATGGTGGGTGTGCCGAACCGGTACGAGCTGGTGAACGAGGGGCTCGAGGCGGTCGGCGGCGTCGCCGTCTCGTTTCCCACGACGATGAACGTCGCCGTCGCGCTCGAGGGCGCTGCCTTCACGTCGCTCGCGCCGGGCGAGCGCCGGGCGCTCGAGCTGCGCGTGACTCCGGCGGCGACCGGCATGACGCGGTGGTCGACGCGCGTCGACAGCGACGACCCCGCGCGGCCCACCACCGTGTGGAACGTCATCGGCACGGCGCAGGCGACGGCCGCGCCGCAGCCCGCGTTCAGCCACGTCACGCCCGACGGCAGGGCGACCGCGCTTCCCGCGGGGGCCGACACGATGTTCACCTGGCCGCGCATCGCGGGCGTGCCTTTCGAGCTGGGCCTGCGCTTTCACAACTACGGGTCGGGGCTCGCCGCGCCGCTGTCGTTCACCGAGCGCATGGGTACGGTCGGGCTGCTGGTCTCGGCGCCGGTGTTGGCCACGTCGCTCGAGGCGCAGGCCGACCTCGACGCGCGCACACAGCTGCGGCGGCTTCTGGGCGGCGGCTCGAACGCGCAGCTCAACCTCGAGCTCGGCACGGCGGTGCGCGGGTTCGCGCTCTTGTGCCCCGAGCCGCCGCCCGACATCGCGGTGTACGAGCTCGTGGGGTTCGACGCGACCGAGGTCGAGATCGACTCCCGCCTCGACGTGGGCCGCGAGCCCGGCGGGGTCGATCAAGACTTTCTCATCGAGAACCCGGGCGAAGGGGTGCTGCGGTTGCCGAGCGGCGCGATCATCGAGAACGAGAGAGGGTGCACCGTCGAGCTCGTCGAGCGGCCCGACGGCTCGGTCGAGCCCGGCGGCGTCACGTGGCTCGGCATTCGGGTGACGCCGACCAGCGCAGGCCACTGGTCGTACCGCGTGCGAATTCCCAACAACGTCGAAGGCGCCGACCCGTTCATCTTCGACGTCGAGGGCGGGCCGCGGCCGAAGCTCGAGCTGGAGTTCTGGATGGGCCCCGGCGGCCTCCTGCTGCCGCAGCACCCGGTGAAGCAGGGTGAGGAGCTGTGGCTGGGCAACCCGATCATCGAAGCGCGTGAGACGGGCCTCGATCGCGTGCAAGACGTGGTGACGTACATCGTGCGCAACACGGGCGACGCGCCGCTCGTGGTGACCGACATCACGGCAGGCCCGGCGAAGTCTCTGACCAAGACGTCGGTCGGCCGCCCCGTCATCAGCCGCACGATGATGACGGTGGCCCCGGGCGAGTCAGAGATGTTCAGCGTCGGCCTCGCGGAGCTGCTCAGCGACACGAGCGTCAACGACGAGATGAAGTTCGACATGACCCTCGTGAGCAACGACCCCGCTCAGCCCACCTTCACGTGGAAGACGAGCGTCTCGAACTACGACTCGCCGTTTCAAGATCGCACCTGCCGCTGCGACGGAGCGCCAGGCTTCTCTTGGCTGCTCATCGCGGTGCTCGCTTCACGCCGGCAGCTTCGGCGCCGCGCGCAGCACCAGCGCGCCGATCACGCCCGCGACGAGTGAGCCCAGCAGCACGCCGGCCTTCGCCTGCTCGAGCTCGGCGCCGCCGGGGTAGGCGAGGGCGGCGATGAAGAGCGACACGGTGAAGCCGATGCCTGCGACGATCGAGGCGCCGAACAGCCGGTAGTGCGACGTGCGCTCGGGCAGCGGCGCGAGCTTCAGCTTCACGGCGGCGAACGTGACGCCGAAGATGCCGACGGGCTTGCCGATGAAGAGGCCGAGCGCCACGCCGAGCGAGATGGGTGAGCTGAACGCAGCGAGCCCCATGCCGCCGAGCGGCACGCCGGCGTTCGCGAGCGCGAAGAGCGGCAGCACGACCCACGTCACCCACGGGCGCCAGAGCGTCACGAAGCTCGCGAGCGGGGCCTCTTGATCGGTGTCGTGCTTCAGCTCGGCGGGGATCAGGAGGCCCAGCGCGACGCCGCTCAGCGTCGCATGCAGCCCCGACTGGTGCATGGTGAACCACAGCACCGCGCCGAGGCCGGCGTAGAGCACACCGTGCAGGCGCACGCGCCGCTCGAGCGCCCAGAGCAGGAAGACGAGCACCACCGACGCGACGAGCCACGCCGGCTGCAGGCCGTGGCCATAGAAGATGGCGATGACGGCGATGCCGCCGATGTCGTCGAACACGGCGAGCGCGGTGATGAAGACGGCGAGGGCACGTGGCACACGGTCGCCCAACATCGACAGCACGCCGACGCAGAACGCGATGTCGGTCGCGACGGGTATGCCCCAGCCGGCGCCGCCGGGGTCGAGCCGGGCGAAGATGAGCGCGGGCACGAGCATGCCGCCGGCGGCCGCGAGCGCGGGCAACACGGCGCGGGCGCGGGTCGAGAGCGCGCCGCGGGTGAGCTCTTCCTTGATCTCCATGCCGACCACGAAGAAGAACAGCGCCATCAACCCGTCGTTGATGAACGAGCGTGTCGTCGAGAAGATCGCGCGGTAGCTCTCGACGTGGAGGTTTGCCCAGAGCATGGCGACTGCCGCGCTCGCGAAGAGCACGACGCCACCCAGGGCGGCCTTCGAGTGGGAGTTGTCTGACAAGAGCCGGTTCGTTCAGTGTGAAGGCGGCCCGACCTTCACGGTTGCCTGCAGCGAGACCGCTGCACCCGCCCGTCACCTTAATGACTCCGATGCGGGGCGTCTCGCGATACCGTCTGGGGTCGTGTCGATCGCCGCCGCGGTTGAGACCTGGCTCGGGCCCGTCGAACCCGACGTCGTCGCGACGCTCGAGCACCACGCCGAGGTGATGGCCCTGCAGCCCGGCGACGTGCTGTTCCGAGAGGGCGATGTGGCGCGCGCGTGTTTTCTCGTGCTCGAGGGGCGTGTCGGCGCATACGGCGCGGGTGCGTGTCTCGGGTGCGCCGAGGCGCTGTCGTCGAGCACGTTCGCCACGACGGTGACGGCGCTGCGCGAGAGCCGGGTGGCGCGGCTGCCGGTCGAGGCGCTCGAGGCCGCCTTCCCGCGCAGCGCGCTCGCGCTCGCTCGCGGTGCGGTCGTGAAGGAGCCGGCCGCGCGGTGGGCCTTCGTGCGGCTCGACGAGAGCCCGCGGCTCGTCGAAGCGGCGGCGAGGCTGGTCGCGGCGCTGGGGCCGGCCCAGCACGTGAGCGGCCCGACGCTCGACCGTGCGTGGCTCGAGGCACAGCCCGGGCCCGTCGTGCTCGACGTCGACGTGACGCGCCGCGAGTGGTTGCGCCACGTCGATCACGTCGTGCTGCTCGCCGAAGCCGGCGCCTCGCCCGCCCTGCGGCCGGTGGAAGAGAGGCTCGGCGGGTGTGCGCGCACGCTGATGCTGATTCACCGCGACCGCAGCCGGCGGCCGTCGGGCACCGCCCGGTGGTTGGCTCGGCGACCCGGCGTGCGGCACCTGCACATCGCTGACGACTTCGATCGCGCGGCGCGCGTGCTGACGGGCCGGTCGATCGCGGTCGCGTTGAGCGGCGGCGCGTCGCGCGGCTTCGCGCACATCGGAGCCCTTCGTGCGCTGCGCGAGGCCGGCATACCCATCGATGCGTTCGGCGGCACCAGCACGGGCGCCGCGATGGGGGCGCAGGCCGCGATGGGGCTGGGCTTCGACGAGATGGTCGAGCTGAACCAGCGCATCTTTTCGCTGAAGCCGTTTCGCGAGGTGACGCTGCCGGTGTTCTCGTTGATCGGGGGCACGCGCGTCGATCGCGGCCTGCAGGAGGCGTACGGCGACCTCGAGCTGGAGGATCTGTGGATACCGCACCTCGCGGTCTCGGCGAGCCTGTCGACGGCGAAGCTGTTCGTGCACGAGCGTGGGCCCGTGTGGAAGGCGGTTCGCGCGTCGTGCTCGCTCCCTGCGGTCGCGGTGCCGGTGCTCGAAGACGGGCAGCTCTTGATCGACGGTGGGCTCATCAACAACCTGCCGGTCGACCTGTTGCGCGAGCGCGGGGCAGGGCGCGTGATCGCATTCAACGCGAGCGGCACCGGTGGCGCGCTGGGCGGGCCGGCGTCGCCCGCGTTTCCGTCGCCGTGGAGGGCGATGTGGAGCCGGCTCACGGCCGGAGCCGAGGGCGGAGCCGGGCTGCCCGGCATCATCGAAATTCTGATGCGCAGCGTGCAGCTGGCGAGCGACGGCCACGCGCGCGCGATGGGCGAGCTCGCCGACTTTCACCTGCGCTTCCCCGTCGAGCAGTACGGGCTGCTCGAGGTCGAGCGGGTGCGCGAGATCGCGACGGCGGGCTACACGCACGCGAAGCCGCACGTGGCGAGGTGGAAGGTGGCCATGTGAGCCACGACCACGGTCACGATCATTCGTCGACGCCGACGAAGCGGCTCGTCGTCGCGCTGTGCATCACGGGCAGCTTCTTCGTCCGTGCACGTGGTGCTCGCGGCCGACCACCACGGCACCGAGGTCGCCTCGGCCGTGTCGCGGCGCATTCACGATGTGCACGACATCGAGCACGTGACCGTGCAGCCCGAGGCCGCGCCGCCGGGTGATGCGCTCGTACAGCTGGGCACACCTCGGCGCGGGTGAGGAGCGAGGTGCCGTACTTCGACCGGCGCCCTGGCTCTGGTCAGCGGCTGCGCCGCGCCTTCGGCGCCCTTTGGGCTGACCTGGGCGCGCGTGGTCAGGCAGCTCCAAGTTTCGTGCGGTCCTTACTGAGGCCGGCGTGCACTCGAATATGTACCGCACGAAACTTGGAGCTGCCCGACACCGTGCGCCCAAGCAGCCCGTCTCGGCGACACGCGCGTCAGGCCCTGTCGCCTCTCTGTTCGCTGCGGCGCAGCGCTCGGGCTCGCTCCACACGACGCAGGCCTTGGGGCTGAATCAACCGAGCACCCGAGCTCCCCAGGTCTTCGACCCACAGCTCCTCACCTTCGATGAAAAACGCCCAGCGCACGCGCAGCGGCTGCCCGTCGGGGCCGGTGTCGGTGTCCACCGTCAGTCGGAATCGTGCCAAGGCTACGACCCGGTAACGGAGCCCGAGTGGGTTGACTGCGGAACATGGGAGGCGCACCATTCGTTCACCACCCAGCAGGAGGCGCAATCACAACAAAGGACCTCGCACCCAGCAGCACCCAGTCAGACGAAAAAACTTCTGATGTCCTGATGACCAAGGTCACTTCCAACTTCGGAAACTGAAAACAGGGCTCGCTTCGGCGAGCCTTTTTCATTTGCGGGCGTCGGGCTTCGTCACGCCGCCGGCTTCGGCAGCTCGGCGCTCACCGCGCCCGCGCCGAACAGCTTCGGCAACAAGAACCCGCTGCGCGCCTTGTACGCCGCCCACTCGGGGTAGCGCGACATGCTGCGCTCTTTTCTCAACATGTTCGGGAGGAACACGCCGGTCCACACCCAGGCCAGCACGACCCACGGCACCCAGTGGCCCGACACCACCGCGAACGAGCCGTACAGCATCATCTCGCCCAGGTAGTTCGGGTGCCGCACGCGCGCGAAGAAGCCGTCGGTGATGAGCCCGCGCTTCGCCTTCAGCACGAAGTGCTTCTGCGCATCGGCGCCCATCATCAGCACCACGCCGACCGCGTACATGATGGTCGCGATCGCCAGCGTGCGCGCGGGCGCCTCGTAGCGCGACGTGATGAGCAGCACCGGCGCGAGCCAGTACAGCCCCAGCACCAGCAGCCACGCGTTCAGCGCCGACGCGAACGTGACCTTCTTTTCCCAGTTCGGGTCGGGGAAGACGGCGTCTTTGAGCAGCCACAAGAGCCCGTAGCTGCCGTGCAGGGCCGCGTACGCCCACGCCGTCGGCGTGAAGTTGTCGAACGCGAACATCAGCCCGAGCACGAACGGCAGCGTGCCGCCTTTCTGCAGGTTGATAGCCCACGCGAGCTTCACGACCTTCGGCCCGCCGAGAAAATCTTCCGACAGGTGGTCGCGCAGCTTGTTCCAGGCGTCGAGCATGCGGTCACAGTGCCAGCGAACCCGCCCCGCCGTAAAGCCTCGCGCCTCTGGCGCGGAAACGGGAGCGCAGCGACCAGAAGCTCAAGCTCAGGCGAACAGGCCGTCGATGCGCCGCGGCGCGCCGATGCTCGCGAGGTACCCGCGCAGCCCCAGCTCGGCGACCGTGCCGCCGCCGCCCGTACCGACGCCCGCCATGTCGAGAATCGAGTGCAAGAGCTGCGACACGTTGTACGTCGACGCCGTGTAGAAGTTCGCGTTCGCTGCGCCCGCCATGAAGTGGTAGTTGCGCCGCGCGCTGCCCAGGTTGCCCGCGAGCACGTAGCCCATCTTGCCGTGGTGGTGGCCCTGGCCCTCGCCGAGATCGCTCGCGAGAATGCAGAGCGTGTTGTCGAGCACCGTCGTGCCCTGACCTTCGGGGAACCGGTCGAGCTCGGTGAGCAGGTTCGCGAACTGCTGCACGAAGAAGCGGTAGCTGTCTTGCAGCCGCTGGTCGTACGTCGTCGTCGTCTGGTCGCGCCCCGGCCGCAGGTACGTCGACGTGCCGGGCAGCGGGTCGCCGTGCACCATGCCGTGCCAGTCGTAGCCGGCCGCGACGGCCCCATCGAGCGTCGTGTCGAGCCCCGAGATGCCGAAGCGCGGGCTCTGCTGATTCATGAACTCGATGCGGCCGATGGGTGCCAGGTTGCACTGCATCGCCTGCGCGAGCAGCCGAATCTGCATCGGGGCCACCTGGCCCATGTGCGGGTTCGTCAGCGCCGTGATGCCCGTCGGCTGGCTGCACGCCGGCGGAGGCGGCGCGATGAGCTCGACCTCACGAATGCGCGCTGCGTGCTCGTCGAGCCTGCGGCGGTCGTCGGTGCCGAGGCCCTGCCGCAGGTCGGTGAACTCACGCCTCACCGCGTCGAGCACGCTCTTGTTGCGCTGGCGCAGCTCACGCAGCGCCTGATCGGAGCCGGGGTTCATCGGCATCACGTTCGTGAAGAAGCGGTTGAACGCCGAGGTGGGGCTGCAGTCCATCGAAACCGCCGTGCCGCGGCTCTCGAAGAAGAAGCGGCTCGAGAGCGACGCCGGCGTGCGCCGGTCGCCGTCGATGCCGAGGTTCACCGAGTTGAACGGCTGCCCGTTGCGCAGCGCCTGCCCGATGATCTGCTCGATCGACTCCGAGTTCGCGCCGCCCGTCGTCGCCGCGTCGCTGCGCACCTCAGACAGCGCGTTCGTGTTCGTCGTCGGAAAAGCGCCGGTCGTCAGCGTGCCGGTCAGCGCGGCTTCAGACTTGCCGGGGTGCCCGAACGAAAACCCGCTGCCCCCCGCATCGAGCATGCGGTTGTCGATGTCCGACACGAACAGGCAGCGGCTGCGAAACGGCTCGAGCGGCGCCGACACGTACGGCAGCGTGAACGCCGACCCGTGCGCCGAAGGCCGCCACACACCGCGCGGCACCCCCATCTGGTACGTCATCACCACCACGCGGCGCGGGCGGTTCATGCCCTGCGCATACGCGCGCCCCCCGCCGTCGAGCGCCTCGAGCCACGGCAGCGCGAGCGTGATGCCTCCGATTCCCTTCAGCAGCTGGCGGCGGTTCATGGCGCGTTCACTCCGGTGAGCGGCGGTAGAAGAAGGTGTCGAGCTGCGTGACCGCGACCAGCAGCTCGCCCAGGTCACCGTTGCTCTGCTCGAAGGCCTGCTGCAGCGTGGCGATGCTGCAGGCGTCTTCGGGCATCTCGATGCGGCCGACGCTGTTGCGAAACCACTGGCGCGCGTAGCAGTCACGCGCCTTGCGGCCGTCGGCGATCAGGCCCGCGAGCTCTTCGCCGGTCTGAAAGCTGCGCTGCCCGCCGCCCACGTCGACGCTGCCCGACGTGTCGATGGTCGCGCCGTTTTCGGTGGTGCGAAACTGGCCGGCCGGGTCGTACCCCTCGAGCGCGAGGCCGAGCGGGTTGATCTGCGAGTGACAGCCACGGCACTCGGCGCTGTTGGTCGTCGGCGCCAGGCGCTCGCGCGCGGTCGGCAGGTTCGACGTGCCCATCAGCGGCGTCGAGATGTCGACGTTCGGCGGGAGCGTCAGCGTCGGCTCGCACAGCACCTCGTGGCGAAAGAAGTTGCCGCGGTGAATCGTGCCCGTCTGCGCCGGCTTCGCGAGCGCCGCCATCACCGACGCACGTGTGAGCAGGCCGCGGCGGTTCGGCAGGCCCGTGGGCTCCCAACCGGCGCCCGGCGCAGTCACGCCGTAATAGCCGGCGAGCGTGGCGTCGACGGGCAGCGACGTGCCGCCGAGCAGCGTCGAGAGCTTCTTGTCGCTGCGCTCGAGCACGAACCGCAGCGCCTCGAGCGGCTCGCGCTCGAGGCTCTGCACCACGGCCGGCGTGTAGCGGGGAAACTGCGCCGCGTCTTTGCCGACGTTCGCCTCGTAGAGGTGCAGCCAGTCGCGCAGGAACAGCGCGGCCGTCGAGAGAAACGTGGGGTTCGTCATCAGCCGGCGCGCCTGCGCCGCGACCTGCTCTTTCGTGTGCAGCTCGCCGCGCTCGGCGGCGGCGGTGAGCACCGCGTCGGGCGGGCCGTCGGTGAACAGAAACGCGAGCCGGCCGGCCAGCTCGTGATCGCCGAGCTCGAGCAGCCCCGCGAGCGGCGCCGCCGCACCGCCACGCTCGACCCGGTACAGCAGCGCCGGCGACTGAATGAAGAACTGCGTGACGGCGATGATCGCCTTCGCCGGGCCCTGGTCGGGGCGCACCTCGGTGTAGACCTGCTTCGCGATGGCGCGCTCGGCCGCCGTCGTGGGGCGGCGGTACGCGAGCGCGCCGAAGCTCGAGATGAACGCATCGACGCACCCGTCGACCTGCGCGTCGGTCGCGGGCGTCGAGAGCGTGCACGGCATCAGCCCGCGCAAGAACGGCTGCGGGTCGGCCAACATCACCGTCGCCACGCGCTCGGCCTCGTCTTCGATCGCGTTGCTCTGCGACGTGTTGACGGTGTTGTTCTCGGCGTCGGCCGAGAAGCCGCGCGTCAGCGTCGTCTCGGGGAAGCGCGACGTCGTCAGCACGCGCGGCGCGAGCGTGCCGAACAGCTGCGCGAGCGTGCGCTGGTACTGCTCGAACGTGAGCCGGCGCAGCGGCTGCGTCGCCACCGTGCGCGTCATGCACGCACGTTCGACTGGAGTCGGCCCCGGCGTCGTGTCGCCGCCGCCCGTGCCCCCGATCGGGTCGATGGGCAGCGGCCCGTCGATGCCTCCGCCAGGGCCCGGCACGATGACGCCATCGCAAGCCACGAGCGCGAACACGACGACCACCAGACCGGAGCGCATGCGATGCAGAGAGATGCATGTCACCGTTTGGAAGCTCAGGTGCCCTGATTCCGCGCCCTTGGCCTGCCGTTTGCAACCCTTCAGCGCATGAAGCTGAAGCGGAAGGCGAAGCCGATCAAGAAGGTGCGCACGTATCTCACCGGGCTGATGCGAAGGGCATCGCGGCAGAAAAAGAAGGTGCTGAAGAACGCGCGCAGCGCGATGGAGCGCCTCTACGGCCGCTGAGCAGACGTACGCGGCTTCTTGATGTCGAAGCTCGGCTTGCGGTTCGGGTCGCAGTTGGGGCCGAAGCCGTTCGCGTTGAAGCGGTAGGTGGTCTCGCCGGTGCGGCCGTCGGGCAAGAACGGCTCGACGGTGAGCACGTGATCGCCCGCGCGGGCAGGTGAGCAGTACGAGAGCAGGTAGAAGCGCTTCGAGTACCCTTCGATGCGCGTCGCGATCTTGTCGAACTGCGCGCCAACCTGGCCGGGGTCGCGCGAGAGCGCAGCGCCCGAGCGCCCGAGCGCCGAGAGCTCGGCCTCGTTGATCTCGGCGCCGACGCCGATCACGAAGATGTCGAACGGCACCGCGTTCACCCAGCCCATCAGCTGCTCTTTCGTCGCGCGCGACGCGTGGTCGGTGCCGTCGGTGAACACCACGAGGGTGCCGAACCGCAGCGGCACCGGTGACTTGTCGAGGTGCTTGTCGAGCAGCTCCATCGCCTTGATGGCCGCGCCGTTCAGGTTCGTCGACGGGTCTTGCGTCGCGAACCCCGAGACGTTCACGGTCGACGCACCGGGCGCGAAGTTTCGCAGCGGGAAGATGTCGGGCCGCCCGTCGAACGCGTACACGGCGGTCTCTTGATATTGGCCGACCTTCGAGGTGAACGCGTTCACGGCCTCTTGCAGCGCGGGCAGCTGGCCCGACTTCGACACCGAGCCCGACATGTCGACGAGCAGCAGCGTGTAGTGCTTCGCCGCGATCTCGGGGTTCAGAATCGTCTGCTTCGACTCGTACGGCGACACCAGCTTGCCGTCTTCGTAGATGTGAAACTGCTCGGCGGTGAGGCCCGGCACCGGCTCGCCGTCGCGGGTGTCGACCGTGAAGTACACCGCGACGTTCGAGGGCTTCTGCACGCTCGCGTCGACCAGCCGCGGCGTCAGGCCTGCGCACCCCGTCACCAGCAGCACCACCACCACCGCCAGAATTCGCATGGCGGCGGACTCTACAGCGGGACGTTTCTGCGGGTGGGCGCCAAGTTTGCCCCGGGCTCCCGATCGCAACCGCGCGTGAGCGCTCGACGCGCCGCGGCGCGCTTCCTGCTCAAACAAGCCGGCATGAGAACCGGAATTTTGATTGCAGCAGCAGCGGTCGTCGCGCTCGCGGCGTGTCAGACCGACACCCGCCTTCGAAACGGTCACGCGGCACAGCCCGTGGGTGAAACCCGCCCAAACGACGCGAGCCCGATGCGCGGAGACGAGACGGTGCCGGGGACCTCCGGCTCCACTGGCATCGCTCCGAACGCGTCGTCGGGCCTGGCCCCCAGCGGCTCGCAGATCGACCGCAGCTCGAGCACCCCCGCGCCGGACATCGAGCGGGAGCGCTATGGGCGACGGCCGAGCAACGACTCGACGAGCCGAAGACCTGGCACCCGGATTCCCAGCGACGAAAGCGAGTACACGAACCCGTTCGCCGCGGCGAAGACCCCGCGCGACGCCGGGACGATGGCCGCGACCGACGGTGGGACCCACTTCGAGAACAGTCGCGAAGAGCGCTACTGAGCTGAGGCCACCATGGCGCGCAACACGAGCGGCAAGAAGGTGCGGTACGCGGTCGTCGGGCTCGGGCACTTCGCGCAGTCGGCGATTCTGCCGGCCTTCGCGCACGCGCCGAACAGCGAGCTCGTCGCGTTGGTCAGCGGCGACGCCGCGAAGCGCGCGAAGCTCACGAAGGCGTACCAGGTGCCCTTCGCGCTCGGCTACCACGACTACGACAGCTTCTTGAGCACCGGCGCCGTCGACGCCGTGTACATCGCGCTGCCGAACCACCTGCACGCCGACTACACGATTCGGGCGGCGAAGCACGGGGTTCACGTGCTGTGCGAGAAGCCGCTCGCCGTCACGGTCGCCGAGTGCCGCCAGATGATCGCGGCGTGCAAAAAAGCCGACGTGAAGCTGATGACGGCGTACCGGCTGCACTTCGAGCCGGCGAACCTCACCTCTGCGAAGGTGGTGCACGACGAACGCATCGGCGAGCCGAAGCTGTTCTCGTCGACGTTCGCGATGGACCTGCGCGAGGGCAACGTGCGCGGCAAGCCGCTGCCAGGCGCGGGCCCGCTGTACGACATCGGCACGTACTGCATCAACGCGGCGCGCGGCATGTTTCGCGCCGAGCCCGAAGAGGTGTTCGCGATGCCCGGCGACGGCACCGATCAGACCGCGTGCGTGCTGCGCTTCCCCAAGGGGCGGCTCGCGACGTTCGCGGTGACGTTCGAGGGCTACCACGGCTCACGCTACGAGGTGGTCGGCACGAAGGGCTCGGTCGAGGCGAACCCGGCGTACCAGCACCGCGGCGCGCTGAAGAACGTGGTGAAGATCGGCGAGCGCGAGAAGAAGCAGACCTTCGCGGCGAGAGACCAGGTCGCGGCCGAGCTGATCGAGTTCAGCACGTGTGTGCTCGACGACCGCGAGCCCGAGCCGTCGGGTCGAGAGGGCCTGCTCGACGTTCGTGTCATCGAGGCGCTCGAGACGTCGGCGAAGAAGCACCGCCCGGTGCGCCTCACCCGGGCGCGCAAGCGCCGGCGCCCGACGCTGCGTCAGGTGCGGCGGGCGGGGCCCCCTCCGAAGAAGGCGCGGCCGCTGGTGAAGGTCGCGTCGCCGGGCAAACACTGAGGCGAAGCGCCTGGTGGTGGCAGCGTGCGCGTCGCTCCCGAGGGGGCGAAGGCGCGCTCGAGAGCTCGCAGCTCGCGTCAGTGGCGCAGCCGATCGGCGATCGGGCCCCGTGAGCCCCGTGCTGGTGTTCAGGCGTCGCGCTTTGGCACCCATTCCGCCCACGGTCGGGCGCGCATCGGGACAGAACGCCACATGAGCGGCGCGCGCCCCCAGGGAAGTGGGTGGGTTGTGAGGCGGTACGGGTGATGCAACCGATCAGGCCCGCAGTGCCCACGAAACCAATTGGAGAGTGCCCATGGAGAACAACGTGATGGAGAAGGCCACGAAGTACGTCGACCAGTCGAAGCAGATTCTTCCCGACTCGGTGATGAAGAACGCGAAAGACTTCGCGAACATCGCCGGTGACCAGCTCGGCCGCGCGGCCGACCTGACCGAGAAGCAGGTGAAGAAGTACCCGCTGCCTGCGATCGGCATCGCGGTGGGCGCCGGCATTGGCCTCGGCGTGCTCGGCACGCTGCTCTTCCGCCCGCGCCAGCAGACGCTGATGAACCGCTTCGAAGACCTCGAGCTCGGCTCGCGCCTCGCGAAGCTCTACAGCAAGTACTTCTGATTCAGCAGTGCAGGTCGAAGAGAGGGGTGAGCTGCTTTCAGGCGCTCACCCCTTCTTCATTGCGGGCGACTACTCGGAGCCGGTCTTGCGCAGCGGCGGCAGCGCGTCGGCGATCTCGACCTTCTCGAGGCCGACGGT
>JAEUJP010000178.1 GCA_016793725.1 Myxococcaceae bacterium | reverse complement strand
GAGCGCGTTTCACCTCGACGGCAGCATGGTGAGCCGCTTTCCGAAGCTGATCGCGCCAGGTCTTCTGCCGTCTGCAGCGACGGCTGTCGATCTCGACGGCGACGGCGTGCTCGACCTCGTCGGCGCCGGCATGACGAACGTCGGGGGCACGGTGATTCACCGCTGGGCCGTCGCGGGGGCGACCGAGACCGGCGCCGCGCCGTGGCCGATGTTGCGCGTCGACGCCCACAACGCGGGGCTCGGGCCTGCTGCGGTGCGCTGCACGAAGACGCAGGCACCGAGTGGTATGTGGTGCAAGGGTGACTCCGAGTGCGCGAGCGGGAGCTGCAGCGACGGGGTCTGCTGTGCGACCGCGTGCACCGGCTCGTGCTTCGGCTGCGCCGAGCCCGGCGCCGAGGGGGTGTGCACGGTGCGCCAGTCGAAGCTCGAGACCGACGCGAGCTGCCCCGACCGGCAGTGCACGGTGGCGCGCTCGTGCACGAGCGGCACGTCGTGCGGGCGGGTGGTGGCTCCCGACGGGTACCCGTGCGGCGTCGGCGACAAGTGCCGCGGTGGCGTCTGCGTCGCGCAGCAGGTCGATGCCGGCACGCCGAGTGCGCCGATGACGCCGAAGGCTCCGCAGACGGGCCCCATGGGCTTCGGCGAGCGCGGGCCATGTGGGTGCAGCGCGGCGGGCGGGCCCCTCTTGCTGGTGTGGGTGCTGGTGGTGAGGCGGCGGCGGCGCGTGTGACCGATGGGTCAGCACCCGCCGGTGCAACTGCGCGGGCCCACTGGGGGGTGAAGTCGGAGCGAACGGAAGCTCTCGAGCTTCGAGAATGGCCGCATGTCGCTCGACGGCATTCGCAAGACATTCAGCCCCATCATTCCCAGCGTCGTGCAGGAGCAGGTTGCGCAGGCGGTCGAGGCCGCGAAGCCGCTCGCACCGGCGCTGCAAGACGGGTTCGACCCGGCCGCGGCAGGCACCGGGCAGGCGGCACCGGTGGGCATGGCCGACCCATCGAAGTACGAGACGGTGCCTGCGAGCTACCCGATGAAGGGCGACGCGACGCTCGAGAAGGTCGCGAACGGCGAGATGGAGCTCGCGAGCGGGGCGAAGGGTGAGTCGGTGAGAAAGCTGCAGGAGGCGCTCGAGCTCGCGGGGCAGCCGCTGCCGAAGCACGGAGCGGACTCGGACTTCGGGACGGAGACGAAAGACGCGCTGGCGGACTTTCAGTCGAAGAACGACCTCGAGCCGACGGGCCGGCTGGATGCGGCGACCATCAAGAAGCTCGACGCGGCGGCGGCGGCGAACGTGAAGAAGCCGCAGTACGACAAGCTCTACGAAGACAGCGTGCTGAACACGACCATCGGCATCGGGTACGACGAGAAGAAGGCGCACCTGCCACAAATCAAGAAGACGATCGACGGGCTCGAAGCGAAGGGCTACCAGCAGCTCGACGTCACGACGGCGACCGACGACGAGCTGACGAAGCACGGCATCGACCCGGCGACCGTCGACAAGACGGCGACGTACTTCGTGAAAGACTTTCAGCACCAGGGCAAAGACGTGAAGGGCGTGGTGAAGCTCATCACCCCCGACACCCCGAACGCGAAAGAGAAGTTCGCGCGCGCGATGAACGAAGACGAGCTGGTCATGTACTCGGGTCACGGCCGCGTGGGCTCGGGCCCCGACTTCGACCCGAAAGACAACCCGGCGGGCAACTACGTCATCGGCGCGCCGCACGAAGAGAACTACGTGAAGCTCGGCGAGAACGACCTGAAGAAGGCGAAGATGACGAACGACTACCAGCTCATGTTCTTCGACGGCTGCAACACGAACCGGTACGTCGATGACCTGCGCTCGATTCCGAAGAACAAGAACTCGAAGAACCTCGACATCGTGGGCGCGAACACCGAGCTGTCGTGGAGCACCTCGTCGGCCGACGTGCTGACGATGCTCGACGGGGTAGAGAAGGGCAAGAGCATGAACGAGATCACCTCTGACCTGAACCGCATCAACAAAGAGCACCCGCGCGACACACAAAAACACTTCATGACCGACGGCTTCGAGGACAACGACTGATGGCCCTCGGACCCTCGGTGGTGGCGATTGCGATGACCATGACTCCCTCGAAGGTGGTGGCAGACGACGGGGCGGCGAAGGCCGACCGCATCACGGCGGCGAAGGCGTTGGGCTCATCGACCGACAAAGGGGCGGTCGATGCGCTGCTGAAGGCGCTCGACACGCGCAACGAAGAGCTGCGCGACGCGTGCATCGCGTCACTGGCGAAGCTGAACGGGGCGTCAGTGCTGGCCGCGCGGCTCGGCGACAAGAAGCAGCCCGAGCGCACGCGGGCCGAAGCGGCACGGGGGCTACGGTTCCTCGAAGACGCGTCGACCGTGCCGGCGCTGATTGCGGCGCTGTCTGACTCGTCGGCCGCGGTGCGGTCTGAGGCGGCGCTCGCGCTGTCGCTGTTCGGCACCGAGCAGGCGCTGCCGAAGCTGGTGGCGTGCCTCGACGATGAAGACAAAGACGTGCGCTACTACGCGGCCGATGCGCTGGGCTCGGTGAAGTCGACGGTGGCGAAGGCGGCGCTCGAGAAGCGGCTCGCGGTCGAGAGCGCGGCGGCGGTGAAGTATGCGCTCAAGGTCGCGCTCGACAAGCAGGGCCGCTAAGGCAGCTGCCAGCCGACGAAGCCGACGAGCACGTACGCAGCGACGGCCACGAGCGGGCTGGCGGCGAGCACCATCGGCCACGTGACGCGGGCCGAAGCGGGCTGCGGCCAGTCGCGGCGAACGAAGCCGAGGCAGAGGCCGCCGCGCTCGCCGGCCTCGAGGTTGAGCATGAGGCCCGCGGCGACGTAGGCGAACGGTGAAAGGCAGAGGTTGCTCCACCAGCGCACGGTGTACGCGCCGTCTCTCACGAGCTGCCAGCCGTCGTAGAACCAGCTGCTCGCGAAGAGCATGGCGACGAGCGCGATGAAGGCGTGGCTGGCGCGCCGCTCGCGCCTCATCACCTTGTAGAGCGTGCCGACGGCCCAACCGCTGGTGGCGAAGGTGAGCAGCGCCATGCCGGCGCCGGTGACGACGTCCCACGTCTCGTCGTCGGTGAAGCGGCCGGCGAAGGTGACGAAGGCGACGGCGGGCACGAAGACGGCGAGCTTCCACGGCACGGCGAGAAAACGGAGCTCGTCTTGCCACCGCGGGCGCACGTCTTTCAGAACAAGCACGACGGCGAGCAGGCAGAGCGACAGCCAGGCGACGACGTAGTTCAGGAGGAGCGGGGTCACGGCGAGCAGTGTCGCGCGCCGCGTGACGACGGTTCCCGGGGCGGGGCGTGAACGGTCGAAACCAGGGGCAGAGCGGCTCGCACCTTACGTGTCGGCTCACGCTGAAGCCCCCCTTACGAGAGGGGAGCGGGAGCTCCGCTGCGAGAACCCCGCGAGGCACTCCACCTCGGGCCGGCCTGCGACCGACTGTCTTTGACCCCTGGTGACCGGGTGACCCGGTGACCCGGTCACCACCCCCTCGAGGCACTCCACCTCGGGCCGGCCTGCGACCGACTGTCTTTGCCCCCCGGTGACCGGGTGACCCGGTGACCCGGTCACCACCCCCTCGAGGCACTCCACCTCGGGTCGGCATGCGACCGAC
>JAEUJP010000149.1 GCA_016793725.1 Myxococcaceae bacterium | reverse complement strand
GGTGGCCGAGAGCGTCGGGTCGCCGCGCGGCAGGCCGAGCACGGCGTCGACGGCGCGCCGCTCGTCGTCGGTGGCGAGGGCGTTGATGGGGTGCAGGTCCACGCGGTCGGCGGTTGTAGCACCGACGGCGGTGCGTTCAGTCTTCGAACACCTTCGCGGCGAGGCCCTCGTACTCGACGAACGGGTTCACGTTGCCCTGCGCCTTCGCGATCGCCTGGTTGCGGCGGCGCTCTTCGGCGTCGACGGGGTCGGCCGCGTCCCACTGCACGAACTGCTCGACGTCTTCTTTCGAGAGCTCGGCGCCGTAGACCGCGTGCACGTAGAGCATCGCGCGCGCGACGTTGCCCTTCACGTCGTCGCCGGGTTCGAAGACCTTGCGACCGGCGGCGTCGGTGCCGAGCGACGCCTTCCCGCCGGCCATGCTGCGTTCGACGTTCACGACGTCGCCGAATGGAATCGACGCGCGCCGGCTGTTGGTGTCGATGCGCGCCGGCACCAGGTGGTGCCAGTCGGTCGACGCCCCCACATCACCCGAACCCTTGAGGTAGCGGTGTCGGTTCGGGCCCACGCTGCTGGGCCAGAGGTGCTCGGTGTTGAAGCGGCCCTTGCCGAAGGCCTGGTCGCGGGGCAGGGTTTGGCCCGAGTAGAAGTCGGTGACCAGGCCGTTGGGGGCGTTGATGTCGTCGCGACCGTTCACCCCGATGTTGGCTGGCCGCAGCGTCGCGCTGCCCGGCCGGAAGAACGGGTTGTTCCGAACGTCGTCGAGGGTCGCGGTGGTGGGGTCGAAGGCGGGTGGAACATCGCCGAGCGCCGCGCGCTGCGCCGACGTCTTCACCCACACCAGGCCGTCGAGCACGCCCGAGTCTTTGTTCTTGATGGGCACGGCCTCGAGCGCGCGGGCGACCTCGGTGGCGGTGGCCGGGGTCGCCTCGAAGAGGTCACCCCACGCGGCAGATGAGATCTCGCGATACTCCTGTGCGCTGACTGCAGACCCTCTTGGCCCCCTGGGGCTCGTCGCTTGGGCGATGGCCGTCTGGGTTCGTTCGGCTCCGGTGATGGGTGGCATGTGGGTGTTGTCGCCACACCACCGCTCCGGGACCTGTAAACGGTTTTTTCACGCGGGGAGAACCTGAACGACTTCGCCGGCTTCGGAGTTGTCGGCGCTCAGATAGGCCGCGAGCTGGTCGGCGGTGACCTGAATCGGGCCGCCCTGGAGCGGGTCGAGCACCGTGAAGGTGTCGGTGGCGGGGTCGTAGCCGGCGACGGTGACGAAGTGGCCTCCATCGTACGTGCCGAGGGCGGGCCAGCCGAGCTCGGGGTTGCCGCAGCAGACGAACGCCATGGGCTCACCCGAGAGAAAGGCCTGCCGCATCACGTCGACGGCGGCGAGCTTGTCGGCGCCCCAGGTGTTGCGAACGATGGCCGCCCTGGCTCCGGCGGCGTTGAGCGACGCGACGACCTGGCTCGGGTTGCTGAATGTGGTGTCGACGGTGCCGGCGCCGCCGAGCGCGCGCAGGCGCATGGCCTGCTCGTACGTGTTGCCGCCGAGGCCCGACGTGTCGATGCCGAGCAGGCGCAGCGTCATGAGCGCCGAGGTGAAGCCGCAGTTGCCGTTGCTGCCGTTGGGGTCGCTCGAGAACTGGTTGATGAACGCGGCGTCGTAGTCGCCCGGAGGGGCGAGCGGCTGCGCGTCGCCCGAGACGTCGGGCGGCACGGGCGCGCTGCCGGGCAGCGTGAGCACGTCGCCGGGGTGCAGCGGGCGGTTGCCGTTCGAGGCCTGCAGCTGCAGCACGAGGCTGTACGAGAGCTCGTGCCACCGCGCCGAGTACGACGGGTCACCGGGCGAGAGGCCTTCGGCGGCGAGCTGCGCGGTCGCGAGGTTCTGGGCGATTCGGTAGTAGCTGTCGCCGGGCGCGACCGTGACGGTGGCGGGTGGCGGGGGCGGTGGGGGGCGGCTGTCGTCCCACGCGTCGCGCGTGGCGTGGGGGCGGGGCGGCGGCGGCAGGGGAGCACGATCGGGGACGGGGAGCTGCGGCTGTGGAGCGATGGGGCCGGGGATTCTCATGGTGAAAATTTTCGGCGCGCGAGAGCGATGTGCCCGCGCGAAGAGTGCGAAGCGGCGTTGCGATTCGTGCGCGCGACGAGCGCCGGCTGACCTCGTCACGCGCTCGCGCGGAGCTACAGCTTCTCGACGCGCACCGCCGCGGCCTTGAACTCGGCGGTGCCCGACTTCGGGTCGGTGGCGTCGATGGTGAGCAGGTTCACGTCGACCTCGTCGGGGGTGTGCACCGTCATGAACGTGAGGCCGGGCTTCAGGTGCTCGTCGACGCCGACGTGCACGGTGACCGAGCCGCGGCGCGAGACGACCCGCACGCGATCGCCGGGTTTCACGCCGAGCGAGCGTGCGTCGTGGGGCGAGAGGTCGATGGTCTCGCGCGCGCGCAGCGGTGACGCGTACGCGCCGGTCTGCACGCCGGTGTTGTACGAGTCGAGCTTGCGGCCGGTCGTGAGGCGCAGCGGGTAGGTCGCGTCGAGCGCCTCGACCGGCGGCACCTGGTGCACGACCTGAAACGGAGCGCGCGGGCCGCGAACGGGCTCTTCCCACAGGCGGCCGTGCAAGAACGGCGCGCCGGGGTCGTTCTCGTCGGCGCACGGCCACTGAATGCCGCCGAGCTTCTCGAGCCGCTCGTACGACATGCCGCGGTGCATCGGCGACAACGATCTCATCTCGTCCCACGCGGCCTCTGCGCTCGGCAGGCCCAGGTCGTAGCCGAGCCGCCCCGAGAGGGCGGCGATGATCTCGATGTCGTCGCGCGCCTGGCCGGGGGGCTGAACCGCCTTGCGCACGCGCTGCACGCGGCGCTCGCTGTTCGTGACGGTGCCTTCGGCCTCGCAGAACGACGCGGTCGCGGGCAGCACGACGTCGGCCATTTCGCACGTCTTCGTCATCACGATGTCTTGCGCGACCATGAAGTCGAGGCCGTTCAGCAGCTTGAGGCAATGTGTGGCATCGGCCTCGCTCTGGGCCGGGTTCTCGCCGATGACGTAGAGGGCGCTCAGCTCGCCGTGCTCCATGGCGTGGAACATCTCGGTGAGGTGCCACCCTTTTTTCGGTGGAATCTTGCGGCCCCACCTCGCCTCGAACGTGCCGCGAATCGTGTCGTCTTCGACGTCTTGAAAGCCGGGCAGGCGGTGCGGCAGTGCGCCGGCGTCGCCGCCGCCCTGCACGTTGTTCTGGCCGCGCAGCGGGTTCAGGCCGCTGCCCCACTTGCCGACGTGGCCGGTGAGCAGCCCCAGGTTGATGAGGCTGAAGACGTTGTCGACGGCGTTGTGGTGCTCGGTGATGCCGAGCGTCCAGCAGATGACGGCGCGGTCGGCCTTCGCATAGTCGCGGGCGACCTTGCGAATCAGCTCGGGGTCGATGCTCGTCTCTTTCGCGACGCGCGAGAGCGGGTAGTCGCGCACGTTCTTCGCGTAGGCGTCGAAGCCGTCGCACGCGCGCGCGATGAAGGCGTCGTTCTGCAGGCCCTCTTCGAGAATGACGTTCGCGATGCCGTTCGAGAGCGAGATGTCTGAGCCGACGTCGACCGGCAGCCAGCCGTCGGCCCACTCGCACGTCGAGGTGCGGCGCGGGTCGACGACGTACAGCTTCGCGCCGCGGCGCACGGCCTTCAGCACGTGGTGAAAGAAGATGGGGTGGGTCTCGCGGGCGTTGCTGCCCCACAAGAGAATGACGTCGGTCTCTTCGATCTCCCGATAGGAGCTCGTGCCGCCGCCTGCACCGAAGACCGTCGCCAGACCGACGACGCTGGGGGCGTGTCAGGTTCTGTTGCAGCTGTCGATGTTGTTGCTGCCGACCGCCGCGCGCAGGAACTTCTGGGCCGCGTAGTTCACTTCGTTCGTCGCCTTGCTGCAGCTGAAGATGCCGACGCTCTTGGGGCCGTGCCTGGCGATGCTGGCCTTGAGGCCATTGGCGGCGGCGTCGAGCGCCTCTTCCCACGTGGCTTCGACGAGCTTGCCGTTCACGCGCACCAGCGGGGTCGTCAGTCTCGGAGCAGGCATGCCCCGACCGTACGTCTGCCGTCTCAGCGCTGCAATCGTTCGGGGTGGGTGTAGAGGTTGAACTCGCCGCCGCGCGTGAACGCCGCGAGGGTGAGGCCGAGCTTCTCGGCGAGGTCGATGGCGAGCGAGCTGGCGGCGCTGACGCTGACGACCGCGGCGAGCTTCGCCATCGCGGCCTTCTGAACGATCTCGAAGCTCGCGCGGCCGCTGACCGCGAGCACGGCGGGCTCGCCGTCGGCGCGCTT
Source organism: Myxococcaceae bacterium (assembly GCA_016793725.1). Classification (GTDB taxonomy): domain Bacteria; phylum Myxococcota; class Myxococcia; order Myxococcales; family Myxococcaceae; genus Xiheicaenimonas; species Xiheicaenimonas phototrophica. The sequence goes on along the minus strand of JAEUJP010000149.1, from coordinate 1,562 downwards.
CGCCGGGGCTCGGCCTGCCTGCACGAGCGCGCCGATCGCCTTGTCGACGGCGTTGTGGCGGCCGACGTCTTCGGCCGAAGCGAGCACGTCGCCCTGCGCGGTGAGCACGGCGGCCGCGTGTACGCCGCCGGTGAGGGCGAAGTTCGCCTGCACCTGCTTCAAGAGCTCGGGGGCGCGGGCGATGAGGGCCGCGTCGAGCGAAGGGCCAGCGGGCACGGGGCCGGTGAGGCCGAAGAGGTCGTCGACGCTGCGCCGGCCGCAGACGCCGCAGGCCGAGGTGGTGAGGGTGCCGCGGCGGGTGGCGTCGAGCTTCTCGAGATGCGCGACGACGCCGCTGGCGAGGGTGACGTCGATGACGTTGCCGTAGCCGTCTTCGCCCGGGCGGCCACAGTACGCGGCGGTGCCGACGTCTCGGGCCCCCTTGATGATGCCTTCAGACAGAAGGAAGCCGAGGGCGAGGCGAACGTCGTCGCCGGGGGTGCGCATGGTGATGGCGAGGGTCTCGGTCGAGACGCGAATCTCGAGGGGCTCTTCGACGGCGATGAGATCTGCTGAGCGGTTCGCGCCGCGGGTCATGGGGCGGGTGGTGGTGCCCTTCGCGGTGCTCATCTCGGGGGGAACTTAGGCTAGGGTGCGCCGCCATGCGCCTTCTCGGTCTCGCCCTCGCGGTCGTCGCCCTGGTCTTCGTGGCAGTGTCTTGCAGCGGCAACACGCCCGCCTGTTCGGCGGCGACGTGCAACACGTGCTGCGACTCGAGCGGCACGTGTGTGACGGCGACGAGCCCGACGCAGTGCGGCCAGGCCGGCAACATGTGCCAGGCGTGCGACACCGGGTTCGCGTGCAACGCGGGCGTCTGCCAGCGCACGAGCGCCGGCGGCGGCAGCGGGGCGACGGGCGGCGGCAGCGGTACGGCCGGCGGCACGGCGGGCTCGACGGGCGGGGGCACGGGCGCGACGGGGGGCGGTACCGGCACGGCGGGCGGTGGCCGGGCGGGCGGCTCGGGGGCGACGGCGGGCGGCGGCATGGCGACGGCGGGCGGCGGCGCGGTCTCGGTGACGTGTGGCACGCACCCGACGACGCCGACGATTCCGATCACGGTGCAGCCGACGTGCGCGTTTCCCGCTCCGTGTGGCGGCGACCCGCAGGGCAGCTTCGCGTACACGAGCGCGTGCATCCCCCAGTCGTACTTCGACGACTTCAAGAACCGTCTCGAGACGAACGCTGTGGCGGGCATCGGGTGCGGAGCGGGCACCGTGACCATTCAGAACATCGACGGCGGCCTGGCGGGCCACGCGTTCTTCGACGGCGGCACGGTGTGCCGGCAGGTGAACGGCAGCGTGACGGTGAAGGCCGTGATCGGCGGCTCGTTCTGCAACCAGCCGACGATCTGCAACGGCCTCGCGAACATCAACTTCATGGGCTACCAGATCAACTGCTTCCTCGACGCGGGCACGCACTGCGACTGTCGCGCGACGAGCAACATCGCGATCAACAACGCGGCGACGTACACGACGAACGCGACGTCGCTGACGATCAACGGCTCGAACCAGACCTTCCAGACG
>JAEUJP010000122.1 GCA_016793725.1 Myxococcaceae bacterium | reverse complement strand
TCGGGGTTGCCCGCGTCGAGCCGGTGTTGGTAGACCGTGCCAGTCGTCTTGGAGAGCTGGCCGAGTGGTCGAAGGCACCTGACTCGAAATCAGGCATACCGGCAACGGTATCTAAGGTTCGAATCCTTAGCTCTCCGCTTCAAAGTTGTAGGGGCGGGACGGGGTTGGAGAGGTGGCCGAGTGGCTGAAGGCGCACGCCTGGAAAGCGTGTGAGTCCGAAAGGGCTTCGTGGGTTCGAATCCCACCCTCTCCGCTCGGATTCAGCTATAGAGGTCGAACTTCTGGTCAGGGCAACGCGGGGCCGTGAACCCCGCCAGGTCCGGAAGGAAGCAACGGTAGCGTTACTTCGCGTGTGCCCTGGCCGTCATTACCTGGGTGGTTCCTGCCGGAACCTCCCGCCCATCACCGGCCCCAGAGCTTCGCGCGACCGTCGCGCTGAAGAATCTGGAAGCCCGACGCGGTGAGCTCGGCGTCGTAGTGGTTGTCGATGTTGATGGCCCGGTTGAACCGCGCGTCTTGCACAGCTGGCGCGAACTGCTGCGGGAAGTCGCACGTAAACCAGGGGATGTTTTTGCCCAGCCAGAAGTAGCCGCCTGCCCCCCACGTACCCTCCGGGATGATGAAGAACCCCGTCGCCTCGGGCCACGCGCGCGCCGTGAGCCGAAACTGCTCGGGACGGTCGGGCTTCAGCGGCGTCTCGAAGAAGAAGAACGTGAGGCTCGCTGCGGTCGCCGCCGCGGTGAGGCCCAGGCCTCGCTTCGACAGCACCTCGAGCGACGCGCCGACCGCCCCCACGCTCAGCATCACCATCGCCGGGTAGATGAACCGCACCTCTTTGTGCGCCGTGAAGAAGATCGCCGCGAGGTACGCGAGGCCCGCCGCCACGAAGATGCCGCTCGGCCGTTTGGGGATGCCGAGCCACACCCACGGCGCCAGCATCGCCAGGTACGGCAGGTAGATCGTGTACGGGTCTTGCCCGAACTGCGCTGCCGCCTTGCCGCTGAAGACGTTGAAGTCGAGGTACTGACGGAGCGAGTGGAACGGCGCGCCCCACGTCGCGTAGTCGAGCGCGCCGAGCGCTGCGGCAACGGCCAGGCCCCCGGCGGTCGCCAGACCGAAGGCTCGGAAGCGGCGACGAGCGAGCAATAACAGCATTGCACCCAGCACTGCTGCTGCGGAGCCGTAGCGCGCGACCACGCTGAGCCCCAGCACGGCGCCTGCGGCCAGCGCCTCTTTCCCCTTCGGCGTGTCTTCCCGATCCAGCAGCTCCAAGCCAATGACCAGAAACGCCGCGCTGAAGCTCTCACCCAACGTGCGCCCCGCGAACGTCAGCACCGGCATGTACAGCCCGGCCATCGGTATCGCCCACCGCGCCACGTGCTCGTTCACGCGCCGCGCCGCGAGCCTCCACGCGGCGTACAGCATCCACACGTTGAGCGCCGCCTGCGGCACCTCGAGCACGGCGCGCCGCTTCCACGGGTCGTCGATGCCGAGGGCCGCGCACAACTTCAGCAGCCACGCGAACAACCCGGGAATCGCCCAGTTGCGCAGCCCGCCCTGCGGCTGCCACTCCCACGCGAGAATGCCGTAGCCGAACGCGCGCCAGTTCGCGGGCTCGAGGTACTGGTAGACCTCGTCGGGGTGCAGCCGGCCGAGCTGCATGAGCGTGAGCACACCCGGCACCACGCCGATCGCGACGAGCAGACGCCACGGTGGCCGGGTCGGTTCGATGGCGCGGCACCTTATCCCCGCTCTGGATTTGAACGGCCCACGAATGTAGAGCGGTCGTCGCTCATGCCGAGGCCCACCCCGTTTCACGAGCGGCTCGCGAAGCTCAACGAGGCCTACGCCTGGAAAGAGTGGTCCGGCTACTACGCCGCCTGCCGCTACGAGACCAACCACATCTACGAGTACACGGCGTTTCGTCGCTCGGCCGGGCTCCTCGACGTGTCGCCGCTCTTCAAGTACGAGGTGCGCGGCCCTGACGCCGCGCGCTTCCTCGCGTACGTCACGGTGCGCGACGCGACGAAGCTCAAGGTCGACCGCGTCGGCTACTGTTGCTGGTGCGACGAGCGCGGCAAGATCATCGACGACGGCACCCTCACCCGCCTCGGCGACGAGCACTTCCTCCTCACCGCCGCCGAGCCCACCTGGCGCTGGCTCAGCCACCTCGCCCGCGGCTTCGACGTGAAGCTCGACGACGTCAGCGATCGCATCGCCGTGCTCGCCCTGCAGGGCCCCAAGTCGCGCGACGTGCTCAAGGCCTGCGTACAGGGCATCGACTTCGAGACGCTCACCTTCTTCGGCAGCGCGAACGGCAGGCTCGGCGCCGCGCCCGTTCGCGTCTCGCGCACCGGCTACACCGGCGACCTCGGCTACGAGATCTGGTGCGACAACGCCCACGCCCTGCCCGTCTTCGACGCAATCACCGAGGCTGGCCGCGCGTACGCGCTGCGCGTGTGCGGCCTCGACGCCCTCGACATGACGCGCGTCGAGGCCGGCTTCATCCTCCTCGGCGTCGACTACTTCTCTGCGCCGCACTGCGTGCGCGACGAGCGCCGCTCGACTCCGTTCGAGGTCGGCCTCGGCTTCACCGTGCAGCTCGGCCGCGAGCCCTTCATGGGCAGCGCCGCGCTCGAGGCCGAGAAGAAGGCCGGCCCGAAGTGGGAGCTCGTCGGCCTCGAGACCGACTGGGAAGATCTCGAGCGCCTCTACGACGCCTACGGCCTGCCGCCGTCGCTGCCGGGTCAGGCCTCGCGCGTCGCCGTGCCGGTCTACCTCGAGGGCCACCGCGTCGGTCAGGCCACCAGCCACACCTGGTCGCCGATGCTGAAGCGCTTCATCTCGCTCGCCACCGTGCGCGCCGACGTCGCGAAGCCCGGCACCGAGCTCAAAGTCGAGCACACCGTCGAGTACGACCGCCGCGCGGTGAAGGCCCGCGTGGTGCAGAAGCCGTTCTACGACCCCGAGCACAAGAGGAAGCCGTGACCCGGAAATACGACGCCATCATCGTGGGCGCAGGTCACAACGGGCTCGTCTGCGCCGCCTACCTCGCCAAGGCCGGCAAGAAGGTGCTCGTGCTCGAGCGCCGGCACCTCGTCGGCGGCGCGGCGGTCAGCGAGCAGATCTTCCCCGGCTTCACCTTCTCGTCGTGCAGCTACGTCGTCTCTTTGCTGCGGCCGAAGATCATTCGCGACCTCGAGCTCACGAAGCACGGCCTGCACATCTTGCCGCTCGAGACGACGTTCAACCCGTACCTCGACGGCACGTATCTCTTGCGCGGCGTCGACGCGGCTTCGACCCGTCGCGAGATCTCGAAGTTCAGCAAGCGCGACGCCGAGGTGGCTCCGCTGTTCAGCCAGGCGATGGCCGAGCTCTCGCGCCTCATCAAGCCGATCATCGACTCGCCCGCGCCCGACCTGGGCTCGCTGAAGCCGTCGAACCTGTTCGAGCTGTTGCGCATGGGCCGCATCTTGAAAGACGCCGGCGACGACTGGGTCGCTGCGAACTTGAAGATGATGACGATGAGCGCCGCCGACTTTCTCTCGGAGTGGTTCGAGAGCGAGAAGCTCATCGCCCCCATGGCCGCGAGCGGCATCATCGGCACCTTCTTGGGAGTGCGCTCGCCCGGCACCGCCTACGTGCTCCTGCACCACTACATGGGCGAGATCGACGGCAGCTTCCGCGCGTGGGGCCTGCCGAAGGGCGGTACCGGCTCGATCTCGAACGCCATCGCTGCGTCGGCGCGCGCGCTGGGCGTCGAGATCCGCACCGAGGCCCCGGTGAAGCACGTGCTCATCAAGAACGGCGAGGCGAAGGGCGTCGTGCTCGAGAACGGCGACGAGCTGCACGCCGCCGCCGTCGTCAGCGGCGCAGACCCGCACCGCACCTTCTTGAACCTCGTCGGCGAAAAAGAGCTCGAGCCCGACTTCGTCACCCAGATCAAACGCTTCCGCATGCGCGGCTCGAGCGGCAAGGTGAACCTCGCGCTCGATCGCCTGCCGAGCTTCAAGTGCCTGCCCGGCGCCGGCCTGCACCTGCAGGGCGACATCACCGTCGCGCCCGGCATCGACTACCTCGAGCGCGCCTACGACGACGCGAAGTACGGCGACTTCTCGAAGAAGCCGTTCATGAACATCGTGCTGCCGTCGGTCACCGACCCCGACGTGGCCCCGCCCGGCAAACACGTGATGAGCGTGTTCGTGCAGTACGCGCCGTACCACCTGAAAGAGGGCCCCGACGCCTGGCCGTCGAAGCGCGAGGCGTTCGGCGATGCGGTGTGCGACGTGATCGAAGAGCTCGCGCCCGGCTTCAAGTCGTCGATTCTGCACCGCCACGTGCTGACGCCGTGGGACCTCGAGAAGACGTACGGGCTGACCGAGGGCAACATCTTTCACGGTGAGCTGAGCGTCGAGCAGCTCGCGTTCTTGCGGCCTGCAGCCGGCTGGGCGCGGTACCGCACGCCGGTGAAAAAATTGTGGATGTGCGCGGCCGGCACGCACCCGGGCGGCGGCATCATGGGCACGCCGGGCGCGCTGTGCGCGTCGATGATGCTGAGCGAGGGCGCCGCATGAGCAGCTTCGACGCCCTCATCATCGGCGCCGGTCACAACGGCCTCGCGGCCGCGATCACGCTGCAGAAGCGTGGGCGCCGGGTGCTCGTGCTCGAGGCGCGCTCGGTCGCCGGCGGTCTGTGCGCGGCCCGCGAGTTTCACCCCGGCTTCACCGCGCCGGGCGTGCTGCACGACACGTTCGAGGTGCGCGCCCCGCTGCTCGACGCGCTCGGCCTCGCGCAGCACGGGCTCTCGCTCCGCGACGCCGACGTGCCGGTGCACGCGCCGACGTCGAAAGACAAGGGCTTCATTCTCGCGCACGACCCCGAGCGGTCTCAGCTCGGTGAAGACCAGGCCGGCTACGCCGAGCTCTGCCGCGTCGCCGACGCCGCCCGCGGCGCGCTCAGCACGGCGCTCGACGCCGCGCCGCCGCCGATGATCCCCGGCCAGGTCTCTGACTTCTTCGACTTCGCGAAGCTCGGCCTGTCGCTGCGCGCGCTCGGCGCGAAAGACCTCTACGGCTTCCTGCGCATGCTGCCGATGTGCATCGCCGACCTCACCCGCGATCACTTCAAGAACGAGACGGTCATGGCGGCCCTCGCCGGGGCCACCCTGCTCGACGAATACGTCGGCCCGTGGTCGGCCGGCACCGCCGCGCGCTGGCTGTTGCAGCGGGCGGTCTCAGGCAAAGAGGTCGCCGGCGGCCCCGCAGCGCTCGTGCGCGCGCTGAAGGCCTCGCTCGAGAGTGCGGGCGGCTCGGTTCGCACCGGGGCCCGCGTCGCAGCGCTGCTCGTGGAAAAAGGGCAGGTCGTGGGCGTGAAGCTCGAGGGCGGCGAAGCGCTGCGCGCGGGGCTCGTGGGGGTGGCGATCGCTCCGCGGGCGCTGCTGCCGCTGCTGCCGCCCCACGCGCTGCCGCTGAACGTGTTCGACGAGCTGAGCCGCGTTCGCGCGCGCGGCACGTCGGCGAAGGTGCACCTCGCGCTCGAAGCGCCGATCGAGACGCGGGGCGGGCGTCACGAACGGCTGCGCATGGGTGACTCGCTCGACGATCTCGAACGTGCGTTCGACGCCATCAAGTACCGGCAGCTGTCTCGCGCGCCGGCGCTCGACGTGCGGCAGCCGACCGTCGCCGACCTGAGCCTCGCCCCGCGCGACAAGGCGGTCGCCTCGATCTGGGTGAACTTCGCGCCCTACGACGTCGACGGCGGGTGGAGCGACGATCGCCGGAAGGCCGTGCTCGACGCCGTGCTCGCGCGCATCGAGCGCTACGACGCCGGCATTCGGCAGAAGGTCATCGCCGCCGAGGTGCTCGACCCCAAGACGCTCGAGGCTGAGTACGGTGCGCCGAACGGCAACGTGCACCACGCTGAGATGTCACTCGATCAGCTGCTCTTCATGCGCCCGACGCTGCGGCTCGCGCACTACCGCACGCCGGTCGAAGGCCTGTTCCTCTGTGGCTCGGGCTCACACCCGGGCGGCGGCGTCAGGCTCGCGCCCGGCTGGCTCGGCGCCCGCGCAGCGCTCGAAGGGTGGGCCTCGTGAACGCGCCCGATCTGAGCGGCACCCGAATCGATCGGTACCAGGTGCTGCGCCTGCTCGGCAGCGGCGGCTTCGGCGCCGTCTACCGCGCGAAGCACGTGCACACCGACGCCGAGGTGGCGCTGAAGGTGCTGCACCGCCAGCTCAACGCCGATCAGGGCATGATCGAGCGCTTCTTGCGCGAGGCGAAAGCGGCGGCCTCGGTCGGCAACGATCACATCGTGCGCGTGCTCGACGCCGGCGTCGCCCAAGACGGCACCGCCTTTCTCGCGATGGAGCTGCTCGACGGGTGGGATCTGAAAGAGCTCATCATGCGCGAGGGCCCGCAGAACCCGCGCCGGCTCGTCACGATCATCGCGCAGGTGCTCGACGCGCTCGCCGCCGCCCACACGAAGGGCATCGTTCACCGCGACATGAAGCCGGCGAACGTGTTCGTGACGAAGCGCGACGACGGCAGCGACTTCGTGAAGCTGCTCGACTTCGGCATCAGCAAGATGCACCAGGCGGGCGAGGTCTCGGGGCTGACGATGACGGGCGTCGCGATGGGCACGCCGGCGTACATGGCGCCAGAGCAGTTCTTCGACGCGCGCGCGGTCGACGCGCGGGCCGATCTCTACTCGGTGGCGGCGATGCTGTACGAGCTGCTCGGAGCGCGGCTGCCGCTCGAGGCGCAGAGCTACGCCGAGCTGATCGTGAAGGTGAAGACCGAGGCGCCTCCGCCGCTGGCCTCGCTTCAACCGAAGTTGCCTGCGGGGCTCGCGGCCGCGGTCGACCGAGGCCTCGCGAAAGACAAAGAGGCCCGCTGGCCGTCGGCGCGCGACTTCGCGGCGGCGCTGCGGGCGAACATCGGAGTCACGGCCGACTCGCTGCCGCCGAGGCCGGCCGACACGGGGGCGCCGCGCTCGGCGCCGGTCACGGGCTCCGATGCGTCGATGATGTTCGGAGCGACGTCGACGCCGATGCCGGCTCCGAAGCCGGCGCCAGCGACGCCGGCCCCCGTCGTCACGGGCAACACGGGCTGGGTGGTGCCCCAGTCGAACGTGACGATGCCCCCGCCCGCGCCGCCGCCGGCTTCCGCGCCGGTCATGCAGACCACGGCGCCGCCGCCTGCGAAGCCGGGCATGAGCACGGGGAAGATCGTGGCGATCGTGGTGGCGTCGATCTTCGCGCTGCTCTTCTTCTGCTGCATCGCCGGCAACGCCGTGCCTCAGGGGTAGGCGCTCGGCGCGCGTCGCACGCCTGCGCGCTGCCAGAGAAGCTGTC
>JAEUJP010000105.1 GCA_016793725.1 Myxococcaceae bacterium | reverse complement strand
CAGCGCTCAGAGACCTCTTCGCCACCCGCTACGAGAGCGGGCCCATCAAGCCGGTCGTCGGCGACGACACGCTCGAAGACCCCGGCCGCGCGCGCATCGACCCGCTGTTCAAGGCGACCTACGGCTCGAGCTGGCGTGAGGTGATGAGCCACCTGGCGAAGGTGAAGTTCTTCGGCACGCGCTACCCCTTTCACGAGCGCGCCGCGGCGGCGCTCGAGCGCGTCACCGTGCGCCTCGAGGCGGCGGCGAAGGCCGACCCGAAGCTGCTGCCCTACTTCAAGGGCCTCGGCGGCACCTGGCACTGGCGCCGCATCGCGCGCTCACGCGCCCTGTCGACGCACGCGTTCGGCATCGCGATCGACCTGAACGTCGAGCGCAGCAACTACTGGCGGTGGCAGCGGCCGAAGAAGCCGCTCAAGTGGGTGAACCGCTACCCGCAGAGCATCGTCGACGCCTTCGAGGCCGAGGGCTTCATCTGGGGCGGGAGGTGGATTCACTACGACACGATGCACTTCGAGTACCGCCCCGAGCTCATCGACCCGGCCTGCTGGCCCTGAGCCGGGCGCGTAAGTACATCTTGCCCTCGTGCAGCCAGCGGTGAACCGTCGTGCGCGCGCGCTCGACCGACGGCCGGTAGCGCGCGACCGACTCGGGCACCCGGCGCAGCTTCAAGAGCTCGCCGCACGCCTCGGCCGCGCGGTGAAACTGCACCTCGGGCGCGAAGTGCTCTTCCCACGCGCGGCGCGCCCTCTTGCCGCGCTCGAGCGCCTCGGCCTCACGGCCCCTCAAGAGCTCCGGCAGCCGCGCCACCTCGGCCTCGGCGACCCGCAAGAGAAACGTGTGCCAGGCCGGGCCCTCGGGGGCGACCCATTCGTCACCGACCACCACCGGAGCGATGCCCAGCTTCATCGCCTCGTACAGCCGGTACGACGACGTGCCGGCGCCGCGCGGGCAGAGCGCGAACAGGCTCGCCTGCATCACCTCGGCGTAGCGCCGCTCGCGCCGCTCGCGCTCGCCCGGCTCCACGGGCAGCCAGATGTTGAACGTGCTCGTGTCTTCGAGCAGCGCGCGCGCGTCACGCAGGCGCAAGATGCGGCGCCGAGACTCGTGGTTCGCCGAGCCGATGAACGAGTACAGCCAGCGGCGCTCGATTGCGGGGCTCGGCCCGCGCACCTGCTCGTTCATCGTGTACAGGTAGCCGAACGCCTTCTGCCGGGCCGGCTGAAAGGCCCGGCGCGGCATCGAGCAGTAGAGGCCCGGCAGCACACACCAGGGGTGGTCGGCCTCGTTGTAGAGGAAACACTTCTCGCGATACCGGGCGAGGTACGGGTGGGTGCGCACCGTGCGCCACGTCGGGTCTTCGAAGTGTACGGTCTCGGCGAACAGAATGACGTCGGCCTCGAGCGGGTCGGTGGTGAGCGAATGAACCCTGAAGCGGTCGAGCGCAGCGCTGCGTACGAGCTGCTCGACCGCGCGGCCCTCGCCCCACGCGCTGTGCACCAGCACCCTCATGCCCACGCCTCTTTGGGTTCTGACAGTCACCACCTCGCTACTCAAAACGAATTCTGCCGCGCTACGAGGCCCGCCCGGTTAACCCTGCGTGGCGTAGGCTAAGCCGCCCTGAGCCAGATGACCGCACCCCCACCGAAAGAGTCGACCCAGGGCGTCGAGGCCTATTCGGCGGTCGCGAACGCCATGAAGCTGGCGAGCTCGCTGGTGGTGTCGTTCGGCATCACCATCGCGGTGCGGCAGTTCTTCATACCGCGCACGCTCGGCACCGAGCGCTTCGGCGAGCTGAACTTCGCCGACGGCTTCGCGGGCCTGTTCCTGGTCGCGGCCTGGCTCGGCATCGACACGTGGATGCGCAAAGAGCTCGGCGTGACGCTCAAGTCGGCCGACGGCATCTGGGGCGGCGTGGCCGTCGTGCGCACGGTGATGGGCATCGTGCTGACGGGCGCGATGGTGGTGACGCTGAAGCTGCTCGGGCGGTCTGACGAGATCATCATCATGGCCGTCGTGTTCGCGATCGCACAGCTGATGATCATGACGCAGAACACCGCCTCGGCGCTGCTTCACGCCGCCGGCAAGGTCGGTGGCCTGTCGGTCGTCAACATCGTCGGCAAGCTGATGTGGGCGGCCATCGTCATACCCGCGCTGTTCCTCAACCTGCCGCTGATGTGGCTCGCGGTCGCCTTTCTGGTCAGCGAGACGTTCAAGGCGCTGACCTCGGCGTGGCTCGCGAAGGTGCACACCGACGTCACGCTGCGCGTCGACGTGAAGGCCGCCTGGCGCGCCATCAAAGACTCGACCCCGTTCTGGGTGAACAACATCGCCCTGGTCGGCACCGGGCGCGCCGATGTCGCGCTCGTCGGCTCGCTGGCCGTCGGCATCTTGGGCTCGACGACCGCGGCCGACCGCGAGATCGGCTGGTACACGCTGGTGCTCGGCATCGCGGGCATGTTGATGGTGGTGATACCCGTCATCGGCTGGGTGCTCTTGCCGCTCTTGTCCCGGGCGATTGTGCGCGGTGAAGAAGAGGCGGCCGTCATCATTCGCCGCGCCGTCGAGGTGTGTGTGGTGCTGGGCGCGCCGCTGAGCATCGGGGGCTTCGTGGCCGCCGACGAGCTCATCGCCCTCTACAAGCCCGAGTACGCGCCGTCGGCGCTGGTGCTCAAGATCATGTCGTTCACGTTCGCGCTCACGTACCTGAACGTCGTCGCAGCGAACTGCCTCGCCGCCCTCGGCCGCGGGTGGACGGTGACGTTGACCTCGATCTCGACCCTCTTGATTACCCCGCTGCTCGACCTCATCTTCGTGCCGCCGGCCTTGCGCACCTGGGGCCCCGGCTACGGCGCCGCGGCGTGCGCGCTCGCGATCGTCATCGCCGAGATCTTCACCACCAGCGTCATGCTCCGCAGCATGGGCCGCCTCGCCGTCGATCGGCGCCTGCTCTCGGTCACGGGCCGCACCCTCGTCACGTGCCTCGCCGTCATCGGCGTCGACTTCGCCCTGAAGCGCTTCGTGCCGGGCCTGAATGGCTGGCTGCGCGTCGCCCTCGACGCCGTCACGTACGTTACGCTGGCGCTCGTGACCAAGAGCGTGCGCATCGCCGAAGCGAGGGCCTTCGTTCAGCTCGCCAAAGCCCAGCGCTCCGCGCGCGGAGCCGAGGCCCCGGCGTGAGCCTGCTCCTCGACACGATCGTCGCGCTCGCGGCGCTGCCCCTGGTCGCGGCCTGCGGCTACCTGCTCGTGCTCACGCTGCTGTCGTGGCGCCCGCGGCCCCCGCTCGGGCCCGAGGTGCCGCCGTCGTTCGACATCGTGGTGCCCGCGCACAACGAGGCGGCCGGCATCGCGCAGACCGTGAAGAGCCTGCTCGCGCTCGAGTGGCCGGCCGACAAGCGCCGCGTGGTGGTGGTCGCCGACAACTGCAGCGACGACACGGCCCGGCTCGCGCGAGAGGCCGGCGCCACCGTGCTCGAGCGCCAGAGCGACACCCACAAGGGCAAGGGCTACGCGCTGCAGCACGCGTTCGAGCGGCTCGAGGGCGACGCGGTGGTGGTGGTCGACGCCGACACGCGCGTGACCCCGAACCTGCTGCTCGCGTTTGCGGCGCGCATTCAGAAGGGCGCCCAGGCGTGCCAGGCGTACTACGGCGTCGAGAACACCTCGGCGTCGTGGCGCACCACGCTGATGGCGATCGCGTTCTCGATGTTTCACCGCGTGCGCGGCCGCGGCCGCGAGAACCTGAAGCTGTCGTGTGGCCTCAAGGGCAACGGCATGTGCTTCACGAAAGGGCTGCTCGAGAAGGTGCCGCACGACGCGTTCAGCGTCGTCGAAGACCTCGAGTTCGGCATTCGCCTCGGCAAGGCCGGCGAGCGCGTCTGGTACGTCGACGAGGGCCAGGTGTTCGGCGAGATGGTGTCGGGCGAGGCCGCGAGCCGCAGCCAGCGCGTTCGGTGGGAGGGCGGCCGCAAGGCGATGGTGAAGGCCCACGTCGGGCCGCTCCTCAAGTCGGCGTGGCAGCAGAAGAGCGCGGTGCTGTTCGACCTGGCGATCGACCTGCTGATCCCCCCCCTGTCATACCTGGGCCTCGGGGCCGTGGGCCTCGCCGTCGTCGGCGCGGCGCTCGGGTTCGTGACCGGCTACGCCGCGGCGACGGCCGGCGCTGCGTCGCTCTGTGTCACCGCGCTCGGGCTGTACGCGTTTCGCGGCTGGTGGCTGTCGGGCACGGGGCTGCGCGGCCTCGCCATGCTCGCGGCCACCCCG
>JAEUJP010000095.1 GCA_016793725.1 Myxococcaceae bacterium | reverse complement strand
GCACCAGCTGCTCATCGACGTGCCCGAGCAGGGGCTCACGGTGTGGGGCGACGAGCACCGCCTCACCCAGGTCGTCTCGAACCTGCTCACGAACGCCGCGCGCTACTCGAACGACGGCGGCCGCGTCGTCGTGCGCGCGGCGCCGCACGGCGGCCGGGTGGTGCTGACGGTGAAAGACGACGGCGACGGCATCGCGGCCGACCAGCTGCCGCGGCTGTTCGAGGCGTTCGTGCAGGCGCCCACCGAGCAGCGCAGCATGGCGGGCGGCCTGGGCCTCGGGCTCGCGCTGGTGAAGCGGTTCACCGAGCTGCACGACGGCACGGTGAAGGTCGAGAGCGCGGGCCTCAAGCGCGGCTCGACGTTCACGGTCGAGCTGCCGCTCGCTTCGGGTGCGCAGCTCGAGGCGCGGCCGTCGGCGCCGCGACCGGTGCGCCCTGCACAGACCCGGCGGCGCGTGCTGGTGGTCGACGACAACGTCGACGCCGCCGAGCTGCTCGCCGAGGGGCTGCGCTCCGAGGGGCACGACGTGAAGGTGGCGAACGACGGCCCGCGGGCGCTCGACCTCGCTGCGAGCCTGAAGCCCGAGATCGCGTTTCTCGACCTCGGCCTGCCGGCGATGGACGGGTACGAGGTCGCCGCGCGGCTGCGTGAGCTCGACCCCCGCCTGGTGCTCGTGGCGCTCACCGGCTACGGGCAGCCGTCAGACAAGGCGCGCACGACGGCGGCGGGGTTTCAACACCACCTCGTGAAGCCGGTCGACCTCGAGACGACGCTCGGCATCGCACGCCGGCCGGGTGGGTAGGCCCGGTAACACGCTGCAGAGGCACGCACGCCTCGGTTATCGCTCGGCGGTGCATATCTCGCCCAACCTGCGACGTGCGCTCGCCGCCCCGCTGCTCATCTTGCTCTCGCTCGTCGTGCTGACGTTCATCGCGAGCCGGGTCGTCGGCGGCCGCCTCGACGCGTGGGACGCCGACGACCTCAAGGCCCGCGCCGGCGTCTACGCGTCGGACATCGCCAGCGCCGTCAGCACCGCCGAGCTGCAGGGCGCCCTCTCGGAGCTCGCCCGCAAAGAGCCCCTGCTCGGCGCCGCCATCTGCGGCCGCGACGGCACGCTGCGCGCCGGCGCCGGCGAGCTGCCCGAAGACTTCAGCTGCCGCCCCGAACGCCTGAAGAACGAAGTCACCGTCGACGCGAACGACTCGACCCTCGTACTCGTTCGCGAGACGAGCGCCGTCGAGACCCGCCGCGCCGCGATGTCGCGCTGGCTGTGGGCGCTGTTCGGCATCGGCGCGCTGCTGATCGCAGGCGCCACGCTGGTGCTCGAGCGCCTCATCGAGCACAGCCTGCTCGACGACCTGCGCGCCGAACGTGAAGAGCTCGCCCTCGACGGCCAGTGGACCGAGGCGCGCCTGCGCCAGCTCGTCAGCGCCCAGCTCAAAGGGGCGAACATGACCATCGTCTCGAACCGCGAGCCGTACATTCACACGCGGTCGAGCCAGACGGGTGAGGTGAAGGTGCAGCACCCGGCGAGCGGCGTCGTCACCGCGATGGAGCCCGTGATGCGCGCCTGTGGAGGCACGTGGATCGCGCAGGCCTCGGGCTCGGCCGACCGCGAGACCGCCGACGCGAAGGGCCGCCTGCGCGTGCCGCCCGGCGACGAGGCCTACACGCTGCGCCGCATCTGGCTCACGCCCGAAGAAGAGGCCGGCTACTACTACGGCTTCTCGAACGAGGGCCTGTGGCCGCTCTGCCACCTGGTGCACACGCGGCCCGACTTCCGCGCGCAAGACTTTCACAAGTACCGCGAGGTGAACGAGCGCTTCGCCGACGCGCTCGTCGAAGAGGTGCGCGTCAAAGACCCCGTCGTGCTGGTGCAGGACTATCACTACGCCCTGCTGCCGAAGATGATCACCGACCGCCTGCCCGGCGCGACCGTCGTCGCCTTCTGGCACATACCCTGGCCGTCGGCCGAGCGCTTCGGCATCTGCCCGTGGCGCGACGAGCTGCTCGAGGGCACGCTCGGCGCCAGCATCGTCGGCTTTCACACGCAGCAGCACTGCAACAACTTCCTCGAGGCGTGCGACCGCTTCCTCGAAGCGCGGCTCGATCGCGAGGCCAACGCCGTCGTGCGCCGCGGCCACCAGACGCTCGTGCGCCCCTACCCCATCAGCGTCGAGTGGCCGAACCGCTGGGCGCAGCTCGCTCCGCCGGTCGACGAGTGCCGCAAACAGGTGCGCGCCGAGCTCGGCCTGCCCGAAGACACCCTGCTCGGCATCGGCGTCGATCGCCTCGACTACACGAAGGGCTTCGAAGAGCGCGTGCTCGCCGTCGAGCGCCTGCTCGAGCGCAACCCCGGCCTCGTCGGCAGGTTCTGCTTCGTGCAGCTCGCCGCGCCGACCCGCTCGGTCATCGCGCAGTACAAAGAGCTGAACGACCGCGTCGAGAAGCAGGTCGCGCGCGTGAACGAGCGCTTCGCGAACGCCAAGGTGCCGCCGCTGAAGCTGCTGCGCGCGCACCACGAGCCGCCCACCGTCTTCAAGTGCTACCGCGCCGCCGACGTCTGCTACGTGTCGAGCCTGCACGACGGCATGAACCTGGTCGCGAAAGAGTTCGTGGCCGCGCGCGACGACGAGCAGGGCGTGCTGGTGCTGTCGTCGTTCACCGGCGCCGCGCGCGAGCTCACCGAGGCGCTGGTCGTGAACCCGTACGACCTCGACGAGGCCGCCGACGCGCTGCGCACCGCGCTCGAGATGAAGAAGGGCGAGCAGAAGGGCCGCATGCGCGCCATGCGCTCGCAGGTGAAGGAGTTCAACGTCTACCGCTGGGCAGGTCGCATGTTGATTGACGTGGTGCGCCAGCGGCGCCACGCGCGGTTCCGCCCGCTGAGGTTGGTCAGTCAGGCGGCTTGAGTCACGCAGCACGCAGCACGGGAGGCGGCGATGGTGGAGGTCTTGGGAGAGTGGCCCGGCGTCAAGGTCGGGAAGTTGGGCAGTGTGCTGGTCAGCGTGTGGCGCGGCACCATCACGCCGCAGCTGGTCGAGCAGGTGAACGCGCTGCAGGGGCAGCTCATCAAAGAGCACGGCGACATCACCGCGGTGGGCGTGCTCACCGGCCAGTCGTCGGGCGTGCCGAGTGAAGAGCTGCGGCAGGCCTCCATCATGGCGATGAAGCGCTTTCAGGCGCACGTGCGCGGCAGCGCGCTGGTCATCGCGACGTCGGGCGTGAAGGCGATGCTCGCGCGCACGTTCTTCGCGGGTCTGAGTCTGATGCTCTCGCCGTCGAGCCCACACCGCGCGTTTCGCACGGTCGAAGAGGCGATGCGCTGGCTCGTCGAGCACGACCCGCGCCTCGACCTGGGCGCGGCGATTCGAGACATCGAAGCGTTCGCGGCGCAGGCGCTCGAGCTGGCGCCGATGAAACGTAGCGCCTGACGAAAACGCGCTCTACGCTCTCGCGGCAGATGGGGCGGTCACTGCTTCTCGGCATCGCGGCGGCAGCGCTCGTGGCGTGTGACGAGCCGGTCGGCCCTCAGCCCGACAAGCCGATTCGGCCCACCGACGCCATCGGCAGCGGGCCGCCGCCCGGGCCGCCGCCGCCGAAGCCGGCTCCACCGAAGCCGGTCGAGCCGGCGGTCGAGGCTCCGCCGCCCGTGCCCGAGCCGCCGGCACCCGAGAAGCCGAAGTGCCCGGCCGACGCGGGTGACGCGCTGACGGGCAAGGCGAAGTCGACGAAAGACAAGAAGAAGCGCATCGAGCTCAAGCTGAGCGGCAAGGCGAACGGCCCGACCATGGAGTTCCGAAAAATTCGCCTCATCGAAGAGGGCGGCGCTGAAGACGTGAAGTACGGCGCCGAGCTCACCGCGATGGTGGCGACCGAGCCGAAGGGCAAGCTGAAGATGTCGGTGGTGGTGCTGTGCGGGTGGGAAGACCGCGTCATCAACGTCACGATGGACCCGAAGAGCCTGCAGGTGACGATGAAAGAGGCGCCCCCGCAGACCGAGCACGGCTTCCTCAACGTCGTGGCAGACCCCGGCATGAAGGTGACGGCCTCGGGCAAGGAGCTCGGCTACACGCCGCTGCGCAACCTGCCGATGGCGCCGGGCAAATACGCGCTGAAGCTCGAGCCGAAGAAGGGCAAAGCGAAGACCTTCGCGGTGGAAATCAAGCCGCAGCAGGTGTCGACCGTCGCGTACGACGAGAAGAAGAAGCGCTGAAGCCGTGGCGACCTGGGCTCAGGTGGCGCGCATCATGAGCGGCATCGCGACGGCGGTGCGCGCGCCGGGCAAGCGCGAGTGGCGCGTCGCCAAGAAGCTCGCCGTCTGGGAGCGCCCGCTGCGCAAGTCTGACCTCGAGGCGCTCGGTGAGGCTGCGCCGAAGGGCGACGTGCTCGGCGTGTACGTGCCGCTCGAGGTGAAAGAGCAGCTGCTGAAGACGAAGAAGCGGTACTGCTTCACGACGCCACACTTCGACGGCTACCCGTACGTGCTCGTGCACCTGCAGAGGGCGCCGGTCACCGCGCTGAGGTCGCTGCTCGTGAGCGGGTGTGACTCGCGTGGCGCGAAGCGGTGAGCGTCGGCGAACGCGAACGGTCGGGTACGACGACGACGACGTCTTTCGGGGACGAGAGCGTCGACGGGGACGAGAGCGTCGACGGGGACGAGAGCGTCGACGGGGACGAGAGCGTCGACGGGGACGAGAGCGTCGACGGGGACG
>JAEUJP010000085.1 GCA_016793725.1 Myxococcaceae bacterium | reverse complement strand
AACGCGCTCCGCTCGATGCTCGGCCTGCCGCTGCAGGCCAACGCCGTCGCCGTCGACACCGACGTATGGCTGCCGCGCCTCGAGCTCGATGAGGCCCTGCCCGTCGGGCTCGCGCACGTCGCCGGCAGGTACGGCTGCGAGCGCCCGGCGGCCGGTGCGGCTGCGGCCTCTGCGGGCAGGTGACGCCCGGCGCTCGGAGCTCACAGCACTTCATCGTCTGGCGACATACAAGCGCGCGCGATCGACCTGATAGACCTTCGAGCCGCCGCTTTTCGTCGTGACCTTCACCATGGCCGACGTGGTGTCGGCGGCAACGAGCGCCATGGCGGTGCCGTTCGGCAGGTCGACGAGCACCGGCTGCCCTTGTTTGAGGAGTGCTCCCGAGGCTACCGGGTTCAGCTGTTCGTCCTTCAGCGCACCGGGCACGTTTTTCATCACGCTGATCGACATGGGGAGGTCGGCAGGAGGCAGCGCCGTGCCGTCAGACTGCGTGACCCGTGCAGCACCCTCGTGGTTCGCGACGGCTGACAATACGAGTACCGCCACGGTGATCAGCGCGAGCCCCGACACGACGCCCCAACGCAGCCGGGTGCGCGCGCGGTGACCGAGAAAGAGCCACGACGTGTACACACCGAGGAACAAGAGGCCCGCAAGAAGGGTGATGAACGGCATCTCGGGGTGGCGTTCGTCCCAGCTGTGGTAGCCGATGCCGTAGGCGGCGATCGCGCCCGCGCCGATGAAGCCCCACACCTTGAACATCGCCGCAAACACCGACTTGAGTGAGAACGACACGGGCCCGGCCCGGCCGCCTACCAGGCGGTAGGTGCCGAGCGGCACGATCGGCACGTAGTTGATGAAGAAGCAGCGCGTGGCGAGCACCGAGCCATCGTCTTGCTGCAGGTGGCCGAAGAAGTCGAAGCCGGCACGAATTGGAATTCGCATCTCGTCGGTACACCTGATGCGCCGGGCGTGAGCAGAAATTTTTCAGCAGCGCGACGTCGAGGCTTGCTTCGAACTGTCATGCGACACGTATCGCCGGCACCCGTCCTCGAACATCATGCACCTTCTTTCCGTGAAGACTTTCGTCGCGACGGTTCTCTTCACTGCCGCCGCCGCCGTCGCCGTGTCGTGCTCCGGCGGGCCTCGCGTTTGTGACCCGGCGCGCTGCAGGGGCTGCTGTGACTCAGCAGGTGTCTGTCAAACCGGGCTGACCGCCGAGTCGTGCGGAGCTGGCGCCGCGCTCTGCTCTCAGTGTCTTGCCACTCAGTCATGTGTCGGTGGTGTCTGTCTTGCGACTTCCAACGGGGGGGGCGGCGCAGCAGGCGGCGACGGCGCAGCGGGCGGCGACGGCACTGCAGGTGGTGACGGCACTGCAGGCGGGGCCGGCGCGGCAGGCGGCGACGGCGCGGCGGGCGGCGACGGCGCGGCGGGGGGCGACGGCACGGCAGGCGGCGACGGCACGGCAGGCGGCGACGGCACGGCAGGCGGCAGCGCAGCTGCAGGGGGAGCGGCCGGCGGTGCGACGCTGCGCACGGTGACGGGCACACGCGTGCTGACCGTGATCAACGACACTGGAGCTCAGACGGTGAGCGCCATGCTGGTGGGTCTGAAGGCGCAGGTCGAAACGGGCGCCACCCTCACAGAGTACCTGCCGAGCTCGAATGTGCCCGGAGGCTTCACGTTCGCGATCCCCGAAGGGCCCTACCTGCTCGACTTCACGTCGGGGGGGGTTCGGTACGGCACGGTGACGAGCGCCGCGACCGTCGATTTGGGCTACGCGGTGGTGGGTCGAACGGACGCGACGTACCCCCAGGCCGCAACGCCGCTCACGCTCAACCTGACTGGCCTCGTGCCTTGGAGTGCCAACGATGGCCTGGGCTTCACCTCGACCAACCTTGGAGTTGGGGAATACGACGTCATGCGGTTTTCCACTCAAGGACTCGAAGCGGGCGCCACGGCCGGCGCGGTGACGTTCGACTACCGGCAGTCGCGGCTGCCGATGCTCAGCGCCGCACGCGGCGACACGTTGGTGCTGACTCAGCGGGTGCGGCTGAGCTCACCGCTGCCCCACTGGACGACGGTTCGCTCGGCGACCGTGACCGGCCTGACGCAGACGAGCGGGCAGTCGAGCACGGTGAACGCGGTGTTCAGCGCGATGCCGCCGTTGACCCAGCCGGTGGACCTGCGCACCACACAGTTCGAGAGCCATCGCGCGAGCGTTCACCCTCAGGCGGTCAGCTCGCACACACAGATTCTCTTCTACGGGGCTCCGGGGTTCACACCCGAGCGCTCGGCCGGAGCCACGACGGCGATTCTTCTCTATGCGGCTCTTCCCGCTGGCGGCACCGATTTCAGCGGCAGCTTCACGTTCGTGAACCCGTTTTCGGTGAGCACGCCCCTTGTCGTGAGTGTTGCCTCGCTCTTCAGCGTCGCAGTTCAGGCGCCCGGCGCGGCAGCGGCCCCGCTCTACGGTGTGCTCGAGCAGACGCTGCCGCTCGCCAGCTTGAGTGGGCCGCTCACACCGCTGGTCGGGCCTCCCCGCATGATTCAGGTGAACGGGGTGCCCGTCACGACTCTGACGTCGGGTGTGGGCCAGAGCCCGGTGATCACCTGGGCCGCGCCGGCGATCGGCGCCGTCGACTACTACCTCGTCACCTTCAGCCGGCTCGTCAACCAGGCGGGCGAGACGCAGATCGTGACGGTGGCGACGTTCGGCACGAAGGCCACGCGCCTCGTCGTGCCTCCGAACACCCTGCAGGCGGGCCAGCTCCACATGATCACCGTGAGCGCGTTCGTGAACAGGGGCATCGACTTCGACACGAGGCCGTTTCAGACCGCAGGCATCTCGTCGCGCGCCGATGCGGTCGCGGGGCCGATCGTGAGGTAGCGGCCATCTTCCGTTTCACGGTGTTCCTCTGCGGCGCCCGGGTTGAACGAGGTGGTCGACCGAGCTGAGCCCGGCCGGCGCGGACCTTCATACAAACGTCAGACCCTTAAGCTACAAGCCTCAGCTCCCCGATGTCTCTTCTCGACGTGAGCCCCTACGCCTCGGTGGCGGTCGGCCGCCCCCTGCGCGGCGAGTTCACGTACCTCGTGCCCGCGGCCCTGCGCGGCAGGCTGAAGCCGGGGCAGCGCGTGCGGGTGCCGTTCGGCCGCGCCACGGCGCTGGCGTTCTACCTCGCCGAGGCGAAGGCGCCCGACGCCGACGTCGCCGCGAAGCTGAAGCCCATCGACTGCGCGCTCGAGCCCGAGCCGGTGCTGACGCCCGACGTCGTCGAGCTCGTGCGCTTCGCCGCGCGCCACTACCGCTACCCGCTCGGCGAGGCCCTGAAGAGCGCGCTGCCTCCGCAGCTCGCGCGGCCCGACCAGGAGCACGAGGCGAAGGCAGACGTCGAGTGGTGGGCGCACGTGCTCGGGCTGCCCGACCCCGACGCGCTGCCGAAGAGCGCGCACGCCCAGCGCGCGACGCTGCAGTACCTGCTCGCGGTGGGCCGCACCGCGACGGTCGACGAGGTCGCCCACGCGATACCCGGCGCGCGCGAGACGCTGAAGAAGCTCGCCGAGCGAGACCTGGTGCGCCTCGAGTCGAGGCCGCGGGGCCTCAAGCTCGCCGACGGCCTGAAAGACGAGCGCCACCACGTGCTCACCGAAGAGCAGCAGAACGTGCTCGCGACGCTCGGCCCCGAGCTCGAGCGGCAGGCGTTTTCGCCCTGGCTGCTGCACGGGGTGACGGGCAGCGGCAAGACCGAGGTGTACCTGCAGCTCGTCGAGCAGGCGCTCGAGCGCAAGCGGGGGGCGCTGGTGCTCGTGCCCGAGATCGCGCTCACGCCGCAGCTCGTCGGCCGCTTCAAGAGCCGCTTCGGCACGCGGGTGGCGGTGCTGCATTCGGCGCTGAAAGACTCCGAGCGCTACCGCAACTTTCAGGCGCTGCGCCGCGGCGAGAAGTCGATCGCGGTGGGCGTGCGCAGCGCGATCTTCGCTCCGGTCGAGAACCTCGGCGTCATCGTCGTCGACGAAGAGCACGACCCTTCGTTCAAGCAGGAAGAGAAGCTGCGCTACCAGGCGCGAGACCTCGCCGTCGTGCGTGGGCGGCACGCGGGCTGCCTCGTCGTGCTGGGGTCGGCGACGCCGTCGCTCGAGACGATCGAAAACGTGAACCGCGGCCGCTACAAGCTCGTGCAGCTCACGCGCCGCATCGACGATCGGCCGATGCCGAACGTCGGCCTCGTCGACCTGCGCATCGAGCGGCCGCGAAAGCCCAGAGACGAGCCGCGCACCGCCGAGCCGCCGATTCTGTCGGCGCCGCTGCGCGAGGCGATGGAAGACGTGCTCGGCCGCGGTCAGCAGGTGATTCTGTTTCTCAACCGCCGCGGCTACGACACGTTCTTCGTCTGCGAGGTGTGCGGGCAGAGCCTCAAGTGCAGAGACTGCGACGTCTGCCTCACGCACCACCACGGCAGCCGGCGGCTGTTGTGCCACTACTGCAACCGCCACGAGTTCGTGCCCGACGCGTGCCCCGCGTGCACGGGCCCGCTCTTGAGGCTCGGCATGGGCACCGAGAAGGTCGAGGCCGAGGTGGCCGAGACGTTTCCCACCGCGCGCGTCGGCAGGCTCGATCGCGACGCGGTGCAGTCGGCCGAGGGCCTCACCGAGCTGCTCGCCTCGTTCGCGCGCCGCGAGCTCGACGTGCTGGTCGGCACGCAGATGGTGGCGAAGGGCCACGACTTTCCCGGGGTGACGCTGGTGTGCGTGGTGATGGCCGACACCGCGCTCGCGCTGCCCGACTTTCGCGCCGCCGAGCGCACGTTTCACCTGCTGACGCAGGTCGGTGGCCGGGCGGGGCGCGGGGTCGACCCGGGCCGGGTGTTGGTGCAGACGTA
>JAEUJP010000084.1 GCA_016793725.1 Myxococcaceae bacterium | reverse complement strand
GCCCGAGCCGAACGTCGAGCACACGAAGGAAGACGGCGAGACGCTGCACCGCGTGCACGGCAAGCGGGTGGTGGTCGGCGAGACCGAGGTGCGCGCGCTGATGGTGTCGGTGGTCTTCACGAACGCCGAGCACGAGGCGTGGGCGCGCGAGGTGTACGCGAGCATCCGCTTCGAGTGACGTCTATCGACGCTTCAGCCAGTTCTCGACTTCGAGGCCACTGACGCGGCGGAATTCGCGCTCGTTGTCGGTCACGACGACGCAGCCCAGCGCGAGCGCGTGGGCCGCGATGAGCAGATCGTTCTGCCCAATCAACTTGCCGCGTCGATCGAGCTCGTGACGAATGTGTGCGTACTCTTCGTCGGCGCCATGCTCGAACGGCAGCACACGCAGGCTCGCGAGCACGGCGTCGAGCTGTTCGGTCAGCCGAGGCGAACCTTTCTTCAGAGCTCCGAACCGCAGCTCACACGCGACGATGATGCTGGTGCACAGCCGGTCTTCACCGGCCGCGAGACAGCGCGCGGCCAGGGCGCCGTGCGGGTCGACGGCGAGCGTCGAGACGACGTTGGTATCGAGAAGAAAACGTCGGGCCATCGTCAGAGGTCGACGGGCTCAGGTGACCGGTCGTCAATCTGCGGCAGCTCTTCATCGAGCGGCTCGAGCGTCGCCAGTACGGCTCGCAGCGAACGTGCCGCTACGGGCTCGATGACGAGGCGCGAGCCTTCTTTCCACATCAGGGCATCTTTGCCGGGCAGCTCGAGGTCGCGCGGAATGCGTACGGCCTGGTTCGCACCGTTTCTGAACAGCTTCACCTGACGTTCAGCGGCCATCGCACATAGGTCTTAACATATGCCGATTCACGGAGCCACCGAGCGGCCGCATCGCGCACGCGTTAGGCTTCTCACCCATGTGCATCATCTGCGTAGAGCTCGCGAAACGGGCGATGACCCCGGCCGAAGGCCGCCGCGCCTTGGGTGAGATGAAGGTGAAGCTCGACGCGGCGCACGTCGCCGAGGTCGAGAAGAAGCTGAGCGACGCCGAGAAGGCTGGCGCGACGAAGCCCTGAAGGGCGCAGCGACCGCGAATGTGGCTGGCGAACTTGCCGTACCGTTCGTCAGCCCGATGAGCAGCGGAGCCCGACCAGAAACCCGAGGGCGCAGCGACCGCGAATGTGGCTGGCGAACTTGCCGTACCGTTCGTCAGCCTGATGAGCAGCGGAGCCCGACCAGAAACCCGAGCTCACTCGAGCCAGGCGTCGACCGACGACAGCACCTCGGCGCCGGCGGGCACGAGCCCATCCATCGCCGCCCCTGCCTTCAGCGCCTCGCGCGCGTGCTCGAACTGCGGCTCGGTGAAGATGTCGAGCATCGCCTTGAGCACCGCGGCGCGCTCGGCTTCGGCCATCGACGCCCGGGTCACCAGCACCGCGTTCGGCAGCTTGTTGAAGCGCTTCAGCACCTGCAGCTTCGCGCCCGGGTTTCTGGCGAGGTGCTCTTTCACCGCCGACTCGAACGTCGCAGCCACCTCGACGCGGCCCGACGCCAGCAGCGTCACCGCGTGCGCGTGGTTGCCCGCGAACACGACTTCACCCAGGTCAGCCAGCCGCACGCCCTGCTTCTCGAGCCACCACACCGGAGCGAGGTACCCCGACAGCGAGTCGAGCTGCCCCAGCGCCACGCGCGCCCCGCGCAGCCCCTCGGGCGTCGGCGTCACCTCGGGCGACGCCACCAGCATGCCCGAGTACGTCGTCGAGCCGCCCACCGACGCCTGCGCCACCACGTGCACCGGCGTGCGCTTGAGCAGCGCGTGCGCCGAGGCCGCGGGCAGCAGCGCCGCGTCGAGCTTCTCGTGCTCGAGCGCCACCGCGAGCGCCCCATACGTCTCGCCGCGCCACACGCGCACGTCGGTCGCCAGGCGCCCGTTCAGCCCCTCGCGCAGCCCCGCATACGTCTTCTGCGTGCTCTCGGCGCTCGTCTCGGTCGGCACCCCGAGAAAGAACTGCTTCGCCGCCGCGCGCGCAGGCGCCGTCGCCGCCGACGCCGGCAGCTCGTCGAGCGTGCCGATGCGCGGAGGCACGCTCGCCGACACGAACGCCACCGCCACCCACGCTCCGATGAACATCAGCGCCACCACCGCCGCGATGATGCGCTTCGTGCGCGGGCTGCTCGCACCTTCGGTGGCGCGCCGCTCTTCGGGCGTGAGCGGCACGAGGCGCTCGGCCTTTTCCTTCTCTACCTGCGAGACGGCCGCCGCGGGAAACCAGCGCGCGATGAACGGCGCAAAGACGACTGCGACCGCCTTCCACAACAAGAAGCCCGCCAGCCCGCCCAGCGACGCGAACATCGCGTACGTGTGGAAGTACGACGGCGGCAGCACGATGAAGCCGATGAACGCCCCGGTGAGCGCGAGCGCGCCGGTCAGCACGTAGCGCGGCAGGTCTTGCGCGCGCGTCTGCAGCGCCGCGAGGTAGCCGACGACGCGCCCCGTGTCGGCCGCCTTCTTGCGCAGCGAGTAGACGATGGTGTCGTTCGGGCACGTGTTCACGCACTGCATGCACGAGATGCAGCCCGACGAGACGACGCGGTCGAACAGGTGCACCTCTTCGAACACGTCGATGCCCTGCGGGCAGATGTTGCTGCAGCGCTGGCACGACAGGCACGTGTCGCGCTCGAAGCCCTCGTTGCGGCGAACGCGGCCGAACGCGTAGCGCGACGTCAGGTCGAACAGGTACCCGGTCTCGCAGACGAGCTTGCAGTAGGGCCGGGGCCCGAAGAAATACGGCAGCACGAGCCCCATCACGCCGAACAAGAGCGCGAGGTCGAGCGCGAACAGCCCCGCGCGAAAGGGGAAGCCGAGCAGCCACGGCTCGCGGTACAGCCAGTCGAACTGCCACACGCGCACCGGCATCGCGAGCACCGGCATCACGACGAAGTGCCCGAGCACGAGCGCGGTCATGCCGAAGCGCACCGCGTTCGACTGCCGCGTCGGCTTCGGCAGCTGCACCTTGAAGAGCTTGAAGACCTTCTCGCCGGCGTCTTGCAGAAACCCGATGGGGCACAGCCAGCCGCACGCGAAGCGGCCGAAGATGAACACGGCGAGAAACAGCGTCGCCCAGACCACGAGCGTCGACGACACGACCATGTGGCCGAGCGAGTCGTACGCCATGAACGGCAACATCGAGCCGAACGGCCGAAACTCGGCGAGGTAGTAGAGCAGCGCCTGCGAGAGGAAGCCGGCGAACACGAGCGCCTGAATGCCGAAGCGCAGCTTCTGCAAGAACGGCGTGCCCTGCTTCACCTCGAACGGCTTCGAAGAGAGCACCGGCAGCGGTGTGCCGTTCAGCGTCGTGGCGGTCGACTCGACCGCGGCCCGCGGCGGCGGAGCGGGGATGAACGCGTCGGCGTGAATGTCGTCGAGTGACGCGCCGAGCTTGTAGAGCAGCGCACGAACGTCGCGCACCATCTTCGGGCTGCCGCACAAGAACGCGCGAAAGCCCGACAGCGAGGGGAACTGGTCGATGAGCACGCGGTCGACGTGGCCGTGCGCGACGCCGGGCAGCTGCGCGTCACCGCTCAAGACCGGCAGGTAGCGGAAGTTGGGGTGCTCGCGAGCGAGCTTGCGCAGCTCGGCGTCGAGGTAGAGGTCTTGCGGGTGGCGCCCGCCGTGAATGAGCGTGATGGAGCCGCGGTGCTTCTGCTGCAGCGCATCGCGCGCCACGCCGACGAGCGGGGCGAGGCCGGTGCCGGTGCCGACGAGCACGAGCGGCTGGTCGGGGCGGCCGTCGGCGTAGAAGCAGTCGCCGGTGGGGCCGCGCAGGCTGACCTCGTGGCCCTCTTTCAGCGTCGCGAACACCCACTGCGACATCTTGCCGTTCGGCACGATGCGCACGTGCAGCTCGACGCAGCCGTCGGCCTCGACCGAGGCGACCGAATACGAACGCGTGAGGCCGTCGGCGGTGCGTGTGAGGTTGACGAACTGGCCGGCGCGAAACGTGAAGTCGCCGAGAGGCTCGAGCTTGAGCCGCACGACGTCGCGGCCGAGGTGCTGCTTGTGGGCGACGCGCGCCTTCACCTGCACGCTGGTGTCCGACAGGGCGACGCTGAGGTCGGTGTGCTCGGTGAAGACGCAGCTCAAGCACAGGTTCTGCTGCTTCCACGTCTCTTTGAGGCCGAGCTGGGCGACGGGCGAGATGTCGCCGTCGGTCACCTTGATGAGGCAGCTGTGGCAGGCGCCCGAGCGGCACGACGAGGCGACGTCGACGCCGTTGCGCTCGAGGCAGTCGAGCAGCGACTCGCCGCTCGCCCAGTCGAAGGCTCTGTTCTGGAAACGGACCTGCGCCATCGAAGCGCGGCGAGCTTAGCTCTGCGAGGGCGCAGCGCCCGCAAATGTGGCCCCCGAACCGCAGTACCGTTCGCGGGCCTGATTTGCAGCGGAGCCCGAGCTGGAAATTCAGTTGCCGCCGAGCGCGTCGCCGATCTGCTGCATCGCCTGGTCTTGCTGGGCGCGCAGCTTCTCGGCCTGCTTCTGCTGCGACGCCTGGCGCTTCTTCTCTTCCTGCCTCTTTGCCTCGAGCTCTTCTTCTTTTTCGGCGAGCTCTTTCGTCTTGGCGTCGAGGTCGCGGTTCTTCTGGTCGAGCGCCTGGTTCTTCTCGTCGAGCTGACGCTCTTTGTCGCGCAGCGCCTGCTCGCGCGCGGCGAGGGCGCTGGCCTGGCCGTCGTCGGTGGTCGCAGTAACCGCCGGCTTCTTCTTTTTCGTCCCGCCTTTGATGATTTCGACCTTCCCGGGGGTTTGGGCGAGCGCGAGCGTGATGATCAAGGTCAAGAGCATCAGGCAACACACTAGCCGGATGCGGTTCGTCGTGCTCGTGGCGATGTTGTCGTGTGCGTGCGCCAGCGTGTTGGTGAGAGACGACGCGGCGCTGTCTCCGCCGCCGCTCGTCGAGGCCCCTGACGACCTGGGGCTGCGCATCGCCCGCCACGCCGACGCGCTCGTCGGCATTCACTCGCTGCGCACCGTCACGAAGCTGCCCGACGACTGCACCGGGCTGGTCCGCTTCGCGTACGCGCAAGAGGGCGTCGAGCTGATGCCGCTGCGCGGCACGCGCGGCACGAACGGAGTCACCGCCATCTGGGTGTCGGCGCGCGAGAAGAACGCGCTGCACGTGCACGCTCCGCGGGTGGGTGACCTCGCGTTCTTTCGCGAGACGTACGACCGCGACCGCGACGGCCGCACCGACGACGGGCTGACGCACGTGGCGCTCGTCGACTCCATCGATGCCGACGGCACGGTGCACTTCATTCACCGCAGCGGGCGCGGCGTGACGCGAGAGCGCATGAACCCCGACCGGCCGCGCGACAAGGCGGTGAACGACTGGCTTCGAATGCGGTCGAGTCGGGCTCCGGCGGCGCTGAGCGGTGAGCTGTTCGTCGGGTATGCGTCGTGGCCTGAGCTGTTCGCGCAGTAAGGTGCCGCGCAAGTGTGGCGCACGTGTTGCCCGCGACCGGCGGCACGAAGCTCAGCCTGACTTGATTCTCGTCGAGCGTCGCCGTGTGACGCACGAGCTGCGGTCACTCCATTGTCTCCTGTGTAGTACTGATAGGGCACCCGTGCCCCCCTTTCGTGAAGCACCCATGCCCTCACGCAGTACATCTGTATGACTCAGTGCGTCGTCTCGGCGGCTGGGGGCCGCGGCGACTTGATGCGGTCGAGCTGCTCCTGCGCGAGGGCCCGGTAGGCGAGGTCGCCCGTCGACTCCACGTCGAACGGAGCCGCAGCGAGCGCGAACACCCACAGCCGATGCGCGATGAGCTCGTGCTCGTCGTTGGTGTGGAGCCCGCTCAGCCACTTGATGAGGTTCTGCTGCTTGAGCGTCTCTCTGACGCTGAGCAGCTCACAGCCGCCCTTGCCGGCCACCAGCCCTCGCAGCGCGCGAAACGCCTCACCTCGCGGCGAACGCAGGTCGTGACCCAGCGCCGACCACCAGTCGTCGAACACGCGCTGCGGCTCCGTACCCCAGTGCATGCAGTGCGCGTTCAGGCGGCTGAGCAGCTCGTCGTGCACCGCCTCGACGAGCCCCTTCCAGTTCCTGAAGCGCTGAAACAGCGCCGAGCGCGAACGGCGCAGCTCCCGCGCGATCGCATCGACGCTCTGCCGCCGTCACGCCGTGATCCCCCGTGTAGACCAGATAGGCCATGTGGCCCCCTTTCGTGAGGGCCCCAGGGTGCCACGCGGGTCTGACACCCTTCGTCGCGCCGGCCTGATCAGCCCGCCAGAAAATCGACGCCGATGCGCATCAGCACGAACGGCATCGCCTTCGGCAACAGCTGCATCACGAACACCGCCGCCGCGTGAATGCCGAGCGTCGCCAGCGTGCCCTTCAGCTTGCTCACGATGAACGTGGTGAGCGCGGCGAACCCGGCGAACCACGCCCAGAACAGCAGCACGGGCTGAAACGCGACGGGGCCGGCGGCGAAGACGAGCTTCGCGGTGAACACCATGCCGGCGATGGCCCAGAGCGAGAGGACGGCGAGGTGCGCTGCGTTCTTGAGAGCGGTCATGGGCAGCTGAAACGGGCCGGCCCCAAAAGAGATCTATGAGCTGAAATCTTGAGCAGGTACCTGAACGCCTGTACGGTCACCACCCTCATGGAATCACAAGCCTTTCAGCGAGACCGCATCGTGCCGTGGTCCAAGGGCTCTGGCCTCGCCGCCCAGCTCGAGGCGTGGCGCGCAGACCCGACCGTCTGGCCGCACCTCGCCCTCGACCACACGCTGCCGCCTCGCGATGCCGTGCACGTGCCGGTGCCGCCCGCGCTGCACCCGAACGTCGCGCAAGCGCTCGCCGATCGCGGCATCGACCAGCTCTACTCGCACCAGGCCGAGGCCTTCACGCTCGCGTCACAGGGCGCCGACGTCGTCGTCGCGACGCCGACCGCCTCGGGCAAGAGCCTCTGCTTCAACCTGCCGGTGCTCGA
Source organism: Myxococcaceae bacterium (assembly GCA_016793725.1). Lineage (GTDB taxonomy): Bacteria > Myxococcota > Myxococcia > Myxococcales > Myxococcaceae > Xiheicaenimonas > Xiheicaenimonas phototrophica. The sequence continues at coordinate 5,977 of JAEUJP010000084.1, read as the reverse complement.
CGCGCTGGCCCGCGAGCCCACCGCGTGCGCGCTCTACCTCTTCCCCACCAAGGCGCTCTCGCGAGACCAGGAAGAGTCGCTGCGCGGCCTGATGAAGGCCTCGAGCCTGTCGCACGGCGCCATCACGTTCGACGGCGACACCCCGCCCGACTCCCGCCGCGCCGCCCGGGAGCGCGCCGGCATCGTGCTCACGAACCCCGACATGCTGCACGGCGGCATCTTGCCGCACCACGCGAGCTGGGCCCGCCTGCTCGCGAACCTGAAGTACGTCGTGCTCGACGAGCTGCACACGTACCGCGGCGTCTTCGGCTCACACCTCGCCAACGTGCTGCGCCGCCTCGAGCGCGTCGCGGCGTTTCATGGCAGCAAGCCCCGCTTCATCTTCGCGTCGGCCACCATCGGCAACCCGAAGGAGCACGCCGCCCGCATGCTCGGCCGCGACGTCACCCTCGTCGGCGAGTCGGGCGCTCCGCGCGGCGCACGCAGCGTGCTCATCTACAACCCGCCCGTCGTGAACGCCGAGCTCGGCGTGCGCCAGTCGTACGTGAAGGCCACGGCGCGGCTCTCAGCCGACCTCGTGCGCGCGGGCGTCGTGACGCTCGTGTTCGGCCAGTCGCGCAACACGGTCGAGGTGCTGCTCAAGTACCTGCGCGACGCGCTCGCGAAAGAGCGCATACCGCTCGACTCGCTGCTCGCGTACCGCGGCGGCTACCTGCCGAAGACGCGGCGCGACATCGAGCAGCGGCTGCGCAACGGCGAAATTCGCTGCGTCGTCGCCACCAACGCGCTCGAGCTCGGCATCGACATCGGCGCGCTCGACGCCGTCGTGTGTGCAGGCTACCCCGGCAACCTCGCGGCGCTGTGGCAGCGCTTCGGCCGCGCGGGCCGGCGGCAAGAAGATGCGCTGGCGCTGCTGGTGGGCTCGAGCGCTCCGCTCGACCAGTACGTGTGCTCTGACCCACAGTTCGTGCTGCGCGCGCCCGTCGAGCAGGCGCGCATCGACCCCGACAACGTCGAGATTCTGGTGCAGCACTTCAAGTGCGCCGCGTTCGAGCTGCCGTTCGCGAGCGGCGACACGTTTCGCGAGGTGCCCGCCGAGCAGACGACCGAGGCGCTCGACTTTCTCGCGAGCCACCACGTGCTGCACAAGAACACGCACACCTGGTACTGGGCGTCAGACGCGTACCCGGCGGCGAACGTCTCGCTGCGCAGCGTGGGCTGGGACAACGTCGTCATCATCGAGCGGCCGAGCGACACCACGCTCGCCGAGCTCGACTGGCGCTCGGCGCACACGATGTTGCACGAGCAGGCCATCTACCAGCACGACGCCGAGCAGTATCAGGTCGAGCGGCTCGACCTGCAGAACCGCAAGGCGTACGTGCGCAAGGTCGAGCCCGACTACTTCACCACCGCGATGGTGCAGACGAAGGTCGAGGTCTTGAGCGAAGCGCGCAGCGCCGCGATGTTCGGCACGGGCGAGGTCTCGGTCATCGAGAAGGTGGTGGGCTTCAAGAAGGTGAAGTTCCACACGCACGAGAACGTGGGGTACGGCGAGGTCGCGCTGCCCGAATTGCAGATGCACAGCGCGGCGTGCTGGGTGACGGTGCCCGAAGACGTCGTCGGTGCGCTGCAGGCGCCGCGCGTCGAGGTGGTCGACGCGGTGCGGGCGTTGGGGCACGCGATGCACTCGGTCGCGTGTGTGGGCTTGATGATCGACCCGAGAGACCTCGGCCGCACGCTCGGCTCGAAGTCGAACCAGCCCCTGATGGAGCCCACGCTGTACTTCTACGACGAGATTCCCGGTGGGGTCGGGCTGTCGCCGCGCCTGTTCGAAGAGCGTGAGGCCCTGCTCGCGCGCGCGAAGACGCTCATCGAGGCGTGCGTGTGCGACGACGGCTGCCCCGCGTGCATCGGGCTCGACGTCGGGCTGTCGGCGCCGCGCGCGCACGGGCGAAAGCGCCTCGCGCTGCGCGTGCTGGAGCGGCTGGAGGCGTGAGCGGCCTCGCGGCAAAGCTGCAGCGCCTGAAAGCACCACCGCTCGCGCTGAGCGGAGGAGCCGCAGGCGACGGAGTCGAAGCGGTCATCGCTCCGGCTTCGGGCTCTTCCGGTCAGGGCGAACGGGTTCTTCTTCAGGACCGCACCCACGGCCCCGGCTACCGGCACGGCCGCGTGCTCATCGGCGACGCACGAACCGCGAACGCCGCGACCGTCGCCTCACTCGCGCTCGACGAAGGCCTCGCCGGCATCGACGCCAGCCGCATGCTGCTCGTCGACACCGAGACCACGGGCCTGCAGTCGGGCTCGGGCACGCTGCCGTTCGTCATCGGGCTCGCGTGGTTCGAAGCGGGCGCCCTGGTGGTGCGGCAGCTGTTCGTGCCGCGCCCGGGGCAAGAGCGCCCCCTGCTGCAGCGGCTGGCCGAGCGCCTGCACGGCACGAGCGTGCTCGTCACGTTCAACGGCAAGTGTTTCGACTGGCCGCTGCTTCGAACCCGCTTCGTGATGAACCGGCTCGAAGCGCCGCCCCAGCTGCCGCACCTCGACCTGCTGCACGTGGCGCGGCGCGTGTTCAAGCGGCGGCTCGGGGCGACGCGGCTCACCGACCTCGAGCAGCAGGTGCTCGACTTTCACCGCGAGGGCGACATCGCGGGCGCCGACATACCGGCGGTGTACTTCGACTGGCTGCGCCACGGCCGGCCGGCCGACATCGAGCGCGTGCTCGAGCACAACGCGCAAGACCTCATCAGCATGGCGGCGGTGCTGGCCGAGCTGTGCCGGCGCTTCGAGGCTCCGGCCGACGACGACGCGGCCGAAGACTGCCTCGGGCTGGCGCGGGTCGCCGAGCGGGCGGGCGACGAGCAGCGCGCGTGGCGTTTCGCGGCGCAGGCGGCGCGGCGCTCGACGAGCCCCGAGGTCGCGTTCGATGCGTGCGCGTTTCTCGCGAAGCTGTGCGTGCGGCACCGGGCGTGGGCCGATGCGGCGCGGTGGCTCGAGCGGGCGACTCGCGTTCGCAGCGAGCGCGCGGCGGTGGCGCACCTCGCGTACGCGCGCGTGTGTGAGCACGGGCTGAGAGATTTTGCGCGCGCGTTGTTGCACGCACGGCTCGGCTCGGCGGCCGAGAGTGCCGAGGCCTCGTCGCGGCGCGTCGCTCGAATTTCGCGGCGGCTCGTGGGTCAGTGACGCGCGGGGGCTTCGCTCTCGAGCTTCGGGTAGCGCAGCACGACTCCCTTGTGCAGGCCCGAGGCCCAGACGGGGCCGGTCGCGGCGCCGGTGACGGTGAAGAGGTCGAAGCGACCGGCATAGAGCTCGGACCACGCCTTGCCGTCCCACTTGAGCGCGACGCCGCGCTTGCCCACCGCGTACGCCTCGGTCTTGCTGCGCGCGTAGAGGTCGTAGAGGTCGCCCGACTTCGGGGGCACGGGCGTCTCGCTCCAGGTCTTGCCGTCCCAGTGGCGTGGCGGGGCGAGCACGAGCCACACGTCGTCAGGCGCGCTGCCGCGAATCTGGTAGCCGGGCGGCTGGTCGATGAGCTCCCACTTCTCGCCGTCCCAGTGGGCGACGTTCGCCTTCACCGTGTATTTGCCGTTCGGCCGCGTCTCGTGAAACGCCTGCGCGTAGTAGTGCCGGCCGATGGCGAAGCTGCGCTTCAGCTTCCAGCCCTTCAGCTCGGGCGGCTCGACGACGCTCCAGGCGGTGCCGTCGAAGCGCACGTAGCCCTCGATGCCCGGCGTCGCCCAGACCTCGTTCGGCCAGGCCACCACCCCCCAGAAGTCGAGGTACTGCGCCGCAATCTCGGGCACGCGCCCGTTCGACCACCTCTTCCCGTCCCAGTGAAACCACGAGCCGCCGCGCGCCACGCCCCACACGTCGTCGGGCGCCACCGCCCACAGGTGCTCGGGCCCGTCGTGCGCCGTGACCGACCACGCCTTGCCGTCCCAATGAAAGACCTCGGGGAAGCTCACGCCCCACACGTCGTTCTCGCTCAGCGCGAACAGCTGGTTCACCGTCGACTTCGGCGCGCCCTCGATGGGCACCTTCGACCACGCCCACGGGCGCTCGTCGGCGCAGGCGACGAGCAACAACACCGGCAAGAGCCGCACGCTCACGCGGCGCGCTTCAGCTGCTGCAGCACGACGAGCGCTTCTTTGACGTGTTTGCCCGGCTGCACCTGCGAGTTGAAGACGTGGCGCACGATGCCCTGTGAGTCGATGACGTACGTCTCGCGGCCTTCGATGAGGCCGAACAGCGAGCCCTTCACGCCGAACTGCTCGCGCACCTTGCCGCCCTCGTCGGCGACGAGCTGAAACGGGAGGTGGTGCTTCTCGGCGAACGCCTTCTTCGAGTCGACGCCCTGCGACGAGATGCCGAGCACGGTGGCGCCGGCGTCTTTGAAGTCGGTGTACTGGTCACGAAACTCGCAGACCTCGGCGGTGCAGCCGGCCGTGAAGTCTTTCGGGTAGAAGAACAGCACCACGGGGCCCTGCTTCCACAGCGCGCTCAGCGTGACGGGCTGACCGTTCTGGTCGCTCAGCGTGAAGTCCGGGCTCTTGTCGCCGACCTGAATGCTCATGCCCCGCAAGATGCCTCAGGTCGCCCGACGTTTCATGAAAGTGGTGACCCCGCTGTGACTGGCACGAGCTGCGCAGAGGTTATCTCTCATCATGAGCGCGACCGTCACAACCGAACGCATTGGCTGGAAGAAGTCGGCCCCGTTCATCATCGCCCACGCGCTCGCCCTGCTGGCGTTCGTCGTCCCCTTCCACTGGAGCTACGTGGCGTTGGCGTTGGGCGCGTACTTCGTGCGCATGTTCTTCGTCACGGCCGGGTACCACCGCTACTTCTCGCACCGTTCCTTCCAGACCTCACGGCCGGCCGCCTTCGTGCTCGCCTTCCTCGCAGAAACGTCAGCCCAGAAGGGCGTGCTGTGGTGGGCCTCCCACCACCGGCACCACCACAAGTTCTCCGACCAGGAAGACGACATTCACTCGCCCAGCCAGCGCGGCTTCTGGTGGAGCCACATCGGCTGGCTGCTCTCGCGCAAGTACGACGCGCCGCGCTGGGACCAGATCAAAGACTTCTCGCGCTTCCCCGAGCTGCGCTTCATCGACCGCCACTGGTGGCTGCCGCCGCTGCTCGGGGTCGTCGTGCTGTTCGCCGCTGGGGGCCTGCCTGCGGTCGTCTGGGCTGGCTTCGTCTCGACGGTGCTCCTCTGGCACGGCACCTTCACCATCAACTCGCTGAGCCACGTGTTCGGGCGGCGCCGCTACCTGACGAAGGACACCAGCCGCAACAACTGGCTCCTCGCGCTCATCACCGGCGGCGAGGGCTGGCACAACAACCACCACTTCCACCAGAACACCGCGAACCAGGGCTGGTTCTGGTGGGAGGTCGACACGACGTACTACGGGCTCGTGCTGCTCGAGCGCCTCGGCATCGTGTGGAAGCTGAAGCGCCCCGAGGCCCAGACCCGCGACGTCTACCTCACGTACACGCCCGAGCAGCGACACAGGCTCGTGCCCCGCCCGGCGCCGGCCCTCTAACGCTGAGGCTGGTTGCCGCCCTCGTTGTCCCAGCGGTTCAGGTCGGTCGTGGCCGGGTGCGGGCGCCGATCTCGAACCTTCACCAGCGAGACCGTGTGCACCGCGTGGTCCACCCGGTACACGATGCTGTGCGGGCCCACGAGCGCGCTGTGCAGCCCGCGGTGCACTCCCTCGACGTGCTCCACCCCGACCCGCACCCGTCTCGGCGCCGCGGCGGCCTCGGCCGCCCTGCACAGCCGCTCGAGAATGTCAGCGTGCTGCGAGTTCTTCAGCAGGCTCAGCATGCCGGCGACTGCGGGTTCGATGATGATGTCGTAGGACTTCGAGTCGGCCTTCATCGGCGTTTCCGTTCTTGAGCCCGGAGGCGCCATGCGAAGGCATGGGTCGCTGGTTCTGGGAGGTGTGTACAAGTTTAACGGCCTGGGTCGTGCAGGACGTGT
>JAEUJP010000061.1 GCA_016793725.1 Myxococcaceae bacterium | reverse complement strand
GCGGGGCGACCGCAGGCGGCGGGGCGACCGCGGGCGGCGGGGCGACCGCGGGCGGCGGAGCGACCGCCGGCGGCAGCGGCTCGAACGCAGGGGGCGGCGAAACCGCAGGCGGCAGTGAGACGGCCGGCGGCACGGGCTCGACGGCTGGCGGGGGCGCGGGCGGCGAGTCGCCTCCGAACGAGCGCGGCTGTGCGTGCACCGAGGCCGAAGGGCTGGCGCTCATCGCGGCGCTCGCGCTCGTTCGCCCGCGTCGCCGCCGTTGACTTACGCAGGCGCCCGAATAGGGTCGCCGCACTTTTTTCCGGGAGAGGGAAACTTCATGAAGATGCGGCTCATCGCGCTCACCGCTGCGCTCGCTTCGACCGCGGCGTTCGGCGAGTCGTACAAGGTCAACTTCCACCTGAGCCCCATGTTCGGCATGCAGTTCAAGCCCGAGGGCCTCATCAGCGGCGCCGAGTTCAAGGCCGACATCGCCGCGCTGTCGATCGGGCCGGTCTCGCCGCAGCTCGAGGCGTTCGGCCTCGGCGCGGGCGGCGCGACGCTGCTCGAGAAGGGCTCGCTGTTCGGCGGCGGCATCGGCCTGCGCTGGCGCATTCTCAACGACGAGAAGGGCTACCGGTTCATGGCGGGCGGCGCTCCGCACGGCAACCTGCACGGCAACCTCTACCTCGACGCCGACTTCCTCATCTCGAACGGCGGCACCAACGGTGGCCCGCGCATCGGCTTCGACGCGGCGCTGGGCTACGAAGTTTCTCTCATCGACGGCCTGCAGGTGGGCCCGTTCGCGAAGGTCATGTACCTGCGCGACCCGATGATGCTCTTCGGCATCTCGCTCAGCATCGGCGCGCCTGCGAAGGTGCCCGACGACTTCGACCCCGACGAAGACGGCGTGAAGGGCGACGACGACAAGTGCCCGGGCGACGCCGAAGACAAAGACGGCTTCGAAGACGAAGACGGCTGCCCCGACACGGCCGACAACAAGCCGAAAGACGGGGCGCCTCCGGCTGCGGCACCGCCCGCAGCGCAGTGACTCGCGGTGAATGAAGCAGAACTTCATTCACTGAACCTGCGGGCCCCCTATGCACACCCGCAGGTTCAGCGAAGAGGGCGAACCGAAGCGTAGGCTGACGCGCCGGGTCACCTCATGGCCCGGCGTCGGTGAAAGTCACACATGCCCAGCATCGTCGCGATGGCAGACACGCACGGCAACCACGAGCGGCTCGTGGTGCCACCGGCCGACATTCTCGTGCATGCGGGCGACCTGACGGGCTTCGGCACGCGGGAGCAGGTCGAAGAGTCGCTCGCGTGGCTGCAGTCGCTGCCGCACCGGCACAAAATTTTCGTCGCGGGCAACCACGACTTCTTGTTCGAGAACGAGCCCGAGCTCGCCGAGCGGCTCACGCGCGAGGCGGGGCTCATCTACCTGCGCGACAGCGAGGTGACGGTCGAGGGGCTGCGCTTCTGGGGCGCGCCGTGGCAGCCGCGCTTCTTCGACTGGGCATTCAATCTGGACCGGGGCGAGCCGCTCGCAGCGAAGTGGCGGCTGATTCCCGAGGGCGTCGACGTGGTGGTGACGCACGGGCCTCCGGCGGGCTACGGCGACCGGTGCGACGACGGCCGCCGCGTCGGCTGTGTCGATCTGCTCGAGCACCTGAAGCGCGTGAAGCCGAAGCTGAACCTGTTCGGCCACATTCACGAAGATGGCGGGCAGTGGCACGTGGGGCCCACGCGCGTCGTGAACTGCACGGTGAGCGAGTGTACGCTGCCGCCGACGGTGCTGACGCTGTAGCGCGCTTCAGTCGGTGTAGACGTACTTGGCGAGCACCTTGCCGTCTTGCACGTAGACACAGCAGACGTAGATGTTCCGCGGCTCGGGC
>JAEUJP010000017.1 GCA_016793725.1 Myxococcaceae bacterium | reverse complement strand
CCCGTCGGGGTGAGGGGGCTTTTTTGCGTTCGCCGAAGTCGAAGCCTGCGAGCCGCCGACTAGCCACTGGCCGCGACCGAGACGCTCAGGCCGCAGAAGCCAGCGTTCCCCGACAACGCATCGACCACCGCCGCGTCCGTCACGTCGTTGATGCTGGCGCCGGCGTGAGCAGCAGCGACCTTCAGCTGCACGCCGTCGCGGCCGTGGCCCCAGCCGTGCGGCATCGAGACGACGCCCCGCATAATGTCTTCGGTCAGCTCGAGCTCGACGTCGACGGAGCCTGACGCCGACGAGAGCCTCACCTTCTGACCATCGGTGAGCTTTCGTTCGCCGGCGTCGGCGGGGTGCATGAGCAGCGTGCAGCGCCGCTCGCCCTTCACGAGCCGCTCGCTGTTGTGCATCCACGAGTTGTTGGTGCGCAGGTCGCGGCGGCCGATGAGCACGAGGCCGTCGGGCCGCTCGGCCGCGAGCTTCGCCTCGAGCCGCTTCAGGTCTTCGAGCATTGGCGCCGGCGCTGCGGCGATGCGCTTCGACTTGTGCACGAGGCGGGCGGGGAAACACGGCTCGAGCGCGCCGAGGTCGAGGCCGTGCGCGGCGGCTTCGAGCTTCTTCACCGAGATCTTCCGCGGGCCGGTGCGGAGCAGCACGTCGAGCACGCGCCGCGGGCCGAGCGCCTTCATCGCGGTCGCCTCGGCCTTGAAGCGCAGGCTGCGACCGAGCGACGTCGGGTCGCCGACGAGGCGGGTGAGGGTGGCGAAGATCTCCCAGTCGTGGCGTTGCTCGGGTGAGCGCTCGAACACCGCGGGCGACCACTTCGCGACGTTGCGCACGGCGAGCAGGTTGAACGCGATGTCGTAGTGCTCGCGCTCGAGCGCGAACGTGGGCGGCAGAAGCACGTGCGCGTGCCGCGTCGTCTCGTTCAGGTAGAAGTCGACGCTCACCATGAAGTCGAGCTTCGGCAGCGCGCGCTCGAGCGCCGCACCGTTCGGCGTCGACAGCACGGGGTTGCCGGCGTTCGTGATGAGCGCGCGAATCTGCCCGGGCCCGTCGGTCGAAATCTCTTCGGCGAGCACGGCGGCGGGCAGCTCCGAGCCGAACTCGGGCAGGCCGCGCACGCGAGAGCGCCACCTGCCGAAGTGGCCGGGGCCGACCAGCGCGGGGTTCGCGACGAGGTCGACCGCGGGCGCGGTGAACATGGCGCCGCCGGGCTCGTCGAGGCGCCCCATGACGAGGTTCACGCAGTTGATGAGCCAGGCGCAGAGGGCGCCGAACTCCTGCGTCGAGATGCCCATGCGGCCGTAGGCGACGGGCGCCTTCGCTGCGGCGAAGTCGCGCGCGAGCGTTCGCAGCGCGTCGGCGGCGATGCCGGTCGCTGCCGCGACGCGCTCGGGGGGAAACGCCTTCGCCGCGTCGCGCACGGCGTCGAGGCCGTCGGTGTGCTGCGCGAGGCGGCCGGGCCGCGTGAGGTTCTCTTCGAAGAGCACGTTCAGCATGGCGAGCAGGGCGAGCGCGTCGGTGCCGGGGCGAATGAAGTGGTGCTCGGTGGCGAGCTGCGCGGTCTCGGTGTGGCGCGGGTCGACGACGATGACCTTGCCGCGGGCGCGGAGCTCTTTCAGCCGGCGCGGCATGCCGGGCGCGGTCATGAGGCTGCCGTTCGAGACGGCGGGGTTCGCGCCGAAGATGAGGAAGTGGTCGGTGCGGTCGAGGTCGGGAATGGGGAAGAGGAGCTGGTGCCCGAACATCAGGTACGCGGCCAGCATGTGCGGCAGCTGGTCGACGCTGGTGGCCGAGAAGCGGTTCTTCGTGCGCAGCGCGCGCATGAAGAGCGGCGCGTAGAGAATCGAGCCGAGGTTGTGAACCGACGGGTTGCCCAGGTACATGCCGACGGCGTCACGGCCGTGCTCGCGCTGCACGCGCCCGAGCGCCTCGGCGGTGCGCGCGAAGGCCTCGTCCCACGACACCTCTTTCCACGTGCTGCCCTCGCGCACGCGCGGCGTCTTCAAGCGGTCGGGGTCTTCGTGCACGTCTTTGAGGCCCATGGCCTTCGGGCACAGGTAGCCCTTGCTGAAGGGGTCATCGGGGTCGCCGCGCAGGTCGGTGATGCGGCCGTTTTCGGTGGTGATGACGACACCGCAGGTGGCTTCACACAGCGTGCACGCACGAAGGTGTTTCATCGCGCGCATGGTAGACGATCGCGCGAGTGGGTCGCATCGCATGGGTGCTGGTCGGTCTGGTCGTGAGCGCCGCAGCGCTCGCGTTCGTGCTCACGTCGCGGGCGCCGGCGCCGTCTGCCGACGGCCTGTGCTTCGTTCAGAACGACCAGGTGCGCTGCCTGTTCGATGGGGCCGAGCGCGCGCTGACGAGCGGGCCGCGCGCCCACTTTCCCGCGGGCGTGCTCGACGGGCGGCTGCTGGTGATGGAGTCGCAGGGCGAAGGCGACGACCACGTCGAGCGGCTCCTGCTGGTCGCGTTCGACGGCGGCGTCACCGAGCTGCACGGTGAAGCGCGGCGGGCGCGCACGCCGGCGGTGGGGTCGGGCTACGTGGTGATGGAGTCGTCGCGCGCGGGCTTCTCGGACCTGTGGCGCGTGTACCTCGACGGCGGCGCCGAGCAGCTGACGAACGACGGCGAAGCGGGCAGCTTCGAGCCGCAGCTGCTCGCCGACGGCGGGGTGATTCACACGTCGAGCCGCGATGGGGACCCCGAGCTGTACGAGCTGGGCGGGCGGCGGCTGACAGTGAACGCGGCAGAAGACCTGGCGCCGCGGGTCTCGCCGCGCGGCGACGTCATCGTGTTCGTGTCGAGCCGCGGCGGCAGCGACCGGCTCTACGTGCTGGGCGGCGGCGGTGGCGAGCCGAAGCTGCTGCACGCGGAAGGGCTCGAGGCGGGCCCGAAGCCGAGCGGAGCGCCGCGCGAAGACATCGAGAAGGACGCGGTGTTCACGCCCGACGGTCGCGAGGTGGTGTTCGCGGCGCGCAGCGGGGGCGGGCGGCTGCGCATCTGGGCGGTGGAAATCGCGACGGGCAAGGCGCGGGCGCTGACCGACGGAGCCGAGACCTGCGACCAGCCGGCGGTCTCGGGCGAGCGGCTGGCGTTCGTGTGCGGCGAGACGCCGCAGCTGTTCGTCATGCGGCTCGACGGCGGCAAGGCGACGAAGGTCGCGGGTGGGTGGCTGCCCGTCTGGGTGCGCTGAGCTGAGCGCTGCCAGAGAGCAAGGGCGACAACCGCAGGCTCCGTCGTTGGCACGACAGCAAACGTGAGATGCGGCGGGCCCTCCCACTCGCCCAGCCGAGCTCAGGGCCGGCGGGGGTTTGAGCCATGTTTAACAAAGGATGGGGCCAATGTTTAACATGGCTCAAACCCCCGCCCCCTCGGCCACCCCGACCTCGCGCTGGCGCAGGGGCGGGCAAAGAACCGCCGCTTCCTCGTTGGCCAGCGCCGCCGAGCCGCGAGCGACGACCGGCGAGTCAGGCCCGAGAGCCCGACACACTTCGAGGGCGCGCGCCAAAGTCGCAACGCACGCGGCCGGAGGCCAGGGCACCACGCTACGCTGCGCCACCCATGAGCACCCGGCGCCTCGAGAGCATGCTCTCGTCGGTCAGCGTCATCGTCGCGGCCGAGCCTCGGCTGCGCGAAGAGCCGGCCGAAGCGCTGGTCGAGCTCGTGCTCGCGTCTCGCCAGCCGTGGTGGCGCCGGGCGGCGTGTGCGCGCGCGCTGAAAGGTCGCGTTCCCCCCTCGTCCACGAGCGCTCTGCTCGAGCTGCTGAAGCACGAGCAGACCGAAGGCGAAATCAAACGCGACGTGCTCACGGTGCTCGCGGAGCCGGGTCAGCCGCACGCCGAGCGCCTGCTCGGCTGGCTGCGCAGCCTCGAAGGCACGGCACCGCGCTGGCGAGCGAGAGACCTCGACGTCGCGACCGCGCGAGGGCGGCTGAACGACGCGACCGTCATCCCGCAGCTCGCGGTGTTCGCGGCCGACCCGTGGCCACACCGCAGCAAGCCGGCGATGGAGGCGCTAGGTGCCGTAGAGCTCGAGACCCTGCTGACGCAGCTCGGCGCCACGACACTCGAGGCGCTCGCGTTCGAATCACCCGCGCCCGAGCGCCGGCTGGTCGGAATTCGGCTGCTGCATGCGCGAGGCGGCGATCTGCTCCCCGCGCTCGCAGACCCGGTGCACCTCTGCGCGCGGGAAGCGGCGACGCTGACGAAGCCGTCGCCGGCGCTGCGTGTGCTCGCGTCGACGCGTGCGCGGGGCTCGCTGTGGGCGCGGGTGGCGCTCCACTTCCGCGGCGAGACGATTCCGCTCGATGCACCGAAGTACCCGCTGCCGACGGTGCCCGACGACGTGCGAGAGGCGATCGTGCGCGAGTACGCGCCGGGTCAGCGCGACACCGACCCGAGGTGGATTCTCGAGGGCGCGAGCCTCGACCCGGCAGGCCGGCCCGACCCGATGTCGTCGGTGCAGCGCGCGTTCGACGCGTTGAAGGCGGCGGGGCTCGCGCCGGAGAATCCCGTGTCGGCGGGCGACCTGAACCAGCAGGGCGAGGGTACGTACTTCTCGATCGTATTCGGCACGCGCTTCGCCTGGGTCAGCACGCTCGGGCCGTTCTTCTACCTTCCAAGCGCAGACGAACGTGCAGCCGCCGCGCTCGTCGCCGCCGGCTTCCGCGACATCGACGTCGAGCTCGGTGCCACGAAGTTCGACGGCCTCTGCGTCTATCAATTCGGCGAGCGCGAGCCGTTGATCGTCGGTGAGCTCCTCTTCTACTGGCAGGACTGAAACCCATGACCTACGTCGTGCCCGCGCTGGTCGTCGTCGCTTCGCTCGTACAGTTCCCACCGCTCGCGGGGCTGAGCACTGCCGCGCTCCCGAAGCTGTACGGCATCGCGCCGCCCGACCCGACGCTCGCGCTGCTGCTCCGTCACCGGGCCGTGCTGCTCGGCCTCGTCGGAGCCGTGCTCATCGCGGGCGCCGTGCACCCCGCGTGGCTCCCGCTCGCGCTCGCCGTCGGGCTCACCAGCAAGCTCTCGTACCTGGCGCTCTTCGCGCTGACGAAGGAGCGCAACGCGCACGTGACGCGCGTCGCGCGGGTCGACGCCGTGTCGTCGGCGCTGCTCGTCGTCGCGACCGTGGTGACGCTTGCATGAGGCGGCGCAGGCGCCCACGATGCGCGCCGTGCGGGCGCCCCTCATCGCGTTGCTGATCACGGCCTGCTCGGGGCCACCCTCGATTCTCGTCGACGCGGGCACGGCGGGCGGCAACACCGGCACCTCGGGCGGAGGCGCCACCGCCGGTGGCAGCACGGCAGGAGGCAGCACTGCGGGCGGTGGCTCGACGGCCGGCGGCGGCTCCACCACGCAGCCGCTCGTCGGCGAGTGGCAGCAGCTCCCGCCGCTCGCCGTCGCACGCCAAGAGACCGGCGTCGCCGCGCTGAACGGCGAAATCTACGTCGTCGGAGGCTTCGTGCCGCCGAGCCAGGTCGTCGCCACGGTCGACGCCTACGACCCCGACGCCGGCACGTGGCGCGACGCGGGCAGCCTGCCGGTCGCGATGCACCACACGAACGTCGCCGCGCTGAACGGCAAGCTCTACGTCGTCGGCGGCCTCACGGGCCTGGGCTTCACCGCGAGCCGCCTCGTGCTCGAGTACGACCCGGCGACGCGACAGTGGTCGTCGAAGGCCATGCTCCCTGCGGGCGCCGAGCGCGGCGGCGCGGCGACCGTCGCCTCGGGCAACTTCATCTACGTCGCCGGCGGCTACCGCCAGGGCTCGGCCGTCGCCGACTTCTCGCGCTACGACCCCGTCGCTGACCAACACCAACCGCTCGCGCCGCTGCCGGCTGCGCGCGACCACCTCGTCGGCGGCGCGGTCGGCGACTCCATCTTCGCCATCGGAGGCCGCAACGCCGCCATCACCAGCATCACGGGCCGCGTCGACCGCTACGACCTCGCCGACGGCGGCTGGTCTGCCGCCGCGCCGATGCTCACGCCGCGCGCGGGCGCCGCCGCCGGAGTCTCGGGCTCGCGCATCATCGTCGCGGGCGGCGAGGGCAACCGCGCGCCCGGCAACTCGACCGGCGTCTTCGCGCACGTCGAGGTGCTCGACACCGTCACCAACACCTGGCTCGACGGGGGCGTCATGCGAACGCCCCGCCACGGCACCGGCGGCGCCGTGGTGGGTGACACCTTCTACATGCCGGGTGGTGCCACCACCGAAGCGTTCGGTGCGACGCCGACGGTAGAGTCCGTCTCCTTTCCGCCATGAACCGCTTGTGCACCCGAGTGGAGCATCGATGTCTGCTGATCCGTCGCTCCATTGGACAGCGCCCAAGACTCAACCCCTCGAAACCACACTCGTAAACCCCTGGCCCGCCGCATGCTGATTCTCATGTCAATGCGTCGCCTCTCTCTCATCGGCTGCCTCGTCTCTTTACTGGCCTGCGAAGGGCGCATCGCGGCTCCGATACCCGGGCCGGGCGGCATTCCCGGGCCGGGCGGCACGGGCGCCGGCACGGGCACGGGCGGTTCGGGGGGCCCCGACACGCCTGGCCCCTGCGAGAACGGCACGACGCGCGACCCGCTGCCGATGCGGCGGCTCACGCGGGCCGAGTACCACAACACGCTGCGCGACCTGATGGGCTCGACCCAGGAGCGCGGCGACACGCTGCCGCCCGACGAGAAGACCGGTCTTTTTCTCAGCAACGTCAGCGGCAGCGTCTCGTGGAGCATGCTCGAGCAGTACAACCTCATCGCCGAAGAGCTCACCGCCGACCCGGCGCGCGTGAAGGCCACCGTCGCGCCGTGCGACGTGCAGGCGACCGGCGAGCTGACCTGCGCCCAGCGCTTCGTCGACGAGCTCGGGCAGAAGGCGTTTCGCCGCGCGCTCACCATCGAAGAGCGCGACCGCTACCGCGGGCTCTACGCGGCGCACCGCGCGCGCAGCAGCCACGACGTCGGCCTGCAGTTCGTGGCGCGCACGATGTTGACGTCGCCGAACTTCCTGTACCACTTCGACGAAGACCTCGCGTCGCGGCTCTCGTACTTCATCTGGAACAGCGCGCCCGACGCGACGCTGATGGCCGCCGCGCGTGACGGCCGGCTGCGCACGAACGCCGAGATCGAAGCGCAGGTCGACCGAATGCTGGCCGACCCGCGCGCCGCTTCGGCGATCGGCAACTTCCACCTGCAGCTGCTCGGCGTCGGCGCGCACGGCACGCCGAACAAGTCGCCGACCGTGTACCCGAGCTTCAACGCGACGGTCTGGCACGACATGGTGGCCGAGACCGCGCGCTTCGCCGACCACGTGGTGCGCAAGGGCGACGCGAAGCTCTCGACGCTGCTCACCGCTTCGTACACGGTGAACGCGAGCGACCAGGTCGTGCAGCTCGACCCGGCGAAGAGCGCGGGCATTCTGTCGCAGCCCGGCGTGCTCGCCGGCCTCGCGAACCCCGACACGACTTCTCCCGTGCGCCGCGGCGTCATGATTCGGCGCAACCTGATGTGCCAGTCGCTGCCCGACCCGCCGCCCGACGCGCCGACGATGGTGCCGCCGGCGATGGGGCAAGAGACGACGCGCATGCGCGTGACGCGCGTGACCTCGCAGGCGGCAGTGTGCGGCACGTGCCACGGGTTCATCAACGACGTCGGCTTCGGCTTCGAGAACTTCGACGCCGTCGGCGCGTGGCAGACGCACGACAACGGCCTGCCCGTCGACGCGAGCGGCACGCTCACCGGCACGCGCGGCTCGAACGGCGCCTTCAACGGTGCGCGCGAGCTCGCCACCCTGCTCGCGGCCGCGAACGAGACGAAGAGCTGCTACACGAAGCAGTGGCTGCGGTTCGCGCTGGGCCGGTCTGAGCAGCCGACCGACCGCTGCGAGGTGCTCGAGCTGACCGAGGCGTTCAACACCTCGGGCGGCGACATTCGGGGGCTCATTCGCCGCATCGCGCTGAGCAAGGCGTTCAGCGTGCCGCACGACCTCGACCCCAACCCGGGTACGGGAGGCACGGGCGGCGGCGGCGGCACGGGCGGCACGGCTGGCGGCTCGGCGGGCTCCGGCGGCACGGCGGGTGGTACCGGAGGCACGGCGGGCGGCGGTCAGGCGATGACGACGCAGCTGATGCTGGCGGTGAACGCCGAGCTGTTGCCGAACGCGTCGGTGACGTCGGCCGACGGCACGCACACGCTGGTGTACCAGGGCGACGGCCACCTGGTGCTGTACCGCAACGCGGGCAGCGCGGTGCCGTGGGCGAGCGGCACGGCGGGCACGTCGCCGGGGCGCACCATCATGCAGGGCGACGGCAACCTGGTGGTGTACGACGCCGCGGGGGTGCCGCGGTTCAACTCGGGCACGCAGGGCAACCCGGGGGCGCAGCTGTTCTTCGAGCAGCCGGGCCATCTCATCATCATCGCTCCCAACGGGGCGCGGCTGTGGACGCGAGGCACGCCATGAGTTCGAGAATTTCACGCCGTGGAGCGCTGAAGGCGGTGGGTGCGCTGGCGGCGAGCCCGCTGATACCGATTCTCGAGGCGAGCGGTCAGGTCGCGTCGATGCCGAAGCGGTTGCTGCTGTTCTTCACGCCGCACGGCACCATCTACGACCAGTGGAAGCCGGGGGGCGGCGGCACGGCGTTCACGCTGAGCCCGATTCTGTCGCCGCTGGCGGCGCACCAGTCGAAGCTGGTCATCATCGACGGCATGCAGATCAACGGGAACTACCACCCGAACTGCGCGCTGGCTCCGCACCCGATCGGCATGGCGACGTTGTGGACGGGGTCTCGCGTGAACGACATCGAGACCGTCGTGCCGGGCGGCAACGTGCCGGTGGGCGTGTGGAGCACCGGCCCGTCGATCGACCAGGTCATCGCGAACCGGCTGAACGCGGGCACGCCGTTTCGTTCGCTCGAGGTCGGCGTGCAGGTGAGCATCAGCCAGGCGGCCTTTCGCACCATCTACTCGGGGCCGGGCACCGCGCTGAACCCGCAGAACGACCCGCGCGCGCTCTACACGTCGCTGTTCTCGAGCATCAACGCCGACGCCGAGCGGCTCGCGCGAATCCGCTTCGAGAAGCAGAGCATGATCGACGTGAACAAGGCCGAGGTCGAGGCGCTGCGCCGCAAGGCGGCGGTGCACGACCGAAAGAAGCTCGACGACCACCTCACGGCGCTGAGAGATCTCGAGCGGCAGCTGCAGGCGAACAACTCGCCCGCGTGTATGGCGCCGATGCAGCCCGCCGCGCTCGACGCGGGTGCGGTGGGAAATCGGCCCGAGGTGTTCGATCAGCAGGCGTCGATGATCGCGGCAGCGTTCGCGTGCGATCTGACGCGGGTGGCGAGCTTCCAGTTCTCGAACGGCCACGACAACGTGCCGTACCCCTGGCTCAACTACAACGGTGCGCACCACGACAACCTGAGCCACGACGAGGGCTCGCCGGGGCCGCGCGCGCTGCGCGTGCAGATCAACAACTGGTTCGCGCAGAAGTTCGCGGTGCTGCTCGACAAGCTGAACGCGGTGCGTGAAGGCAACGGCACGATGCTCGACAACACGATGGTGGTGTGGGGCACCGAGGTCGCGACGGGCGCGCACAACTTCGACAACGTGCCGTTCATCGTCGCGGGCGGCGGCGCGAAGGGCGTGCGCACCGGCCGCGTGATTCAGGCGGGCGGCGCGTTTCATCACCGGCTGCTCGTCAGCATGGCCCAGTACATGGGCGTGAACGACATCACGCGGTTCGGTGATCTCGACGCCGGTAACGGCGGGCTGTCGGGCCTGCTCGCCTGAGCTCGACTACTTCGCCGTCGAGCTGGTGCGGCCCTCGAACACGCTGTCGAAGCTGAGCGACTTGCCGTACGCCTGGCTCGGCGCAGGAGGGGGCGCGTACGCGTCGCGCGCCATCTGTGCCTCGACGGGCGCCTCGGCCGCGAACTGAACGCCGACGGGCTGCTGCCCGCGGTGGGCTGCCGCGAAGAAGGTCGTCGGGGCGGCGAGGGCGACCATCGCGTCGGAGCTCCACAGCGCGTCGCCTTCTTTGCGCAGCATGGCGGCGCCACCCTCGTAGTCTTCGAGGTTGAACAGGGCGCTGGCGAAGGCGAGGCGGGCGGAGCGCCGGGTGCTGTCGGCGACGATGGAGCTCGCCCAGTTGCCGCTCTTCTCGAGAATGGCGATGGCCGAGTCGGGCCCGAGGGTGTGGGCCATCTCTTCGGCGACGCCCATCACGTAGTCGCAGCGCTCGGCGGGGTCGGGCATGCGCTCGAGCTCGGTGACGGCGCGGGTCGCGGCCTGGGTGGCGAGCGTCTGGTCTTTGGCGGCGCGCGAGAGCTGGGCGACGCTGACCCAGCCGGCGAGCACGGCGTGGCCGGTGAGCTGGGGGCCGCTGGTGTTGAGGGTGTCGGTGGCCTGGCGAAGGGCGTCGGAGACGCCGTCGGTGCCGTACGAGACGAGAATCTGGTTGGCGATGTTGAGCTGGCGGGTGAGGCGGGTGTCGGCGTCGGGAATGTGCCGGGCCTCTTGAGCGGCGAGCACCATGAGCTGGCGGCTGCGCCTGGTGGAGTGCTGAACGGGGTCGGTGAGGCGCTTCTGGTTGGCGCAGGCCGTGACGGCGAGGGCGGCAAGTACGGCAGACAACAGGGCTTTTCGCATGTGGGGCCTCCGGGGCGGTGGTGAACGGCCGATGAACGAATGGGGGCGGCGGAGGATCTAGAGTGGCGGATGTTTCGACCGGCGGGCCTGCTCCGGTCAGCGCCTGGCGGCGCGGCTTCGCCGCCCTTCGGGCTGACCTGCCCGCGCATGACGCGCTGGCCGACGGGCGACGACGGGCTTCTCCCCGTCTGGAGTCACTCCGACCCCCGCGGCGTTTTGGGTGTGTCCCGTATGTGCGGCAAAGCACCAAAATTGGTGCTTTGGCCACAACGTGGGACACACCCGGGCAACCGGGGCCCATGAGGGCGACCTCGCGAGCAACCGACCGCCGCATCCGCGATGGCCGGCGCGCCCACGCGATGCAGTCTCTTCAGCGCGCCGAGGCGCAGCGCACGTCCCGAGTCGGCGCGGTCCTGAAACGGCGCCCAGGCATCAGGCCGGAGGCCATGCGACCCCGAGCGTTACCGCACCAGATCGACCCAGCCGCCCTCGTTGGTGATGACGGCGACGCGGCCGTTCGACGAGAAGCCGACGCGCCGGGGCGTGCCGCCGGTGTTGAGAAACCCGAGCACGGTGCGCGAGGCGCGATCGATGCGGGCGACGTTGCCCGAGGTCGCGCGCGTCATGAACAGCTGCGCCCCGTCGGGCGACAGCGCGAGCCCGAAGCCGCCGGTCGCGCCCATCACCTCGTCGGTGATGAGCCCGGTCCACGCGGTCGACGAACAGCTCGCTGCCGTCGCCCGACACCACGAGCGCCTGCGGCGAGAGGCCGGGCGAAAACCGGCGGCCGGCACAGAACGTGCTCAGGTTCACCTCGGTGACCTCGCCCGAGTCCCGGGCCGCCACGTACATCAGCGGCAGGGTCTCGAGGTCGCAGAACGCGGTCTGGCAGGCATCGGCCGGCGCCGGGCACGAGCGCGGCGTCTCGCGGCAGGCGCCGGCCTGGCAGGTGCCCGACTGCATGCACGCGTTGCTGACGGCGCAGGCGGTGCCGTCGGCGGCGGGCGTGGCGACGCAGGCGCGCGCGGCCTTGTCGAACGCAGACGTCGAGCACGCCGAGGTGGCGGTGCAGGTGCCGAGCGCCTCGGCGATGCCGGTGAGCTGCACCTCGGCGTCGAGGCCGGCGGCGAGCAGCCGGCCCGTGAAGGTGCCGGCCCTGGCGGCGGGGAAGCGCACGGTGAGCCCGGCCGAGCCGCCGGCCGGCAGCTCGACGCCGCTCGGAGCGACGGTGAACGGGCCTTCGACGTCGAGGCGAACGCTGATGGCCTGCTTCGAGTCGCTGCGAATGACGACGGTCTCTTCGACGGCGTCGCCCACCCAGGTCGGCCCGAGCGTCAGGGCGCGGGCGTCGAACCGAACGCGCGCCTCGGTCAGCGACACCTTCTCGGAGCAGCGGTCACAGGCGGTAGCAGCCACGGCGAGGGCGAGAACGAGGGCGCGCTTCATGCGCCGTGAGGAGTCCGCGCGTCGGAAAATGTCGCAGCAGTGGCATAGTCACCCCGTGCGCCGACTCTGGGGACTGTTGTTGTTCGCAGGCTGCTTCCCGAATACGTCTTTTCCGCCCTGCAGTGTCGACTCGAACTGCCCCACCGGCCTGGTCTGCGTGAGCGGGCGGTGCGAGACCGGCAGCAGCTCCGCCGGGGGCGGCTCGGCCACCGCCGGTGGCGCGGCGACCGCGGGCGGCACGTCGGGAGGCGTCGCGACTGCGGGTGGCAACGCGGGCGGTGCGGCGACCGCGGGCGGCACATCGGGAGGCGTCGCGACTGCGGGTGGCACCGCGGGCGGGGCGGCGACCGCGGGCGGCACGTCGGGCGGCCT
>JAEUJP010000885.1 GCA_016793725.1 Myxococcaceae bacterium | reverse complement strand
CGCGTACCCGCAGCTGCCCGTGCTCGCCGCGGTGGCGGTGCCCCTGAGCGGCAGCGCCGGCATGCGCGGTGTCTTCTACGCGTGTGGCCCCGAGTCGGTGCTGTCGGAGGCCGAGGCGCGCGTGCTCTTGCAGCTCGCCGAGATGTTGGGGCTGTTGCTCGAGCAGAAGCTCCGCGACGAGCGCATCACCGCCGAGCGCGACCGCTTCGGCACGCTGCTGCAGAACCTGCCCGACGCGGTGCTCGAGCTCGGCCCGCACGGCCTGGTGCGGCTGGCCGGGGGTGGCACGAGAGAGGTGTTCGGTCTCGGGCCCGAGGGGCTCGTGGGCCTCAGCTGGCAGCAGTGGCTGGGCGACGCCGACCGCGCGCACATTCTGGCCGCGAAGGCGCCGGTCGAGGTTCAGGTGAAGCGCGCCGACGGAGCCGAGCGCACGTGCAGCGTGGCGGCGCACCAGGCCGCCGACGACGTGACGCGCGTCGTGTTTCGCGACGTGACGGCGGCAGTGAAGCTGAGGGCCGAGCGGCAGCGCGCCATCGACGCGGCGACCCACAACGAGCGGCTCGCCATCATGGGGCGGCTGACGGCGGGCGTCGGGCACGAGCTGAACAACCCGCTGAGCTACCTGACGACGAACCTGGGCGCGCTGCGCGAAGAGCTCGAGCTGCTCGAGGCGAACATCCCCAAAGCCACGCTGACCGAGATGCAGTCGATGGTCGAAGACTGCGAGTCGGGCGTGAAGCGGCTCGTGTCGATCGTCGACGCGCTGAAGGGCAGCAGCAAGGGCAGCTCCGAGACGGCGGCGTTGTTCGACCCTGCGACCGCGGTTCGCAACGCGCTGACGTTGTTTCGCGGGGTGAACCGTCACCGCGCCAACGTGGAGTGGGACGGGCGCTCGCTGCCGCTGGTGAACGGCTCGGTGAGCGGGCTCGCGCAGGTGCTCTTGAACCTGATGCAGAACGGGCTCGACGCGATGGGCGGCAAGGGGCGCATGGTGCTGAACGGCGCCGCGCACGCCGATGACGGCTCGGTCATCATCGAGGTCGTCGACGAGGGCCCCGGCATACCGGCCGAGCTGCAGGGGCGCATCTTCGAGCCGTTCTTCACCACGAAGCCGGCGGGCGCCGCGACCGGCCTCGGGCTCTACCTCTGCTTGCAGCTCGTGCAGGGCATGGGCGGGAACATCTCGTTCACGACCGGTGAGAAGGGCACGACGTTTTCGGTGAAGCTGCCGATGGCGGCTGAAGAGAACGACGAAGCGCGCTGAGAAAAAAAGGGGACAGGCTACTTTTTTGCGCAACGCCAACGGGACACGCTCGAGGGTCGAAGCTCGGCGACGTCGCCCGCGAGGTTGCGCAAAAAAGTAGCCTGTCCCCTTTTTTTCTCAGCGCGCGAACCGCAGCACGGCCAGCTCGTCGAGGTCGCGCATCTCTTTCCGCGCAGACTCCTGACGGGCCTCTTCGATCAACGACTCGACGACCTTCTCGACCGCTTTCAGCTTCTGGTGGGCCACGACGTGCAGCGCGTGCTTCTCACCGGTGCGCTTCGCCGCCTTCGCGGTCACCTCGGCAGCGGCCTTCAGCTTCTTCTCTTCGGCGGCGCGGCTCAGGTCCGACAGCTCCCAGAGCGCCGAGTTGCCCTGCGCGCGCGTCTCTTTCGCCAGCGCCTCGCGGAGCTGCTGCTCTCGCGCTCTCGCCTGCTGCTCTTCGGCCTGGGCGTCGCTGTGCGCCTTGCGCGCATCGAGCTCTTGCCGCCCGCGCCACCACTTCACCGTATCGAGCCGCGTCGAAGACGAATCCATGACGGGGCGGTCGGCTGCAAGGCGAAGGCCTGCCGCGCCGCTCGCGCAGCCGCTCGAATTCACGGGGCCGTGGGGGGGTCACTTCTTCGCGGGGGTGAGCCGTGTACCCGCCGGTTCTCTGACGGGCGTCAACCGCTGAGCCCCAGCTGCCTCGTGATGCGCGCCGCCACCTCGCGCCCCGCCATGCCGTGCACGCCCGCGCCCGGAGGTGTCGCCGCCGAGCAGAGGTACACCCCCGGCACCCCGAGCGCGTACGGGTCGAGCGCGAGCCGGGGGCGGGCCACCACCTGCAGCGGCGTGTTGGCGCCGGTGAGAATGTCGCCGCCGACGAAGTTCGGGTTGTAGGCCTCGAGCTCGAGCGTGCGGCGAACCGACATCGCCACGATGCGCTCGCGAAAGCCGGGGGCGAAGCGCTCGATCTGCCGAATGATCGCCTGGGTGGCGTCGCCCGAGAAGCCGTTCGGCACGTGCGCGTAGCTCCACACCGGGTGAAGCGAGCCGCGCGCGCGTGTGCCGTCGGCGAGCGACTGCTGCCCGACCAGCACGAACGGCCGCTCGGGCATTTGGCCCTCGACGACGTCGAGCTCGGCGCGGTGCACCTCTTCGAAGGTGCCACCCAGGTGCACCGTGCCGGCGCGGCGGGCGTCGGGGTTCGCCCAGGGCACACCGCCGTGAACGGCGAAGTCGACCTTGTAGCCGGCCGGCCCGTGCGCGAAGGCCAACAGCTCGTCGCGCACGGCAGGCGCCAGCGCGTCGCCGAGAATGGCCGCTGCGCCGCGGGGCGAGGTGTTGAGCACGAGGGCGTCGAAGGTGCCGACGTCTCTCAGCGCGCGAACCGGGCGCGAGGTCTCGAGGCGCCCGCCGTGGGCGCGAATGACCGCCGCCAGCGCGTCGGTCACCGCCTGGGCGCCTCCGCGCGGCACCACCCAGCCGACGGCGTGGCTCGCCGCCCCCAGAATCACCGCGATCGCGGCCGACGAGGGCACGTCGAGCCGGTGCATGGTGTGCGCGGCGATGCCGCCGAAGAGCGCGCGGGCCTGTTGCGTGCGAAACCGCCGCGCATGCCACGTGGCCGGCAGCGCCGCGTCGAGGCCGAAGCGCGCGAGCAGCAGCGGGTGCGCCGGCACGTGCGCGACGGGCCGCAGCACCTCGGCGACCAGCTCGGCGAACGACGCCGCCGGGCCCGCCATCATTCGCCGCCAGACCCCGGCGTCGGCGCCCAGGCCCTTCAGCGTCGCGTCGAGGTCGTGGCGCAGCACGCCCGCGCTGCCGTCGTCGAGCGGGTGCACGAGGTCTATCTCGGGCGCACACCACTCGAGCCCGTGCCGCTCGAGCTCGAGCTCGCGAAACGCCGGGCTCGCGGCCGCCAGCGGGAGCACCGCCGAGCAGTGGTCGTGCAGCGTGCCGTCTTGGGTCAGCGCGCTGGTGCGCGCGCCGCCGCCGAGCGTCGGGTGCCCCTCGAGCACCGTCACGTCGAGCCCCGCCCGCGCGAGGTACGCCGCCGCCGTCAGCCCGTTCGGCCCCGACCCCACCACCACCACGCGTCGCGAGACCCGCCCCATCACTGCTCGGCTACCCCCGTTCGAGCGTGTTGTCGATTGCCGAGCGCCAGGCAGCGCGCTCACGGCACGCGTTCATGAGCGAGGCACAGCCGGCGAGCAAGATGACGACGCGCAGCGCGGAGCGCATCGAGGTCTCGTGGCTCGAGCGGCGCCGAGCTCACGGCAGCGCGCTCGCCAGCAGCAGCACGAAGTCGACGCCGCCCTGATGACAGTTCGCGCAGAGGTTGCCGCCGCCGACGAAGTAGTACTGGTTCAGCGCCGGCTTGAACCCTTCGTAGAAGACCCACTGCCCATCATCTCGCTTCACGTCGACCGCCCAGCCGCTGATGGAGCCTCCCGAGTACAGCTCTTTCACCGCGACGCTGCCGTTGGGGTGGGTGGTGTTGCCCGCCTTCATCGAGGTGTAGAGCGTGTCGTTGACGAAGGTGCGCACCTCGCCGTGGGGCCCCGCCGACGTGTGCGCCGCGGGTTCGGCCTTCCACCCGGTGTACGCGCCCGACTCGGCGAACGCCTGGAGCTCGGGCTGGGTGGTGCCAGGGGAAACCGAACCTCCGTCGGTCACCTTCGGGGTCGCCCCACAGGCGAGCAGGAGCAGCACCGCGGTGAGTGACGAGGAGCTCGGCATGTCGGCCAGTACGCAACGGTCGGGCTCTGGTTACAAGCGGGGCGCCCGTGCCTTCAGGGTCATCGCCCCACCTCGGGCGAGCCCTCACGATTCCGTCACGACGTCAGACGGCGCCGGCGTCGCATCAGACCGACGAGCATCAGCAGCACTGGCGCGCCCGGGCTCGAGCACCCGCAGCCCTTCGCCGGCCCCTCGCCGCCGTTGCCGGCCGTGCCGCCGCTGCCGGCCGACCCGTTGCCCGCGCTGCCGTTGCCCGCGCTGCCGTTGCCTGCCGCACCGTCACCGCCTGCCGTGCCGCCGCTGCCCGCCGAGCCGTTGCCGCCCGCGGTGCCGCCGCTGCCGGCCGTGCCGCTGCCGCCGCCCGAGCCGCTGCCCGAGCCACCGCCGGCGCCGCTCGTGCCGCCGTCGGGCAAGAGCACCACGCCGCCGTCGACCGACGTCACGCCGCCGTCGGGCAGCACGATGACGCACGTCTCGCCGCCGTCGGCGCCGCACGCGCACGTGGGGGTGATGGGCCGGTTTTCGGCGCGCTCCCACATGCGAATGTACGCGTCGGCCGAGCGGAACAGCGGGTCTCTGTGCTTCGGCTCGAGCCCGACCGTCTCGAGGTCCTTCATGAAGTCGGGGAAGAGGCCGACGTGCGCGAAGCCCGACGTGTTGTAGTCGAACGACCGCGTGCCGCTCTGCTGCTGCTCGAACGTGCCGAACGGCGCCAGCGTGAACGGGTAGCCGAGCTTCGTGCCCGTGCGCAGCTGCGTGCTGCGCTCGCCCGCGTTGCCGCCGCACGAGTCAGACCCGAACCGCGGCCCGAAGTGCCCCGCCACGCCGTCGAAGTCGCTGCCCGTGCCCGACGCGCCGATCTTGTCGGTCGCGAACGCCAGCGCCTGCGCGAACGTCTTCGACGAGTGCCGGCAGTCGTCGACCACCGGAGTGCCCGCATAGTCCAGCGTGCTGCGCTCGCCGCGGCTGCCGCGATCGAGCGTGTCGTCTTTCAACATCACGCCCACCATGCCGCCGAGCGACTTCAGCTTGGCGACCTGCGACGGCGTGCGCATGCGCTCGTGCCGAATCTGCGGCACGTGCAGCTCCGAGAAGAGCGCGTGGCTCGCCGCGAGCGGGTAGCCGCCCGCGCGGAACTGCTCGGCCAGCGCCACCGTGTCGTCGAACGAGCGCGACGACATGTGGTCGACGTCGATGATCATGCCGCGCCGCATCATCTGGTCGACCAGCGTGCGCCCCAGCGGGAACAGGCCGAACGCGTTACAGCTCGCCGCCTCGGGGTGGTACGGCACCGTCGACAGCTGACCGAACCCGAACAGGCTCATCAGCGACTGCACCGACGTGCCCTCGGAGCCCAGCTTGTACGAGTACCCCTCGGCCGAGCAGTCACGCGAGTTGTACCAGTGCCCCTCGACCCACCGGTTGCCGACTTCGATGACGTCTTGCCACGTCGCCGCGCCGCCGAAGCTGTTGTCGAAGTTGTGAATCGGGAACATGTGCCGCACGCCCCACACGTCGTAGTAGCGGTCGACCTGATCGCGAACGTACTGCGCCGACGTCTTGTTCGGCGCGTTCGGGTCTTTGCACTTCAGCGTCTCGGGCGAGAACGTGCACGCCACCACCGTGTCGTTCGCGCTGAACGTGCACTGCTCCCGGGGGAAAGTGCAGTTGAAGAGGTTGTCGACCTCGATGCCCAGCACCACCGCGAGCTTGCCCTGCTGCAGAATCGCCCGCGCTTCAGCCGGCGTCTTCACGATGCGGAACCAGCCGCTGTTCGTGTCGACCCCGTTGCCGACCTTCAGATCGATGAAGTTCTCGAAGTCGTACGCCGCCTGCAGCTGCTGATCTGCGAACGCCATCGAGTCGGTACAGTCGACGCCGCTCAGGTGTTTGTTCGTGATGCAGAGCGCCGTGTTCGTCACCGCCATCTGCACGATGAGCCGCAGACCGCCCCGCCACGCCCGCTCGAGCCACTTGTAGTAGTTCTGCTGGTGGGTCGTCGACGTCCACTGCGGCCAGCCGCTGAACGCAGGCGCGCCCATCTGTGAATCGCCCGCGCCGTCGAGCGTGCCCACCGCGCCCACCGCGTCGTCGAAGATGGTGTGGTCACCGTGAAAGAGCTTGTTGCCGCAGTTCGGCAGCCACGCCGGGCAGCTCGGCGCCGGCAGCGGAGCGCCCCCCTTCGTCACCATGTCCTGGTTCGTGCCGTAGCAGGCGCTCAGCGCCGCGTTCACGTCGAGCGACGCGTTGCAGTACGACGTGCCGCAGCCGCCCGGCGACAGCGGCCCCGCGAACGCCTCTGAACAATACGTCGTCGCGTTGCGCGGGCACGGGTGCCCCGCCAACATGCCGCCGCCGTGCGCGATGTCGCCGAACAGGTGCATGTGCAGGTCGGCGTAGCCCGCCTGCGAGCACTGCTGGCTCGGCGCCGAGACGAGGCCGATGCTCGGCTCGACGATCTGCTGCACCGGGCTGCGCACGCACGTGCCCGACGACATG